>WOYO01000056.1 GCA_011620765.1 Thermoplasmata archaeon
CGTACATAGGATCGAGCATGAGATACTCTCCTCCAAGCTCATTGCCCATGCTGTCTTCCTCCAGAGACATGTGTGGTGCATCAAGACCCCATTCATCTTTGAGCATAACTACTCCGTGATAACCACCAAGGGGATATGGAATTGAGCAGACCAAAAGACCCAAAGGATTGCAAGGGGCAGCGGGCACAAGGTAGAGAGCAAAGTCATAGCCTGTCATCTTATAAAGCGCTGCCAAGGCTGTAGCCTGCTGCCAGCATATGCCCTGCTGCATTGATATTGCTTCAGCAGGGAAAGAGAGGACCTGCGGAAGGCCCATACTGGCGTAGAAAGATATCATTTGCTCGTTTGCAGGCAAGAAAGAGCGCGAGACGCTCTCTTCATACCTGTTGTTGTCGGGAGCTTTTCCAGGAGGGAAGTAGACATATTCCCTCACGTACAAAAACAAAAGCTCTGCCAGAACAAGGCGATCCATCTCCTCTTCGCTGAGGTTGAGATAGGCGTATTTGCTCTTTATCTCTTCCTCTGTCACTACATGCCCATTCATCATCTTTATCGCTTTATCCTTCTTTATGGGCTCTATAACATTTTCTTCAAGATATTCTCCAGCCATTTTCGATGTTTCCGTTCCAAGAAGCCCTGCATCATGCTCTATCGCAAACTTCAGCCACTGGAATTCATCATATGGTGAAAAGAGACCATGTCTAAAGATTATGCCCGGGTTAAGTGATATGCCCAGCAATATTGATGTGAGCCAGTAGTTGTTCTCTGTTCTCAAAGACCAGTAATAATCCTCCAGCTCTTCCGGCAGTGGTGCAGGAGCGGGAACAGCTTCCTGCGCATTCGCTGGTAACATCACGGGCAAACAAAAAAGCAGTGCAACGCTCATTGCAACAGCAACAAAAGCTTTCATAAGGAAAAAGAGAGAGTTATTCATTAAAATACTTTTTCTTCAAATAGTTCTATTCCTTTTTGTCATAGCTCCATGAGATAATGGCAGTAGCCCTTAGTTTTAACTATTAGCTCTTAACTTTAAATCTGAGCCTTCTTAATCTTCTCATCTATAGCGATGAAGTCTCTATAGGAGAGAGCTGCATACTTTGCCTTTGCCCTCTGAAAGTACTCTATTGCCCTTTCTTTATTACCCTGTATCAGATATATGGAGCCAGCAGCCTCCTCCATCCTTGCCATGTTATATTTATCATCTATCTGTCTGAATAAAAAAGCTGCAAGGCCATAGCTCTGCAGCGCTTCTGGATAGTTTCTCTCCTTCTCATAGATCCTCCCTCTAAGGGCATAGCTCTCAGCCTCATGTTTCTTTGAATTTATTGCTTTTGCTATTTCATATGCGCTCTGCATATGCGCTTGAGCATCATAGAGCTTTTTCTCTTCAACTGCAAGAGCCCCCAGAGATAGATAGACTCTGACGGTTAGCTCTTTATCACCTGTTTTCTCTGCAAGAGCTAACGCTCTTTCAAAGTTCTCGTGTGCTTTTTCAAAGTCATGCTCCTGCACATATATTTGACCTAAATTCCAGTAGCAATCAGAGCTTAGCCTTGTTTTTTCATATTCATCAAGAGGCTCAACAGCATTTATGCACTCATCAAAGAACTCCTTTGCGCTCTCAAAATCTCCCATCCTCCTGCAGCACTCCCCAAGGTTAAGATGCGCTATTGCTATTCCTCTATCATCTCCTGAAGTAAAGTCAGCCTCCAATGCTCTGGTAAAAAGTTCCTTTGCCTGCTGATACTCCCCAGTATCTATCAGCACCGTTGCTACATTGTTGTAACCTATGCCCTCAAGGTGCTTATCCCCAAGCTCGAGCGCTGTTTCAAGCACGGCTGTAAAGCTGTTGAGAGCTTCTTTAAATTGGCTTTTCTTCCACATGCGCTTGCCCATCTCGTTTTGCAAAAGACAGCTCCGCCTCTTATCTAAATCCATTTCCTTTAATTCCCTTTCAATTTCTTCAGCTTTCTCAAAATCCCCCACAATTGTATAAACTCTGAGCCGGTTATAGAGAACATAGAAGTTCTTTTCATCTATGCCCTCCAGGATATTAACTGCGCCCTTTATATTTCCTCTGAACTCTTTTAAGATGGCTCTTATGAGCTCTTTGAGCCATAGCTCTATGCTCGAATCTCTAAGTAAAATCTCTGCCTCTTCCATGGTGAGATCATCAAAAAAAGACTCCATATCTTCTGGCAGCATTTCATGGTTTATAATGTATGTCCAGGGATACTTCATGACATTAAGTTTTTTAGTCCTATTTCTTAATTTCTCTTCTAAAGAAGCGCTTTTCCTTAATCCTGGCAGCGCTCCTGCTCACAGAGCTACTGGCGCTCTGCATAGCTTAACCGGGAATAACACAGCCTTCTCAACATGTAGGGTATGAGATGGGTAAAGCTCTGAGGGCTGGTGAGAGAGATCATCGCATACTCATCGCGGTACAGAGGTTGGTGAAAACTTTATGCTCCTCTTCAATGGACTCTATGAATACAAAGCTCTTAATGCTCTATGGGCGGTATAGTGAAAAACGTGTCATTTTAAAGTTTCATCAGTGTTTTTCACTTGCAGCCAAGAACATTTTCAGTTTGTTATGTTCTCCACTATAAAAATTCCTGCAAGTTTACAGGTGAAAGCACAAAATGGAAAATGATTTAAGAGCTCTTCACCAGCAATATTGAAATATCCTGATAGCGCTCTACACACAATGCTTAAGGAAAAGAGCTGGGATAAAAAATTTGAAGAAGAGATCTTAAAAGAATTGAAGAATAAAAAATATGATTTTAAGGGAAAAAAGGTCTATTCTATAGACACTCCACCACCTTACGTTAATACACCCATACACATAGGGCATGCCACGACCTATGTTCTGATGGACCTGTTTGCCAGATATAGAAGGGCAAGGGGTTATGACGTGTTATTTCCACTCGGTCTGGACAGAAATGGTCTGCCTATTGAGATGGAGGCAGAAAAGAGGTTCAGGGTAAAGCTCAGCGATCTCAGCAGAGCGGAAGCTCTGGATCTCTGCAGGAAGATACTTGAAGAATCCAGCGAAGCATCAAAGAGTTCATTCTTCAGACTGGGCATAAGCTTTAACTCCTATGAACCAGGGGAAAGAATAGGGGATATGTATTACACAGACTCCGAGAGCTACAGAAGGATGACCCAGAGCACATTCATAGATCTGTATAAAAAAGGGCTCATATATGAAGATAAGAGGGTAAACAACTATTGTCCTGGATGCAGGACAACCATAGCGGATGCAGAGGTGTTATATGAGGATAGGGAGAGCTGGTTCAATGAGATAGCCTTTAAGATAAAAGAGACGGGCGAGGAAATAATAATAGGCACCACAAGGCCTGAGCTTCTATGCGCCTGTGCTAAGGTGTGCTTTAATCCTGAGGACAAGGAGAAAAAGAGATTTGAACACCTGCATGCCATAGTGCCTGTATATAACACAGAGGTTGAGATAATAGCACATCCCATAGCAAAGGCTGAGAAGGGCACAGGTTTTGTTATGATGTGCTCTTTCGGGGATCTGAATGATGTTCGCTTCTTCAGAGAGCTTGGCATAGAGCCAAAGATTGCTATAAATGTTGATGGGAGAATGAATGAGAATGCAGGAATTCTGAATGGTTTGAAGGTTAGAGATGCTAGGGAGAGGATAATTGAAGAGCTGAAAAAGATTGAAGCATTGCGTAACACCAGAAAGGTGATGCATCCCGTGCCCATATGCGAGAGGAGCAGGGACGAGATTGAATTTATAGAGATGGATGAGCTGTACCTCAAGCAACTTGATTTCAGAGAGGATATGAAGCGCATAGCCCATGAAATGAGGTTCTACGATGAGAGCTCAAGGAGCATAATGCTTGACTGGATAAACTCTTTAACTATGGACTGGCCTGTAAGTAGAAGACGCTATTACGGCACAGAAATACCTTTATGGTACTGCAAAAAGTGCGGAAAGCCAGTATTGCCTCCGAAAGGAAGATACTACCAGCCATGGAGAGAAAAACCTCCGGTAGAAGAGTGCAGTAATTGTGGCTCTAAGGAGTTCGTAGGGGAGCAGAGGGTTTTTGATACGTGGTTCGATTCATCATCAAGTGCTCTCTATGTTCTCGGTTATGAAAGGGACAATGAGTTCTTTGAGCAAAACTTTCCATGCACTCTAAGACCCCAGGGCAAGGAGATAATACGCACCTGGCTCTACTACACGGTTTTAAAAACCTTCCTCCTCACAGGCAAAAAGCCATTCAATGATGTCTGGATAAACTATCATGTGGTTGATGAATCCGGTAAAAAGATGAGCAAATCAAAGGGCAATGTGATAGATCCTAACAAAGTTTTAGAGCGCTTCGGGGCTGAGCCTTTCAGACTATGGTGTGCTCTGGAGGGAAACCTTACAAAAGATGATTTCAAGTGCTCTTTTGAGAGGATAGAGGGGGCAAAGAAGACACTTACGAAGCTATGGAATGTTGCGCGCTTCATTTCATCCTTTGAACAAAGCGAAAGCAAAGCATCATGCGCAGCAGACCTTGCTATGCTCCAGGAGCTGAACAGACTCATAGATCTGTGCGAAAAAGGGTATGATGAATACGATTTCCACAATCCTGCCGTTGAGCTCAGGAGCTTCATATGGGAAACATTCTCTAGCAATTACATAGAGCTGGTGAAAAGCAGAGCATACAATGACAAAAAAACCTTTACGCTGGAGGAGCAAAACAGCGCTCTCAGCACCTTATACCTCTCCCTTAAAACACTGCTCAGGCTCTTCAACCCTGTGCTTCCATTCATAACGGAAAGGATATACAAAGAGCTCTGGAACGACAGTGCTCTGTATGTTTTTCCTCAAAAAATAGGGGTAACTGAGCCCGTCCCTATCTCTATGGAAGACATCTCCGAAGTAAACCATATCGTATGGAAAGAAAAGAAAGATCATGGTCTCTCTCTGAAGGATGGAGTGAAGAAACTGGTGCTGCCGGAGAGGTTCAGAGCCATAGAAAAGGATCTGAGGGAAACCCATAGCATAGAGATCATAGAATACGGGCAGAGCTCAGATAATATAAGAGTGGAGCTCCAATAAAAACAGATATATCTGCGCAATCCCTTTCTGATTCTATGCGAATATATGCGATAGCAGATTTACACAGCAAAGAGGAAAGGGAGAAAAAGGCGATAGATCTTGCTTCATCCAGTGACCTTGCGCTTATCTGCGGGGATATAACACATTTCGGGCCAGCAGAGCATGCGAGAGACTTCCTGAGCAGAATGCCTGTGAAGACATTTGCGATTCCCGGTAACTGCGATCCACCAGAGGTGCTGCAGGCAATAGAGGCTTCTGGTGCTGTTAATCTGCATGCAAAGGAGCATAAATTTAATGGCTATGATTTTTATGGCTTAGGCGGGGCAGCGCCAGGAATGATAAAGACGATATTTGAGATCCCTGAAGAGAAGATGTACGAAGAACTTTCAAGGATCGCGGTTGAGAGAGGCATACTTGTGACGCACGCACCCCCTAAGGGACACTTAGACCACACATTCCATGGATTTGACATAGGGAGTGAGAGCGTTCTGAGAATAATTGAGGAAAAGAGGCCTGTGATCAATGTCTTCGGGCACGTTCATGAGGCTGTAGGAAAAGAGGAACTAGAGCAAACAACACTCATAAACTGCAGCGCAGGTTATAAGGGGTATGGATGCTATATCGACTTGGAGACAAAGGTAAATAGAGAAGAATTAAAAGTGGAGTTTTTGCAATGATCATCAAAAAGGCAGATGATGCAGATCTTCTTTTAGGTCTTATATGTGAGCTGGCGCATTACGAGCACCTCGAGCCACCTGATGAAGAAGCAAAGCAAAGGCTCAGAGAGGATCTTAACAGAAGATACGAAGCTTTCATAGCCTTTGATGATGAAAAAGCCATAGGGTATGCTATGTTTTATTACACCTATTCCTCTTTTTTAGCAAAACCCACATTTTACCTTGAGGACATCTTTGTTCTTGAAGAGCAGAGAGGAAAAGGGGCGGGAAAAGCTCTCTTTAGTAGATGTGTTGAGGAGGCAAAGCAAAAGGGCTGCGGCAGGGTAGACTTTGTGGTTCTCATATGGAACGAAAATGCCCAGCGCTTTTATGAAAAGCATGGTGCTAAGCCAATGGACGAATGGATCCTTTACAGGATCTCTCTATAATTCTGGTGTTTCTCATGAGATTTAACGCAAATCTGAGATCACATATGAAAGAGAAAGCCTTTTACATTAAATGTTAGCGCGGCAGGGATATTATGTCTTTATAGCGCATCAAGTTTCTTCTGTTTCCCTTTCATATCCAGCAGCTCTAAGATCGATGGCTCTCTGCTCAACGATGCTATGACCTCACCTCTCTGGCTGCCGACCTTTATCTCCTTTGTTCTTCCATATTTTCCGAATGAAACAACCCTTGCTTCAATTATACCGAGCATGTCCAGCTCTGATATTAGCTCAGTCACCCTTCTTTCCGTGAGAACAGGATAGCCTGAGATGTTGCACATCTGTTTATACACTTCGTATGCTTCACCTGTGGTTAAGCTTCCTCCTTTTAGCTCCTCCCCCTTTATCGCGCTGATGAGAACAAGTTTAGATTGTGTGGGTAGGGTTCGGAGCACTTCGCTTATTCTATCGCTCTCTATGCGCTCAAGAGCCTCATACACATGCGATTCCTCAACCCTTGTACCTCCATCCCTTTCAGCACTCTCTGCTGCTACCCGCAAAAGGTCTAAAGCCCTGCGAGCGTCCCCATGCTCCTGAGCAGCCAGCGCAGATATGAGGGAGAGAACCCCTGGCGCAATAACATCCTCTTTAAACGCCAAAGCGGCTCTCTTCTCAAGTATATCCTTAATTTCATCAGCATTGTAGCTGGGGAATATCATCTCTTCTTCCCCCAGAGAGCTTTTCACCCTGGGGTCAAGCAACTCCGTGAACCTTAGATCATTCGATATCCCAATTATGCTTGCCTTTGCTACCTTAAGATCTGAGTTTATCCTTGAGAGGTTATAGAGCAGATCATCCCCGCTCTTCATAACAAGCTTATCTATCTCATCCAGAACGATAGTTACCGCTCCACCAAAGCGATCAATACACTCCATAAGTTTTGAGTAAACCTCATCTGTGGGCCAGCCTGTAAATGGCACACGCTCATCCCACTTCTTTATGAACTGGTTCGTTATGTGAGTTAAAACTCTGTATTGCGTATCAACAACCTGACAGTTTATATATATGAACTCAACAGGTTTGTTGAGGCTCTTTCCTGTTTTTATCAACTGGTTTCCAACGAACTTTGTAACGCATGTCTTGCCTGTGCCAGTTTTTCCGTATATAAATATATTTGAGGGCGTCTCTCCCCTCAGAGCTGCAACCAGCACCGATGCTAACTGCTCGATCTCTTTCTCTCTGTGCGGTAGCTCTTCAGGCATATAGGTGCTCCGCAGGGTCTCTCTGTTCTTAAAGATGGAGTTTGGTTTTAAAAACTGTCCAAAAATATCTTTTGTGCTCATATGATCACCGGGGAAGAGAGTATAGAACTATTCTTTCATAAAGTTTTGTTTTGGGAAGTTCTTTAATCAGGAAAGCCTTTTTTATCCCTACCCCTATCCATCTTATGTTCCTTGTGTTTGATATGGATGGAACCCTGACAGAGGGGGATTCCTGGGCTGCTACAAATAACTACTTCGGTACAGAGAATGTCTACATTATTGATTATCTTAAGGGTAAAATAACCTACGAAAGATATCTTGAGCTTGTCTGCTCTCAATGGATGGACGGAAGAACGATCTACTATGAAGAGTTAGAGCAGGCTGTTGAAGGAATAGAAGCAAGAGAGGGTTTGAAAGAGCTTCTGAGCTTTGCGAAGAAGAATGGATGGAAGATGGGTATACTGAGCGCAGGCATAGACACTCTAGCGAACAGATTTCTTAGAGAATATAACTTCGATTTTGCTCTGGCGAACGGATTTGAGTATGTGATCGTAAGTGAGGAAAAAGGACACAGAAGAAGGCTCACAGGCAAAGGAGTGCCAGGAGTTCCACTGCTAGAAAAAGGAGAGATACTCGAGCACATAGCTAAGGGAGAAAAAGTTATTTCACTGGGGGATACAAGATATGATGTGCCTATGTTCGAGAGATCTCTGATGAGTATAGCTATGGAGCCTAAGGATGAATTGTGTGCCTCAAATGCTACAGTGGTAATAAACGATAAGAGCTTTTATCCTGTGATAGATTATTTAGAAAGGTTTTTAGAGCGCTACAAGGTAAAAGAGCATAAATGATTTAAATAAAAATAACAATATTTACTCATGGGGCTTGAAGAAGAACTCTCAGAGTGGAATAAGAGCATAAAGGCTAAAGAGAGAAAGCCACTTAACACCTCTGGCTTGGAGATAAAAAGACTTTACACACCTTTAGACCTGAAGGAATTTGACTATCTCAAAAGTCTGGGCTTTCCTGGGAAGCATCCATATACGCGGGGCGTTTACCCAACCATGTACAGAACAAGGCCCTGGACAATGCGCCAGTATGCAGGTTTTGGAACAGCAAAAGAGACGAATGAAAGGTATAAATATCTTCTATCTCAGGGGCAAACAGGTCTCAGCGTAGCATTCGATCTTCCGACACAGGTAGGAATAGATTCGGATGATGAGCTTGCTCTCGGAGAGGTGGGAAAGGTTGGAGTAGCTATAGACAGCATTGAGGATATGGAAACATTATTTGATGAGATAGATCTGAGCAAGATATCCACCTCCATGACGATAAACGCCCCAGCAACCGTTCTCCTAGCTATGTACATCACTGTTGGGGAGAAGAAAGGAATAGATAGAAAGGCTCTCAATGGCACTGTTCAGAATGATATTCTGAAGGAGTACATAGCAAGAGGAACATATATCTATCCTCCAGTACCATCAATGCGTCTGACAACAGATCTCATAACCTACTGCTCTACGGAGGTGCCAAAGTGGCATGCCATAAGCATAAGTGGTTACCATATGAGAGAAGCAGGGGCAACAGCAGCGCAGGAGATTGCTTTTACATTAGCTGATGGCATAACTTACTGCGAAGAGGTGATGAAGAGAGGCATTGGCATAGATGATTTTGCCCCCAACCTGTCTTTTTTCTTTGCATCACACAGCAATTTCTTTGAAGAGGTAGCAAAATTCAGAGCAGCCAGAAGGATGTGGGCAGAAATCGTTAAAAACAGGTTTAACGCTAAAGAAGAGAGATCATGCGCACTAAAATTTCACACACAGACTGGGGGCGTTACACTTACAGCGCAGCAGCCTGAAAACAATATTGTCAGGGTCGCACTTCAGGCTCTGGCCGCGGTGCTGGGGGGCACACAGAGCCTGCATACAAACAGCTTTGATGAAGCTTTAGCACTACCCAGTGAGCGCTCGGTTAACATAGCGCTCCGCACCCAGCAGCTCATAGCCTATGAGAGCGGAGTTTGCGATACAGTAGACCCATTAGGAGGCTCTTATTATATTGAATGGCTAACAGATTCCCTTGAGGAAAAAGCATGGAAGTACATAGATGAGATAGACAGAATGGGCGGAATGATGAAGGCTGTTGATAATGGTTATGTGCAAAGAGAGATCGCTAATAGCGCCTATGAATATCAGCTGAAGGTAGAGAATAAAGAGCACATAATTGTGGGGGTCAATGAGTTCAAGAATGACGAGAAGGTTAACATGGAGCTCTTGAAGGTTGATGAAGCTGTTGAGAGGGCACAGGTAGAAAAGTTGAAAAGGCTCAGAGATCGCAGGGACAAAAGCAGAGTGGAAGAAAGCCTAAGAACGCTGGAGAAAAAATGTGAGAGCGATGAAAACCTTATGCCCTATGTGCTTGAGTGCGTTAAGAGCTACGCAACCCTGGGAGAGATATGCGGAGCAATGAAAAAGGTGTTCGGTGAGTATAGGCCGCCGGAGGTGTTCTGATGAGCAATGGAATAGAGAGGAAAAAAGGAATAAACCACATTGGTATCGCTGTAAAATCCTTAAAAGAGGCAGGAGAAAGATTTTCGAAGATGCTTGGTGAGGTAGGGCATGAGGAGACAGTGAGCGGGGAAGGAGTAAGGACGCTCATCTTTGAAGAGCACATGATAGAGCTGCTCGAGCCCGTATCTGATGGGAGCGCCATAGCAAAGTTCATAGAGAAGCGAGGAGAGGGACTCCACCACATAGCCATAACCGTTGACAACATAGAGAAAAAGGTAGAAGAGCTCAGAGCGCAGGGCTTTGTTTTTACCGCAGAAAAACCCTCAACGGGCGCA
This sequence comes from Thermoplasmata archaeon, assembly GCA_011620765.1. Classification (GTDB taxonomy): domain Archaea; phylum Thermoplasmatota; class UBA186; order UBA287; family UBA287; genus UBA287. Next base: position 10,296 of record WOYO01000056.1, read on the forward strand.
GGAGGTAAAAAGGTCATTTTCATCCATCCAAAGAGCGCGAATGGTGTCCTTATAGAACTTGTGGAGGAGAGAGAATGAGCTTGAGGGTTATGATCGCAAAGCCAGGCCTGGATGGGCATGATAGAGGAGCAAAGGTTTTAGCCAGAGCGCTGAGAGATGCAGGAATGGAGGTCATATATACGGGCATAAGAAGAACCCCCAGTGAGATAGCAGAGGCTGCTGTTGAAGAAGATGTTGACGTTTTGGGGCTCAACTGTCTGAGCGGAGCGCACATGTCTCTCTTTCCAAAGGTCATAGAAGAGCTTAAAGCCAGAGGAGCAGACGATATAATAATCATAGCCAGCGGGATAATACCTGAGGAAGACAGCGAAAAGTTGAAGGCTTTGGGCATAAGAGAGGTCTTTGGCCCTGGGTCGTCTGTCAAAGAGATCGTGGACTTCATAAAATCTCTGGATAAGAGCAGAAATGGATGAGAGTAATAATACGAGCAGGAGCAAGAGAGAGATAGCAAAGCTGATAACGCAGATAGAGAATGGCGCCGAGCTTACGCCACCACACTCTGAAGCAACTGTGGTGGGAGTTACTGGAGCCCCGGGAAGCGGGAAGAGCACGCTCATAAGCGCTATGGCAAGAGCTCTGGTAGATAAAGGGAAAAAAATTGGCGTAATAGCTGTGGATCCCTCAAGCCCCATAAGCGGTGGAGCTGTGCTCGGAGACAGGATAAGATTGAACTTTACCCATGAAAATCTATTTTTTCGCTCAATTGCTACCAGAGGCATGCGCTCAATATCGAAGAGCGCATACACAATAGCAAAGGTCCTGGGAGCAAGTGGTTATGACATGATAATTATAGAGACTGTAGGAGGAGGGCAGGAGGACTATGAGATATGCGCCATAAGTGATCTATCTCTTTTAGTGCTGTGCCCGGAGAGCGGAGACAGCATACAGATGCTCAAGAGCGGCATAATAGAGCTCGCTGATGCCATAGTGCTAAACAAGAGCGATATGGAGGGCTCGGAGATCTTTTATACCATGCTAAAAAACAGCTTTCCTGAGAAGCACATATTTCGCACCGTAGCGCTGTACAGCAAAGGTGTGGATGAGCTTACCTCTTTCATGCTTTCATGGAAAAGCGTTGAGGATCACAGAAAGGAGGCTGCGATAAGGAGCTTTCTTGCCATGATGCTGAAGGAAGAGCTCTTCTCAGGATTTCTGAAAGAGAACAGGGATGTTTTTGAAGAGAATGTGAGGGCGGTAGCCAAAAGAGAGAAGGAGATATATGAAGCGATAGAGGATCTCATGAGGGCAAAACACAAATTATAGGCATAATAAACAGTCAAAGAGAGGCAGAGATCGCTGATTAGCTGCACGAAAACAGGTATAGCAAGGAACCTGCGCTTTAGATCTGAGCAGAAGCAAGCACAGCGCTCACAAAAACCCCCGCCCCATAACCGCACATAGGAACCTGCCCGGCATAGTTCTCATTCTCATCGTAGAGCTCTGCTATTATGTTGAAGTTCTCTGCGCTTATGCTGTTGATGCGATCAATGAGCGCTATTGCTTTCTCCCTTTCCCCAAGCTTCAAATATGCTTCCGCTGCCCTGAGATCTATGAATATCCACTCCTGCTCATCGTACCAGTCTCCATCATCATTCCTCTTAAAGCCCTTTCCATCGAACAGCTCTTTTTCTAAAGCGCTCATGGTGCTCTCAGCAACGCTCTCATTCACAAGTCCGAAGTTTATTGCCTCTATAACCGCGGCATCATAATATTTTTCTTCCTCTATGTTGCCTTTGAGCACGCCCTCTTCATCAACACTGGCGCTTATTCCTTTTCTTAGCCTTGCATAGCCTTCCTCAAATTCCGAGATCCCTTCAGAAGGGCACATTTCGCAGAGGCTTTCTAAACCCTTGGCGCAGGTTATTGATGTATATAAGTAATGCCTGGCTCTGGAGAGATGCCTCTCCCATATGGAAGAATCCTCTCTTATCAGGTTGTTCTCATCTATAGAGTGCAGTATATTCTCTCCTACAAGCTTTAGCTTATCCATGTTCTCTTCCAAAAATTCCTTATCCCCGCTCTTTTTTACATATTCATTTGCTACCCAGAGGAAGAGACCAAAGCCATCAAGCTCTATGTTTGGATCTTTCATGTTTTCTACAGGCTCAGGCTCCTGCTGATCAATATCATCGCTCCACTCAGATCCGTCCCCGAAGTACCTGCAAACTGAGATCAAATAATCTTCGCCTATGCCATAATCCTTTCCTTTGTAATTGAAGTGCTTGAAGCTTCCTGCTTCTCCGTTCAAAAGAAATTCTAAAGCCTTCTTTGCCTCAGAGAGATGGTTAGAATCTATGAGTGCCTTTATTGAATAGCAGCAATCTCTAACCCAGGCTATGGTCCACCTTCCTGGTATAAGTCCTGCCAGTATGGCTCCGCTCTCCGCGCTCTGCCCCATCTTCAAAAAAGCTGTTGACTGCCTGAAGAGCTTCTCATACTCTTCGCTAACCTGAGGCTCCACGGAATGAAAGTCTTCCCAGAACTCTATTTCATTTTCAAGGCTTATACCATCTACAGGCTCTAAGGAGAGCACTATCGTTGTTCTGTTACCCTCTATCCTCTTCGTTATCTTAACCCCGGGATCTAGGAGCTCTGCGTGAAGGAGAACAGCGTCAGCATTTGAGTCACAGACAAGGGCTATGGTGTGCTCCCCCCCGACAAATGGAGCAAAATAATAGCAATCCGCCTGTTTGTAGGATACGTGAACTATCCCGCTCTCATTCAGATACTCTGTGCTCTCTGGCTCTACTTCATTGAGCCAGATCGTTCTATTACCGAACTTTAAGCCCAGGTAGGCTCTGCGGAGCATGTTTTTCCTCTCTTTTGCCGGGCTCCAGTACCACTCTATCATGTCAGTAAAGGCTGTTACTGCCTTTTCTTTCGTATCGTAGATCGCTGAGCTGTATCCGTTGCTGAAAGGCATGGAGAAAAAAACATTTTCTGCCGTGTTTAAGGGTATTGTAGAAAGCACAAAAATGAATGCAATTGCTAATGCCCCTTTCATAGGTCTTAAAATGCTTTTCTCTTTTTAAGGCTTGCTGTGCTATCCAGGATAGCTCTCCCCCAGCGGCACAGAGATAGTTCTATTCTGCATAAAATCATTCCTGGAAATCTATTTATTTATAAAAAAACAATGTAATTATATGTATGAGTTGCAGGGAGGTAAAATATGGACTTTGATCTGGATGATCCTCTAACAGCCTTTGCGACCTATCACGTTCTGGATGAGCTAACCAGCAATGACGATGGCAGTAACAGGGAGGGCAGTAGCGATAGAGATGATAACGGCGTAACTCCTCTGATGGTGGCCGCTGCTGATGGAGATGTTCGCAGGGTGAGAGATTTGATAGCGAAAGGAGCTGATGTGAATGCCAGAAATAAATGGGGGGCAACAGCTTTGATGTATGCGGCTAATAACTCAGGCAGCGTCGAGGTTGCAAAGATATTGATAGAGAACGGTGCGGATGTAAATGCCAAAGCTAACGATGGCATAACTGCGCTCATGTGGGCAACAGGGCGGCGAAATAGAGATATGATCAAGCTTCTGCTGGAGAATGGAGCAGATGTGGACATAAAAGATGAGAAGGGGGACACTGCTTTAGACTATGCTAGTAAAA
>WOYO01000018.1 GCA_011620765.1 Thermoplasmata archaeon
CTATGAGAATTGCTAAGGATCTCATGGTTCTCATGAGATTTGTGCTATTTATAACCATCTATTTTTCATTATGGAACACAACGCAAACGCGCTTTATCCCAGTGTTTTCTGCATCTTCATAAAATCCTTGTATTTTGTCCTCCACTCTAACACCCTATTTCCTTATGTATCGAACCAGCAAAACTTTGAACAGAAAAGGTGTGGCTATACCATTATCGGAACAGTAGAGATCCTTAGCAACCATCCATCACACTAAAATCATATTCTCCCAATTTGAGAGTAAAAATCCGCTGCCTGAAAATGTATATGGCTTCCTGAATTGGATTGTTTTGACTGCGAGGCTTAAACAGGATATTACCTCGAGCAGTCTACCTTAGCATCTGCACTTGATGATCTCTTTCATTTTTCACCTGCGCTCTTTTCACGCCCCCATAACGACCAATGAGGGAGTAGGAGGAGAAACAGTTGAGGAGAATGTTCTCTACATCCCGAAGATAGAAAATGTGAACTTTCAACCGCAAATGTACCATGGGTTGAGAACCACACAAACAACAGGATAAAAGAGCCACCTCACAGGGTAATCTAATAGTGGACACTGTGCTGGGTCTAACAAACGCAATCTATTTCAAAGGATCCTGTTTGCTGCAATTTGGCCCTAAAAACACGCCATTGCTCAATAAAGAAAACAGTTGAATTGTATGAGAAAACGACGCAGCCGGAGCACCAACCATTGTTGTCCCAGGCACTGTCAGTATTCTCCGCTGGCCCTCTATATATTCCTGACTCAGCAGAGAGGTGCAGGTAACGATCCTTAGGAGTGGCGTCAGTGCACGGATCTTTTCCTATCTATATCTATATAGTGTGCTCGGCGCTACACTATTTTTCTATAGGTGTAAGCGTCGCTTTCGTAAAAGCAGTATTTAACTGTGCGAAAATCTTTTCTCAATTCTCTAACATCCCTCTTCACCTCTTCTGGATCTCTTCTATCAATTATGGCTTCTTTAAAAAGCTCAGCAACATACTCAAGCTCTTTCTCTCTCATGCCGCACCGGGTTAGCTCCTGAACACCGATGCGCAGACCGCTCGGATTCTTTGGCTTTTTCGGGTCATCATATGGCAGCATGTTCTTGTTCGCTATTATCCCGCAGCGCTCTAAAAGCTCCGCTACTTCAGTACCTCCCCCAAGCGCTTTGACATCGACAGCTATCTGATGCGACTGAGTGAATCCCAGGTTTTCTCCAAGGACCTTAAATCCAAGCTCGTTCATCTTTTGCGCAAATGCTTTTGCGTTTCTTACAATCTGATCCGCATAGGCTTCACCGAACTCCATCTCCTCTGCAAGAGTTACAGCAAGGGCCGCAAGCCTGTGTAGATGGTGGTTGCTAACCAGCCCGGGAAAAACGGCGCTATCCGTTTTCTTTGCTTTTTCCTCATCGAGGTTACCAAGGATTATGCCCCCCTGGGGTCCTGGAAATGTCTTATGGGTGCTGCCTGTGAGCAGGTCAGCGCCCTCTTTAAGGGGATCCTGAAACTTCTTGCCCGCTATGAGCCCGAGGACATGGGCTCCGTCATATACCACTTCAGCTCCCACCTCCCGGGCGGCCTCGGACAGCTCTTTCACTGGCAGGGAGAAAAGAAAGAGAGACTGTCCTAAAAGAACAATCTTTGGCTTTTCCTCTTTTATAAGCTTTACAGAGCCTTTGACATCTATGTTGAGCGTTTCTAAGTCGTAAGGAAGATGCACAACCTTAAGCCCTCTTATTCCTGCAGCACCAATACGCTGGTGACTTATATGAGCTCCCACATTTGTGTTTAGAGTGGTCAGCACATCGCCTGGTTTAGCAAAGGTGCTGAAAACCGCCAAGTTTGCCATAGTACCAGAGATTACCTGGACATTGATGTACCCACAATCAAAGAGTTTTTTACCCATCTCCATTGCCCTTCTTTCAACTTCATCAATATACATACAACCCTGGTAGTACCTCTCTCCAGGCTTTCCTTCAGCATACCTGTGCTCAAAGTCGCTTATGAACATTTCAGTTGCTATAGGGCTCATAACGTTTTCACTGGCGATCATGGGCAATGAAGATCCAAAGAAATCGTTGTTCTCTATTGCCATTTTTCTTATGTACAGAACGTCATCCATGGACGTCATTGGATACACAATATTAAAAACTTTTTAATTCTCCGATAACTTATTGACTCCTTGCATCAAAACTACAAAAATGAATAAAGGAACTTTTAAATACTGGAATGCCTCTTCCCTTTGTAGAGGGAATATGATATACGATCTGGAAAAGATGGAAGTAAACCACGAGCCTATAGCTAAATTAGAGTTCAGGGCGTGGGAAGAGAGCAGAAAAAAGATAGCCCCAAAAGCAGCACAATATGAGCAAGGGCTGTAAAATAGATGCTTTACTAATTTTAGTATCGGTTTTTATCCTCTTTACACACTAGCAAAGTTTTTATATGGAGATTTCTTTACAAGTGCGGTGATAATGTGAGCACAGAGTATGAAGATGCTATAGACGAGGTTTTTGCTGCTTCTCAGCAAGAGATTGAGAATATAAACAGGCTTAACGATGAGGCTCAAAGACTCATAGATAATGAGGAAGTAAATGATGAAAAGATGGATGAGATATCCTTTGAAATGGAGAGAAATCTCTCACTTATAGAAGAGCGCATATGCCACGCAAGGAATGAGTTCTATGCAAAGATTGCCCCCAAAAAGAATAGAATGGAGCAGCTTGAAGCTTTTGAAGATTATCTTGAAGAAAAGCTAAAGGAATATGGTCTACAGAGCGAAGAGGAAGAAGAGTAATTGTAGTCATAGAAAAGGCGCTATAAGAAATGGCAACGTGGTTGTTATTTCTCCATAGAGCGTAACATGCTTCCCCTTTTCCTTTATTTTACCCCAGGAAACAGCCTCTTTGCTTCTTGCACCAGATAAACTTCCATCCCACTCAACTGCGGTTGTTATGTATACTGCATAATCAAGACCATCTTTGAACTGGTTCCACCATATGGTATGGTGTTTTGATATTCCTCCACCAAGGATCAAAGCTCCACTCTTTTTTGAGTTAAAAACAATCTCTGACAGGTCATCCTCATCTTTAAGTAGGTTTATGCGAAAATCTTTATGCTGTTGATAGAACATCCAGAGCTGAAAACCAAATGCTCCATCAAATATCCCAGGAACAAACACAGGTATTCTGTTCTTATAACACCAGTATAGTATGGTATTTTTCTTCATCCTGCTACCCATCTCCCATATTATCTCTTTACCTGAAAACTCCTTCCTTTCAGGATAGACCTCGTTAAGGGCACTCTGAACAAAATCCTCTATAGGCTTGCCATAGTTGTCTCTGGGTATAAACTCGTTGCCAAGACGCATTATGTTCCTTTCATAGAGCTCATTATCATCTGCATCAAATGTGCCAGTATAGTAGCTCTTCATGCTTCTGGCTATGTCATGATCCAGCGTACCGCAGGTTGTGATTATCGCATCGAACATCCTTTTTTTAGCAAGCTCTGCGATTATGCCTCTTATGCCTGTAGATATTATGCATGCTGGAAAAGATAGGAAGCGGAAGCACTCTCTGTCCTCAAACATCTCTTTCAATATATCGTACGACTGAGCGAAATTCATAGCCATAAAACCACCGCACTTTGATAGCTGGCTTATTATGTCTGCTGAAGTCATTTTTCCATTTACGGTTATGTCCTTTACCTTTTCCATAAAATTAAAGAAGCTCCGCGTTTAAATGCTTTAACTTTTTTGCGCAGCGTAGAATGGTGCTTTCTGGAACGCCCATACGTGGCTGAATTCTCCATATGCACACCAATAACTTCTCTCTTCCTGTAACATAAATTCCACAAATATGAAAAGACAAACCTCTTTATTTTTTATGCTATCATTTTCTTCTTGACCATCAGGATTTAAATATCAGAGCAGCTCATTAGAAACACCCAGAACAGAATAAAGAAAGAAATATCCAGAGATCATTCTGTATAAGACAAGATGCACGAAGCAGTAAAGGAGATAGTTTCAAAGCTTGATTCAATAAAGACAAAGGAGGACCTTGAGAGAGCTAAAAGAAAGACAGCAAGGAAATATCATGTTATGCTGGGAAACGCTGATATATTGGAAAGCCTCAATGAAGGAGATAGAGAAAAGTATAGAAATCTATTGAGGATAAAGCGCACAAGAACCGCTGCTGGAGTGAGTGTTGTTGCTGTTATGACCTCACCATCACCCTGCCCTCATGGGAGATGCATATATTGTCCGGGGGGCGTAACAAGCCCGCAGAGCTATACCGGCAGCGAACCTGCCGCCTTAAGAGCTGCGCAATACGTCTACGACCCATTCGCTCAAACGAAAGCAAGAATGGAGCAGCTTGAGCGCATAGGGCACACAACAGAGAAGATAGAGCTTATAATCATGGGTGGAACATTCACAGCCAGGCCAAAAGTTTACAGAGAGTGGTTCGTGAAGAGATGCTATGATGCAATGAACATGAAAGATAGCGCAGATCTGCAGGAAGCAATAATGGTAAACGAGAGAGCAGAGCACAGATGTATTGGCATAACAATAGAGACCAGGCCTGACTTTTTTATGGAGAATGAGATAAGAGATGCTCTATCCTTTGGGGCAACAAAGGTTGAGCTCGGTGTGCAGACAGTCTTTGATGATGTTCTTGAAAAGATAGGGAGAAAGCATGGAGTTAAAGAGATTGTAAGATCAACAGCGCTGGCAAAAGATGCAGGCTTTAAGGTCTGTTACCATATGATGCCGGGTCTACCATATAGCGATGATGAAAGGGATTTGAAAGCGTTTAAAACAATATTTGAAGATGAAAGGTTTAAGCCAGATATGCTAAAGATATATCCAACTCTGGTTATAAAGGGAACTGAGCTCTATAACATGTGGAGAAGGGGGGAGTATGAACCTTTAGATGATGAGAGAGCTATATCACTGCTGGCAAAGATAAAGGCTATAGTTCCACCATGGGTGAGGATACAGAGAATAGAGAGAGATGTGCCTGTAAAGAACATAGAGGCGGGGATAAAGAGATCTGATATAAGAGAGCTGGTGCATGAAAGAATGAAGGAAGAGGGAAGAAAATGCAGATGCATAAGGTGCAGGGAAGCAGGGTTCAAAAAATCTTTTAAGCCTGGTGCAATAGAGCTGAAAAAGCTGGAGTATGAAGCATCTGGAGGCAGGGAGCTTTTCCTTTCATATGAAGATGTTGAAAATGACATCATCTTTGGATATCTCAGGTTAAGGTTGGCAGAAGAGCCTATAATAAGAGAGTTAAAGGTTGTCGGTGAGTCCCTTCCCCTGGGAAAAAAGAGCAGCACAGCATATCAGCATAAAGGCTATGGCAGAAAGCTTGTGGAAGAGGCTGAAAGAACGGCACAGGAAGAGGGATATGATAAAATAAAGATAATATGCGGGCCTGGAGTTAGAGAGTACTACAGAAGACTCGGGTACTCTCTGAAAGGACACTATGTGGCAAAGAAGATAGGGGTTAGATCAGAATTGTAGAGCAAACCATGATACTATAGCATCTAAGAATTCAGCCTCATGTCCATCCGCGCCATGGGATGCACCTTCTATGAAAAGCATGTCCTTCGGATTTTGAGCAAGGTTATACATGTCTACTGAGTCCTGCGGGTTTACTGTATCATCAGCAGTTCCATGAACGAACCTTATGCAATCAGTCTTCTCTGCCTGTGCTATTGGCTTGTACTCGGGCAGTTGCGATTGAGCGAAGAAATGGAGCAGATCGTTTATCGTCGTATGGAGATTTCCGAAATTCACAGGCACTGAAAGGCGCTCCATCGCTAAATCCGTGCCATAAGCTTTGTTTATCGCCATGAGAAAATCCTCTTCGGTTGGCTCTGCTCTGAGAGCGCTGCCCAGAATCCATGCAATCGCGGAATTTATGCTTTTAGGAGCAGCCCATGCAACGGTGCATTCAACCCTCGGGTCATAGGCAGAAACCAGCACTGCTATCATCCCTCCCATTGAGTGGCCCATAACGCCTATGCGATCAACGCCATAGCTCTGCAGCACTGTAATAGCGCTAATTGCATCATCAACGAGGTATTCAAAATCGAAGGTGCCTGTAGATTGATCATGAGCCCTGTGATCGTAGGTAAGGACAGTATAGCCCATATTTGCAAGGCTTTGCGCGATCGGTAATCTATCTGAGTAAAATCCCTCACAACTGCCACTAAATCCATGATAAAGAACAATGCCCTTCCCATTCTGCTCATACGGTATGAATGCCCTGCCAACAAGCTCTGCGCCCTCTGCGCCCTCAAATGTGACATCTTCATAAATAAACTGCTCAGAGTAAAAAGGATCACCTCTAACGACGGGTAAAAGAAGAACAACCAGCGCTAAAAGCGCAAACATCTTGGGGCTCATGATAAGGATAAATTTTCTTGTATATTCTGTTTGTTGTCAGTTGACCATTCATCTTAAAAGGAGCTTAAACTAAAAAGAGTCCAGAGCAAAATAGTAGAGCCAGCAGGCGAGAACCCGGGGATAAGCTGGATAGATGGAGGGCTTAAGAATAACATTGTTTTCATAAAAGAGGGGAAAGTTAAGATAAGTTTTGCCAAATAGATTTGTATAGCCCTCACCTAGATTAAACAGGCTGAAGCCCCTGTATAACTGATTCTCTGCGGTTATGGAAGCCACATCTTCAGCCTCTTCGCTAAAGCCGAGAGCATAAAGCTGCGCTGCAAGAACCCACTGCGCTCCGCTCCACACCATGGTTGAATAGAGAGGAAAGCATGCGAACATATCTATGCAACCGTTAGGAAAAACACCGTTTATCCAGCCGAGCTCCCTGTATCTATCGAAGTTGTTTTCGTATACGAAAAGAGTTGCGCTTTTGCTCATATTATAGGGCAGCATCTGCTTGCCCAGCAGCTCTGCAAATAGCACCCCTGTTATCTGCTCCACATGACTCGCTTTTCTATCAAGTATAGGGGCTTTTACTTCTACACCTCTTCGCTCGAACCATGGTAGATTTCCAAAACGTTTTGAGCTCATGTTGAAGTACTCTCCATTCCATAGCTCGTCAATAAAATTTTTCTGGGCTCCCTCAAAAAGATCCTCAAAAAATACAGCATCCTCTTCTATACCCAGCTCTGAAGCAAGGTCTGAGGTCAATCTAAGAGCCAGGAGCCAGAGGGAGTTTATATAACTCATTGTTGGGGCGCTCCACATATCATAGCTGTGGTCTGCGCCTCTATTATTTATCAAAGCATCTTTTCCCACATCTTCGCTCAATCTGAAGAGCATAGCTTTCTTCACATATGGATAGACAAGCTCTGCGAAGCTTCTGTCATTCTCAGCGCTCATGTAAGCCATTATCACAAAGTAGGGCTCCTCATGGTTCTCTGCATAATCATAAAAAAGACTGTGAGGCACCCTTCCCTCATCGCTCATTGAGCGCGCATACTCCAGCACAATGTTTCTTGCTATATCCGGAAAGAACTCAACAAAAAAGGGCTGGGCATAAAACATAACATCTATTGTGTGCAGAAGCGTAAACTCCCCCTCTATGGTGAAAAAGAACCCTTCTCTTGAATAAAAGCTCTCTGAGCCCAGGATATGCAGGGAGTTGAGAAGTAGCTTTGCGACCTCCGGCTCCTTTACCTTGTTAAAGACAGCCTCACTCTGTGCTTTTATCATCTGCAGCCATTGTGCATAGTTCTCCATTGCATAATCGGCGACCTCTCTGGAGCTATCAAAGAAATTCTTCCAGTACCATTCAAAGTATTGGCTGACCTTCCAGCTTTCATCCCAGTCCTTGCCATACTGCTTTCCTCCTGGATTGAATAGCGGGAAGCAGGTTGCTACAATAAAAGGTATCTCGATGCTCTCTGAAGGGCCCAGGGTTATCTGCTTTTCCACCCTTGCTATTTTCCTTCCATCAATCTCCCACTGAGACAGCGAGCAGCCTTCATTTGTCTTTATTGTGATGTTGCCAAGATATTCTTTGTTATCTAGCGCTCTCTTCTTTTCTGCATCATAAGTCATATAAAATCCATTTTCTACAGGGATGTTCTCATTTCCATCTATGTTCCAAGCGTTATCCCTCCAGCCTATGTCATTCTCAAAGTTCAGGGATAGAGAGAATGATAAGGGCTCATCAGAGGGGTTTTCAGCCATAAATACGAAGCAATATGCAGGTACCGTAGAGTTGAAAGTGTCATGGAATATAAAGGGAGAGAATGCTGTCAGATTCAATCTTACAGGCACTCCATAAAACTCATAGTATGCTGCAGGAAAAAGGTATTGCTCACTCATCTGCACGCTCTTCAACCCGAGCGATTCCAATCCCTTCTCTTGCAATAGGTATTTTTTATTCTCACCATTAAACTCAAGAGAGAAGAAGTTGTAAAGCTCAGAGCTGCCCGAGGAATATGTTCCCCCAGCAGAATCCCAGTAGTTGTTATAGATAGCGTTCTTCTCGAAGCCTCTTTTCCCGTAGCTCAGAAAAAAATTACCGAAGTTTCCTATAGGCATAGGGTATTCTGTTTCTGTGGGTTGATACCCATAACCATCAGCATAATCTACGGCTGAAGCGGGTAACAATAAAAGAAAAGAGATTAGAAAAACCCTGAGCATCAGATTATCCTCAGACTTTTTCCCTCCATGTAGGGCTTCCCTTCCTCCAGCCTTATGACACCTGAGACTATAACCTTCCTTCCGAGATCGCTTGCAGGGTTCAAGGGCTCTGAATTTAGCTTTGTAACATATATTGCACCGGTTTTGTCCTCCACTATCCAGTCGCTTCTGGTCATCATTGGTGTTACGATCTCATGTTGCGGTATAGACCATCCTATAAACTTCCCTTTTATCATAACCTCTTTGCCCTCATAGTTCTCTGGTTCCGCTATCACTCTCTCTATTTGAACGTAAGAGCCCTTAGTCTCAAACTCTGCTTCTCCTTTAATCCCTGCAAAAGAAGCCTCTACGTTATACATTCCTTCTTTTATCTGCTTACCATTGTTGTCTATCTGGTTCCATGTGAAAGAGATGCTCTCATTGACCACCAATTTTCTGATGGTCTGCATCATCATCGGCGAATACACCTCCTTGCCTGAGCTATCATATATAACATAGCTCGGTGTGCCCTCTAACACGGAAGAACCTGTATTCTTTATTGTTATCACAACCTTTTCCCCGATTGCGTAAACATCTTTATCTGTTGCAACCTCTATTGCTTTAGAGCTTCCGCCCCTCACCCTGGCAAAAACATCTCTTATCCTATTCATACAACCTCCCTGAACAACCCCGAGAAAGATCATAGATGCAAGAATTAGCACAAACAGTTTCATGATGTGATAACAGAGAGGTTTTATTTAAAGGTTTCTCGCTCATTTTTGCCTCTGAGCATGTTCAATACTCTTTCCCTATTATCTTTTGTTGTTGTCATGTAGAGAATGTCCCCTGCCTTCAAATGTGTATACTTTCCAGGATTGTAATACCATCTGTTTCCTCTCTTTACCGCTATAACCCATGCTCCAAACTCCGAAGCTAGGCGCAATTCACCAAGGGTTTTATCACAGAGAGATGAGGCATCACTTAAGGTCTCCCTCAGGAAGATCTCATCCGAGCTCTCTATGCTCAGCTTCAACACAGGATGAAGATCTATATCTCTGAGCTCCACATCTGCTATTTCCCTTGCCCCATCGCACATTCCTTCAAGCGCGGAAACAAATCTCAAAAGCGCCAGGGTTTCATTTATTGTGAGCATGCCTTCTTTCGAGTCTTTTATTATCATCCTCTGAATTTCCCATGCTAATGCATCGCTCTCTTCCTCCAGCTCGTAGACCTCATTTGCTATGTCTGCATTGTCATATATTAGCGAAGAGTAGGCGAGATCTATCATCACATCAGCATTTTCTTTCAGCTCTAGGAGCTTTTTCCTTACTTCTTCCTCGCTCATCTCATTGCCCTCCCCTCAGTAATACTCTAAACTTCTCAATCCCTTCCTCTGTTCCCTTCACAAGCGCAACGTCTCCTTCAATGAAAGGTTCGTTCTTCGGAGCGAAGATCCATGAAATGCCCCTTCTTATGGCTATCACCTTGCATCCAGTTTTAGAGCGAATGCGAAGTTCAGAGGCACTCTTTCCATAGGCATAAGGCTCTATTCCTATTCTTACCAGGAGTTCATCGGATTGTTTAAAAAGAGAAGGAATAAGCGGGTGCTCAAGCTTCAACTTTGTGATTTCTGTGATATCAGCGGCAGCGTTTGATATGGTTTCTGCGGCCTCTGCGACCTGAAGGATACCCGCCAGCTTCTCCGCATCCTCCGCATCCCTTGCTGCAAGCATTGCTTGCATTCTTATCTCATAGTTAAGGGTGTCCATTCTAGCCTCTAAGTATCTTACTTCCTCAGCTAGATCCTCATTGTTGAAAAGTATCGCAGAGTAGCTCAGATCTGTGATTAACTCGGATATGTCCTTCATCTCTTTCAGGATCTCTCTGACGTTCCTGGCTTCATACTCCACCTTTCTTCTCTCTTCTCTTCTCCATATCCTTCCAAGTTTACTCATAGACCCATCAACCTCATTGACAGAAGAAGAAACAGTATTCCTGCAAAATCTGCAATGGTTGTTATCAAAGGGACAACAACGTTATCTGGATCCATCCCTAGCCTGAAGGAGAGAAATGCTATAACCACAGTTAGTGGCATAAGGGAACCAACAAGCATGAAACCTGCCAGCACCGGTATAAGCGCGATCTTCATACTCACTGTTTCACCATAAAAATATGAATTGGTAGCATATAAAGTTAACGCCATAATGGCAAAAACGACTATAGCTACCATAACAAAGAGCGCAGTGCTTCTGCGGAGTTCTTTTCTGTTTACTGATCCCATGTGAATTGCAGATCCAAGCCTTGAGCCGAACACACTGAGGACGTTGCCCCCTATCCCATTTATTACGGGTATGTATGAAAGTAGCAGAGGGATTGTTATAAAACTTTCAATCCTGCTGTTCAGCAAAAGTCCCCCTGTGATCCCTATAGCTATTGAACCTAGGTTAACAGGAAATTCTTCCTTTATTATGCTCTTTGTTCTGTAATAGGTCATGCTACCACCACCGTGAACAGAAGAAGGCTCAATATAACCACGAAATCACCCAGGGTTGATAAGATCGGTATGGTGATATTGTCAGGGTCCAGACCTGCTCTGGAGGCGCCATATGTGATCAATATCGATAGAATGCTCAGCACTATGCCTGAGGTCAGGCCAGTGCACACAGCTATGAACAGAAGCTTAAGAAGCTCTACAGATGGTAGAGCAAGGAGGTAACACACACAGAATGTAAATATCGCTATTATTGCAGGCGCAACAACGCTCATCAGCAACGCTGCCTTCAGGTTTTCTATGATCTCATCCCTGTGCTTAAAATCTATTATACCCAGATGTATTCCACTACCAAGCCGGGCAGCAAAAGAGCCATTTATATCACCTCTCAAATCGAGCATCGGTGGCACCATTATGATGAGCCCGGGAAGACTTTCTAAAAAAGACTCCATCTCCCCTAAAGCGGTGCCCGCAAGGATCTCAATGAAACCACATAGTAAGAGGATAGATAGAGTCTCATAGACAAGTCTCCTGGCGTTCACACACATAATGAGACATATTGCTTTTAATTTTTTGTGCTCTATTAACCTATCACTTATGCAGGACCTTTGTATGAACCGTGCCAGATCTATACTTTCTTATCTTAGCTAAAAATAAAGAATTTTTCTCCAGTACGAACCAAGCATAGTCTTATAAAATGAGAGAGAGATAAAGGCTGTGAAAAAGAGCTTTGTTTTTACCATTCTCTTTCTGATCGCTACACAATCGGTAGCCGTGTTTGTCGCCCCTTCATTCCGTGAGCTTGGTTTCTCTGCATTTGAGGATCCTGACGCTTCGATAAATGTTCTGCTGCTTTTCTTAATATTCCCAATAGCTCTGGTCGTTATGGTGCTCCTGATGCGCAGGAACAGGAAAAATACAATAAATGCATTGCTGCTTTTCGCGATATTCACGGCTATGGCCTCAACATTTTATGTTCTTTTAGAGCCTGTTGGTGTTGTGTTGTCTCTATCCATTGCCTTCTCTGCCTCTCTGCTCCTTATCTACTTGATGATAAAGAAAAAAAGCTGGGTAATGGCAGATCTGTGCGGATTCATTCTCGCTGTAGGGATAACAGCCATGCTGGGGATCTCTTTAACCCCTGTGCTGATGCTGGTGCTTCTGATAGCTCTTGCGGCATACGATTTTGTCACCGTTTATGTGACGAAGCATATGGTATCTATGGCTGAAGGGGTCATAGATCTCAGTCTTCCCGTCATACTGGTATTCCCTGAGAGCAGAGATTTCAGAATAGAGAATAGAGACAGGGATAAAGATCATGAAAGCGAGCCAGGCGCATTCTTCCTTGGTCTGGGGGACATAGTTTTACCATCAAGCTATGTTGTATCCCTCTCTATATTTTTAGATACGGGCATAGCACTGTTTGCAGCGATAGGCACTGTTGTTGGGGTGATAGCACTGCTGATAGCAACGACGAAAACAAGGGCAAATGCCGGTCTGCCATTTCTGTGCTCTTTTGCCATTGTTTTCTCGCTTATTGGCGCTATGATCCTTTAGTGCTCTTTTAACAAGCCGGAACTCATTAGAGAAGAACTATGATCTCATTTTACCAGAGGGAGATTTTGTATAACTAATCTGTTTATCTGACTTATGGATTGTAAGATCAAGATCATATACTCCCTGAGAAAGAGCGCTGTTCGTAGAAAGGTGCTGAAATATCTTGCTACCATATACCCTCAGGGTAGCTATCTTGCAGAGATAGCAAGAGCTACAAAAGAGAATAAAGCATAAATGGTGGTCTGAATCAGGATTGGAAGCGATATACGGACGTGTGAAACACGTCCTACATAAACCGTGTTTTAACAAGGTTGTATATCCAATCTGATCAAAAAGATTATTAAGGGCACAAAATATATAGGGTTGAGAGAGGTAATCGTATGTTGTCTGAAAAGGAAGATATAGGAGGTGAGCGCAATGAATCATCGTAACATGACCATGGCCATTATATTCGGTTTGTTATTAACATCACTTGCTGGCTTTAATGTAAGCTCACAGAGCATCCTCGGGAATGTGACTGGGCTTAAAAAATACGATAGCACAAAAAGCTACGCAGGATATACATACTTTAGCATCATGGATCCTTCAAACCCGAGGACGGTGCTTATTGATATGGAAGGAAAAGAGGTGCATAGCTGGCCACTTAGTGGTGTGCCTTCCAAGATGCTTCCAGGGGGTTCTCTTATAGGGTCACAGGGGATTAACGTGGCAGGCTTTGATGCAATATCCGTGGTTCAAGTTAGCTGGGATGGTGAAGTAGAATGGAAATTTGACGGCTGGGAAGAAGTAACCGATGGAGATGGAAATAAAGTTTGGGGAGCCAGACAACACCATGATCTTCAAAGGGAAGGCAGTCCTGTGGGCTACTATTCTCCTGGGCTTGAGCCGCTGGTTTACGGCGGCAAAACAATGATACTGGCGCACAGTAACGTACAGGTAGAAGAAATAAGCGACAACATGATCGTTGATGATGTCATATATGAAGTGGACTGGGAAGGCAACATCATTAAAGAAGAAGATGGAGGATTTTTCTGGAGAGCTTCAGATCATTTTGACGAGATGGGATTTGACGATGAGGCAAAAGAGGGTATAAGAAGGATCACATCTCTTGGCCGCCTGATGCCGGGTGATGGCTTCGATTGGTTGCATATTAATAACGCAAATTATCTGGGACCCAATAAATGGTTCGATGGTGGCGATGAGCGTTTTCGTCCTGAAAATGTCATTATAGACTCTCGTCATGCAAATTTTATGGCAATTATAAGC
>WOYO01000065.1 GCA_011620765.1 Thermoplasmata archaeon
GCATGCCTGGCTATGGCTCTCCATAGAGCAGGTGCACAGGTCTTTGTGTGCGCCAGCAACCCCCTGTCCACAAAAGAGAATGCTGTGTCTGCTCTCAGGGATGCGGGTGTTGAGGTCTATGCAAGAGCTAATGAGAGCGATGAGGAATACAGAGAAGGTTTGAATAAGGTGCTGGATGAGAAGCCTGAGGTTATAGTAGATGATGGTGGGGATCTAGGCATAGAAGCGCACAGGAGAGGTCTGAGGGTAAATGGAGTGAGCGAGGAGACAACAACAGGGGTAAGAAGATACAGGTCTCTTGAATCAGCGGGGGAGCTCTATTTTCCTGTCATAGACACGAATGGTGCAAGGTGTAAGCATCTGTTTGATAACCGATTTGGCACAGGGCAGTCTGCGCTCGAGGGCATAATGAGGAGCACAAATGTTAGCATCGCTGGCAAGCAGTTTGTTGTTGCTGGTTTTGGAGATGTGGGCAAGGGGATAGCTGAGAGAGCCAGGGGCATGGGAGCTCATGTGATTGTATCAGAGGTTGATCCCATAAGAGCTCTTGAAGCCTCCATGGAGGGCTTTAGCGTTATGCCAATAGATAGGGCTTGCAGGGTTGGGGATATATTCGTTACTGCCACCGGCGATATAGATGTCATCTCCATAGAGAACATAAGGATGATGAAGGATGGGGCTATTCTAGCTAATGCAGGGCATTTCGATGTTGAGGTTGATAAGAGGATAAAAGGGTACAGGAAAGAGGAAGTAAAGCCGTGCGTTGATAGATATGATGTTGATGGAAAAAAGGTCTATCTTCTTGGCGATGGAAGGCTTGTTAATCTTGTGTGCGCTGATGGTCATCCCATAGAGATAATGGACCTGAGCTTCTCTCTCCAGGCTTTGGCTGTGAAATACCTTCTGGAATCAGAGCTTGAGCCCAGAGTCTATCCCTATCCAGCGGAGCTTGATGAGCTCGTTGCAAAACTCAAATTAGCCTCTATGGGGATAGCAATAGATGAGCTGAGCGAGGCGCAGCTGGAGTATCTGCAGAGGTATGAGTTTGGTACGTGAGCTTATATCCAGATAACAGGATAGAGCAAACAGGAAAGGAAAAATATTGGTGAAAAAGGTAGAGGATCCTGATATCAGAGTGCTGCAATAAAGGATATGGGCTCTGATGCAGGGGGTTTATAAGCTCAAAGATAAAGAGCTGCTTGAAAGCAGGGATCATGGAGCAATAGAAATTTATCCCATTAGGTCATTTTTCATTAATGTTCGTTGTTTCTTCAGAAGGGTCAAAGGCTCTGGCTGCTAGAGTTGCCCAGATAATTGGAGCTGAGCTTGTGGATGTTGAGAAAAAGGTCTTTCCAGATGGTGAGATATATGTCAGGGCTCTGTCGTCTTTTAGCGACGAAGTTGTTGTTATAGGGAACACCTATCCGAATGATTCGTTGATCGAGCTTTTGCTTCTCAAGGACCTTGCTTCAGAGAGCGCAGATGTTATAACGGTTATCCCTTATTATGGCTATGCCAGGCAGGACAGAAGGTTTTTGGATGGAGAGTGTATAGCCGCAAAAGCTATGGCTAGCATCCTTGAGATAAATTCAAAGCGCATCATAACGGTTGATCTTCACAAGGATTACATAAAGCAGTACTTCAAGGTTACTGTAGAGAATCTCATACCATTTAAAGAGATAGCAGATGTGTGCAGGGATGCTGATATTGTCATTAGCCCGGATGCAGGATCCTTCTACCTAGCTGAGGGTGTTGCCGAAGAGCTTGGGGTAGATGCAGCCCACTTTGATAAGAAGAGAATAAGCGCCACAGAGGTTGTGAGCACCTTTGATGAGGATGTCAGGGGTAAAAAGGTCCTTCTGGTTGATGATATCATATCGACAGGCACAACTATAGAGAAGGCATGCAGCGCTCTGAAGGATGCTGAGAGAATAGAGGTTGCTTGCGTTCATGGGCTGTTCTTAAAGTCCCTGAACTTCAGCCCTGTGCATGCCTCGGATACCATACCCAGCAGGTTCAGCGATTACACGGTCTCAAAGCTCATTGCAGACTCATTACTCAAACTCAAAAACCTCTGAGAAATCATATTTGCCTCCGTTCAGATATCCAAAAGCTTCGCCATTCTCTTTTATTGCTGTGTACAGGGGTCTATTTTTTTTCGCACCAATAGCTTTAGGTTTTGCCCTTTGAATTGGGGGAATAGGTTCGTAGTTTTTGTTTTTTATAACCCCATTGACAGTTATGTAGTATGCAGCTCCCTTCTTTTTTTCGTAGGGCTCATAGATGGAAGAGAACTCGGTTGATACAAGATTGCTCATTATAAGAATATCCTCCCCCCTGTTAACAGTGACATGTCCGTAATGGGGTGGTATAACCACTATATCTCCCTCTTTTGCCTCAACAAGTATGATATCATCCACCGTCTCAAAGTCATCAGATCTCTGTAAAAGGTAGAATGCTTTGCCCTTCATAACTTCATAGACTTCAGGGTAAGCATCAGGATGGTAGTGCCCTTTCGTCTTTATGTACTCCTCCCCCACGGTTCCCGGGAGAAGTGCTGTTATGTCATACCTTATCTTTATTTTATCGAACAGATCAACGCCTCTGAACATGTAATAGAGATCACGCATTTCACTATCCGGTTGAAGAAAAAGGTCTTTCATCTCATCAAATCTTCTTATGTCCCTTTTCCCGTTAAATCCTGCGAGCTCCATATTTTCTTCATCGAATTTCATGTCTATTCCATATGCACTCAGATCTATCATATAGAGAAAGAATCTTTAATGTTTAAATTCCTATCTCTCTTTCATTCTTTTGTATCTCTTCTTTACATCATAGAGAGGATCTCTATCATCAACATAACCTTTTGCAACAGCCACTATTGCAGAGCACTGCCGTTTGTTCCATC
>WOYO01000026.1 GCA_011620765.1 Thermoplasmata archaeon
TTCATGGCTCTCTTTGCTTTACTCGAAGCTTTTGTTATCTCTTTTGCTCTCTTTCTTTTTTCGTTCGGATATACCTTTAAATAAGCTTTGTCTCTATGCTCTTTCTCATGCTCATAAACTTCTCAGATCCCCTATCCCGCGGTCTCTCTAAATCTATATGGATTTCCTCCTTTATCTCTGCAGGTCTAGAGGTTAGCACTATGATCCTGTCACTAAGGAATAGAGCTTCCTCAACCGAGTGCGTGACAAAAATAATGGTCTTCTTCTCCTTCTCCCATATCCTGTGCAGTTCTACCTGCATCCTCTCCCTTGAGAGGGCATCAAGTGATGCAAATGGCTCATCCATGAGCAGAGCTTCTGGCTCTGCAGCGAGAGCTCTTGCTAAGCTTGCTCTCTGCTTCATACCCCCGCTGAGCTGATGTGGATATGCTTTTTCAAAACCTTCAAGCCCAACAAGCTCCACATATCTTTTGCTCTTCCTATCTCTCTCTTCCTTTGATGTCCCGTTCTTATGAAGCTCCAATGGAAATTCAATATTCCTTTTAACAGTTCTCCATGGAAAGAGCGCTGACTCCTGAAAGACAAAACCTATCTGTTTTGTTGGTTTTTTGACCTCTTTTCCCTTGAAGAGAACCTTTCCCTTTGCTGGCAAATCTAAACCAGAGATCATCCTTAAAACTGTGGTCTTTCCACAACCGCTTGGCCCTATGATTGACAGAAATTCTCCATCCATAACCTCAAAGGATATGTCTCTTATAACCTCAAGCTCGCCGAAAGTTTTGCTAGCATTCTCAATCTTTATGATCTCCAAGGCGTCATCCTCCTCTCCAAAAACTCTAAAACCCAGTTCATTAACCAGCCAATAATGCCTATTGCTATCATTCCGGCGACCATCTCAGGTATCATGTAGAGGTCATATGCATACCATATGAAGTATCCTAAACCACTGCTACTTCCTACCATCTCTGCAGCCACTATGCACATCCATCCAACACCCAACCCTGTCCTTATACCAGTTATCATCGATGGCACACTTGCTGGCAGAACAACCTTTCTTATTATACTCCAATCATCAGCTCCAACTATTTTCGCAGCCTCTATGAGCTTTGTATCAATATTTCTTACCCCTGAAACAACGCTCAGTACTATGGGAAAGACAACCCCCAGAAAGACTATGAATATAGGAGCATTGAATTTGAAGAGAAGGAGGGCTATCGGGATCCATGCTATAGGCGGTATAGGGCGCAGGATCTCAACAATGGTTCCACCAAAGTGAAAAGCTCTTCTGCTCCAGCCCATTAAGAGCGCTGATGGTATCCCTATTGCTATCGCTATTACGCTCCCATATAGCATCCTTAAAAGGCTCGCCCCTGCATGGCTCAGCAGAGATTGTTGATATAGCGGGTTTACACCTGAAGGAAATAAGATCCTGCCGAAGGCTTTGCACACCTCAATGGGGTCAGGTATTGAAGAGATTGGTGCTCCTGGAAAAAATATCTTTGAGACACCTATTAAAGCATACCATACGAGTATGAAAGCAGCAAAGCCAGAGACCTTTAGCAGTATCTCCCTATAATTCATCTTCGGCTCTAAGTGCTAGAAAGTACTGAACACTTCCCGGCCCAGGAGTTGCAAGGGTTCTAATCTTATCCACTCCTTTTCTAATAACAATAGCGCTCCCTTCAGAATTAACCTGAGATACCACATCTATCTCAAGATCCCCATCATTGGCATTTATACTGTATATGAGCACTGGCGCTATACCGAGGTATCCGATATCAACAGTTCCCATTTTGAACCCCTGGACCATCATATCAGGACCATTATCAAAGGACTGAAGTACTGGTGATATGCCGGCGTTCTCAAGAAATCCTTCACCTAGCGCAACAAAAAGTGGTAGATGGTGTAAATCCCCCTTTATGTAGCCTATTCTTACCATCTCCATATCTCTTTGCGGTTGAGGGAGCGGTGGGCATAAATTCTGCCAGAATGGTATATTCGCGCTGGTTCTCTTTGTGGCATTATCTATATATCTTTCATCTATAATTGAGTTCACATATCTATCTATAGAGCTGTAGCCAGAGCTGTTCCATTTTTGTGCATCATAAAGCTCAAAACCATTGAAAGCTTCACCAACCTCTTTGATTGCCTGCTCTTTTATATGATAATCAAACTCCATATTCTTAATTGCAGGTTCAACAACGCTCCTGTTAAGACCTGTTAGCTGCTCAGCATATGAGTAAAGCTTACTGTTATTCTCTTCAAGAGCCCTGTTTATCCAGTTTATTGCTGCTATGTGTGCTGCTACAAACCTTGTTAAAAGCTCTTCATTTCCGCTGCTCCATTCTCTATCTGCTG
Source organism: Thermoplasmata archaeon (assembly GCA_011620765.1). Lineage (GTDB taxonomy): Archaea > Thermoplasmatota > UBA186 > UBA287 > UBA287 > UBA287. The sequence continues at coordinate 2,359 of WOYO01000026.1, forward strand.
CTACCACACAACATGGGTGTCCCTCCCATATGTCACTGCTATTTAGCTTATAATTTGCTAGCCCTCTCTGGACTGAAAGAGCAGCCCACGGCTCCCATATAATGGCTCCATCTATGGTGCCCGCTTCAAGACTTGTTATCATTGCTGGAGGCGTAAGTTTTATAAAAGTCACACCTGCAGGAGTTTCCACACAGCATGCTAAAATGATAGCTAGCAGCGCAAGATAGGACTTTTTCATAAGAAGAAAAGGAAATGTTTCTATTTAAAGGTTATCAACCGCTCTGATCAGGCTATGATGCCCGGGTAGGTTGGAAGGCATGAATCCTGCAGGTTCATTAAAGCTCTCTGCTGTAGCTTATGCACTGTGTTTATTATTGACGGAAGCTGCAGACAGAAGTTGAAAATGAAAGAAATAAGCGTTATGGGCAGCGTTACGGGCCAGCATAGAGGGAATGTAAGACTAAGACAGCATACAGGCAAAGATATGCACTGCTCTGGATGACAACACAGAAGGAGCTGCCACCACAGTGCAGGG
>WOYO01000030.1 GCA_011620765.1 Thermoplasmata archaeon
GCTGTTGCCTCACTTGCACCATACTTACCGCCATGACCAGTGAACTTCTCAACGGCTATACCGCAGCCAAGCTTTGCAGCATTCTTTACATCCTGCACCTCTTTGTGATCGGGATGCAGGGCTGTTGTGACATCAGCAGATATGGCTTTTGAGCGCTCAAGAAATCTATATGGCCTTTCAGTGCTACCGCTCTTTTCCAGCAGCTCCTTTACAAAATTTTCAAGGAAAACGGAGTTCATGCCTGTGCTTCCATCGCTCCCTATCTCCTCTTTGTCAGCGAATATAGCTATAGCAGTCTCATCAGTGCTATCCATATCAAGAATAGCTTTAAGAGAGGTATATGCGCATGCTCTATCATCCTGCCCGTATGCGCCTATCATGCTTTTATCAAAGCCAACAGATGCTGGCTTCAGTGCAGGAACAACCTCCAGATCAGCGCTTATCAACTCTTCTTCCTTTATGTTGTACCTCTCCAGTGCTTTCAGGATAACGTTTTTAAAGCCCTCTTTTTCTCCTTCAGAGGTGTTGCTCGCTATGAGATTTAGATCATCCCCCTTAACTGCTTCGCTCAGCTTCAGATCCTCCTGCCTCTTTGCGAGATGTGGTGGTAGATCGGCAACGACAAAGCTCCCATTGTCCTCTCCCACACTGAGCTCTACGGTGTTACCATCCTTTTTAACAACAACACCATGGATTGCTAAAGGTATGTTCAGCCATTGATACTTGCGTATGCCTCCATAGTAGTGTGTTTCCAGCATGCCAAGGTTGCATTCTCCATCCTCATAGACGGGCTTTTGCTTGAGATCAAGCCTCGGTGAATCTATGTGTGATGCTATCATGCGTGCTTTATCCTCTTTACCTATGACCGCCATGATCATAGCCTTCTGCCTGTTTATGGAGTATACCTTATCTCCTGGCTTCAGAGAGCTTTTGCTTCTTACATCAACAAAGCCCCTGCTCTCCGCTATTCTCTTCATCTCATTCACGCACTCTCTCTCCGTTTTGCACCTCTGCATAAAGTCCATATAACCTTTGCAGAACTCTTCTATTTCCTCTCTCTTTTCATTCATAGTATCCCTCGTAGAATCCCTTTACCTCTTCTTTACTTGCTTTTTTTGATGCCCATACATTTATCACATCTTTGAGCTCTTCTTCATTGCTCTCCCCATTGAAAAGCTCCCTTAAGTATTCGGTCCTTTCTTTTCTATCTCTTTCGGCTATTTTCATCAACTCTTCTATAGAATAATAGCGAAGAGGGTTAAAACGTTTTCCAAAATCCTTCATTCCATGCTCCTCTTCAAGCTCCTTTGGATCTGGTATCATATACCCAAAGAACGGATTAACCAGCCATCTCTTTATCAATCTATTTTCTGCAAGGTATATCAGCTTCTTTGAATCCTCTATTCTTATCTTCTCTCCCCTGCCGGTCTCCTTCCCCTCTGCATCTCGTGCTCCGACATAACCTGTGTTTACAACAAAAAAGACAAGCTTGCCCTCCGGGCCAACACCAAGGTCTCTGTAGACCCTTAGTTTTAACAGAGCCTGCTGGCTCTCTTCTCTTGCCATGAAGTCGGTTGCTGCATAACTGCGTGTTCTTGTTCCTTCTTTTTTGCCGGCAACTGCGCTGGTTATAACACTCTCGCACCCGCTATCCAGTGCAATAGCTATCTCAGGTGTAGGAGCTATGATCAATGGCTCCATTATATCAAACCTTCTGAATGTTAGCCCCTCAGCTTTCAGCTCTTTTTTTCTCTTCCCCCAATCTTTATTCAGCTCTGAGAATTGGAAGACAAACCTTCCATTTTTCGTTCCGCTCTTTTCATAGCTGGTGCATAAAAGGTGTCCTGGTTTTTTTCCTTCTATAGTAACAGGAACCTTAACCTTGTGCCCCTTTACCTCTTTGAACACAAAATCAACATTCTCGCAATCTATGTTCATTGCCAGAACTATAGCTCCATCTCTACTCTTCATAAGCCCCTTCCACTCAGGGCTCTCCTCTGTGAGACCCTCGCTCTTAGCAAAGCTTGCAGCCTCCAATCCATAGAGCTCTACCTTCTCTTTACCCACAGGTATACCAACAACAGCATCATCCTGCTCTATGTCCTCGCCAACGCTCAATGTTGTCTTTCCTGTGCCGCTGAGCCCTTTTAATATTCTCTTATCTGTGCAGCCAGCATGATAGGATATATAATTTAAAGCCTCAGCCCTGTTCCAGACCATTGTCAGATTTGGCTTCTTGAAAGCCTCGCCAAAGTAATCCGAGCCTATTACCAGAACCTTTCTTATGTCTCTCTCCATCTCTGTCAGATCAAACAGCACCATGGGCTCATCATACTGTGGATAGAACTCTTTTATTCTATTCTTAGCATCTTCCGGAAGCCCTTCAGGTATGCAGTAGTTAAAGACTCTGGGCTCCAGGCTATCTCTGTGAGGAAAGACCATCTCTTTTCCCATCCATGTGAGATAAGCGCTGTGTGGTATCTCTGCGCTCAGTACATAACTCAAACCCGTTTCGAACTTACCCTCTCCCTGTGTCCCTCTGAGGGCTATTGTTTTTATGTCGCTCTTCAGATAATCAAAGGCTATACTGTATATCTTTTTTCCTATATCAGGATCAAAGCGGTTCTGTTTTTTGCCGAGCCGGTAATTTTCAGGCACCATATAAAAGACCCTATCGGGTCTCCTGGCATTCTGCATGGTTGCAAAAAGATACTGCCCATCAGCTGTTTTTATATAGAAATCCTTCAGAAAGCTTACATAAAAGCTATCATCCGGATCAACTGTTGCGTTTTTAAGTGCGAGCCCCCCAAATTCCATAGATAGAATGGATGCGCGCCTATAAAATCTTTGTCCTTATCTCAA
>WOYO01000011.1 GCA_011620765.1 Thermoplasmata archaeon
CTTCCTGTTGTCCCGGAACAGGAATAGACTGAGCATGGAAGATCCCTGCTTTATATGGTGGTATGGTGGACATAACCCCTTGCCTGGCAAGCACCTCTCTAAACTTATACGTCGAAAACCAAAAGATATATACAAAGAGAGTATTTGTTTTTATGTCCCACGTCTTTAGTGATATCCGGAGGCAAAAATGATCCTGCTTAAAGATGGGCTCATAGTGCCTATGGCTGGAAGAAGAGCTGTTAAGGGCTCCGTTTTAATCGATGGAAACAGGATAAAAGAGGTTGGAGAGGTTAAAGAAAAGGTAGATGCAGAGATAGACTGCAGGCACAAGATAATAATGCCGGGGCTTATAGATACGCACATACATCTCGCGCAGGCACTCCTGAGAGGGTGCGCCGACGATATTCCGCTCGTAAGATGGCTAAACGAGAGAGTCTGGCCGCTCCAGAGCACCTATGATCCGGAGCTTGGCTCGTTGAGTGCGGAGCTTTGCATAGCTGAGATGCTTCTCTCAGGCACAACAACATTCTTAGAATCAGGGCTTCACACGAAATATGGCATAGATGGCATAGCAAGAGTTGTTGAGCGCAGTGGAATGAGAGGTTATATCTCAAAGATGCTTATGGATAGCCCGTACTATGCTAACCACAGGATGTACGAGGGTATGGTCGAGGATAAGGATGAGGCTATGAAAGAAGCTCTAAGCCTCTTTGAGAGATGGAATGGTAAAGGAGGGATAAGGGTAGCATTAGCCGCAAGAACCCACTGCACGCCAGAGCTATACAGAGAGATCTCTGAGATGGCAGAGACCCTTGATACAATAGCAACACTCCATTTCTGCGAGATAAAGGAGGATGTCTCTTTTTTAAGAAAAGAGTATGGGATGAGCCCTGTGGAGTTCCTTGAGCACTGTGGGTTAAACAATGAGAGAGTAACCTTAGCACACTGTGTCTGGCTTGGGGATGCAGAAGGATTGAAGGCTAACGTTGCTCACTGTCCTGCGAGCAACTTCAAGTTAGGAAGCGGGATAGCGCCTGTTAAAGAGATGCTGGACAAAGGAGTGAATGTAACACTGGGCTGCGATGGAGCTCCATGCAACAACACCTATGATCTTTTTAGAGATATGTGGCTTGCTTCCATAGCTCAGAAAGCCAGGCTTCTGGACCCACAGGTTTTAGATGCGCACAATGCCCTAACCATGGCTACGATAAATGGTGCTAAAGCGCTTCGGATTGATTCTGGATCTATAGCGCCAGGCAAGCTTGCAGATGTTATAACCATAGATCTCAAACCCCATCTCATGCCTGTGAGGGATCCTGCCTCAACGATAGTTTATAGTGCAAAGGGGAGTGATGTTTGTGATGTTATAGTTGATGGAAAGGTTATTGTAGAGAATAGAGAGCTAAAAACTATCGATGTGAGTAAGCTCATGGATAGAGTGGAGGAAAAAGGTCTTTTGCCAGATAGACTTGCTCACTTTCTATAATCAGAGCCCTTTATAGTTAACAGCGCTCTATATACCTGCTCAAGGAGCATGACTCTAAAAAGTCCGTGCGAGAATGTGAGTTTTGAGAATGAAATTCTTTCGCCTTCAACATTCTCAGGTACCCCGAAGGGCCCACCAACGATGATAGAGATATTTTCAACGTAGGCTTTTCTAACAAGCTCCATAAACTCATCCTCATTAATCTCTCTACCTTTTGGCGAGGTTATGTACGTATGCGCATATGCCCCTTTGTCTTTCGGTTCTCTCAGCTCAGAAACTTTCAGAACTCTAAAGCTTTTCACCCGGAGAGTGTAGTACCTCTCCAGGTCTCGGAAAGGATCCTCGCTTTTGCCGACGAATAGAAGGTGGAGCATAAAGTTATTGTTGCCCAAAATTGAAATACTTTCTCTACATTCACCATCTGATGGACCTGGTGATAGGAATAGTTGCATGCACTCTTTTTAGCGTATTCTCCTATCTCACAGATATATTGGACAGAAAAGGGACTATTGTGTCCTTTTTCCTGGGGCTTCTTGTGTTTTTTTGCTCAGGTCTATACTGGCTTCTGCTCCTCATATTTTTTGTTCTCATATGCTATATCGCCACAATAGCAAAAAAGGAAGAAAAAGTCAAAAGACACTGGAGCGTTAAGGACAGTATAAGAGGGGAGAACAACGTTGTTGCAAACGGAATAGTGCCTATAGCTATCGCAGCCCTCTCTTTTATCAACAGCCCGGTCATGGGGTTGTGCTATATAACAGCCATAGCCGCAGCAACTTCAGATACATTTGCGAGCGAGCTGGGGATACTATCAGACGATACCTATCTGATAACAACCCTTAAGAGGACCAAAGTGGGAACAGATGGGGGCATATCTCTTCTGGGGGAATTATCTGCGCTGCTTGGTGCTTTCATAATGGCTCTTCTAGGCTGGCTCCTCATCTTCAGGCTTGACCCGAGATACGCTTTCAGATCCCTCTTTTATCCAACTGTTTTCGGGTTTTTTGGGTGCCAGATAGATAGCCTCCTCGGAGCTATATTTGAAAGGAGAAGAAAGCTAAGCAAGGGGGAAGTGAATTTCTTATCGATAGCTTTAGCTACCCTAACCTCTGCGCCCTTCTATCTGCTATGATCTATGCTCTGTTCTCTGCCTCTCATGTGTAATGGGCTAGCATGTCATTTCTTCTTCTCGTGAACCCACCCTCCAGATCTTTCTTTACACTTATGTAGAAGTCAACTATTTCCGGCGTAACCGATGGCTGAACCTTTTCTAGAGCTCTCTCAAAGAATTCGGCTGATACAACCTCTGCTTCGTCTCTGAGGGCATTGAAACCCGCCTCTCTACACAGAGACTTTATGTCCGCACCTGTATAACCCTCGGTTTTCTCAGCCAGCCTATCTATATCCACATCTTCAGCCAGAGGCATATTATTTGTGTATATCTTAAAGATCTCAATCCTTTCGCCCTTGTTTGGTGGCATTATCAATATCAGCTTATCAAATCTCCCTGGACGCAGAAGACTTCTGTCCAGCAGATCAGGCCTGTTTGTAGCACCAAGGATAAAGACCCCCATATTTTCCTCAAGACCATCTATGGATGTGAGGAGCTGATCCACTATGCGCTTTGACACCCCTCCATCAGAGTCAAAACCACGGGTGGATGCTATAGAGTCAAGCTCATCAAGGAATATTATGCATGGAGCTGCCTGTCTCGCTTTCTTGAATATCTCCCTTACCGCTTTCTCACTTTCTCCCACCCATTTGCTCATTATTTCTGGGCCTTTGATGCTTATAAAGTTCAGCCCGCACTCATTTGCAACAGCCTTTGCCAGTAAAGTTTTTCCTGCACCTGAGGGACCAAACAGGAGTATGCCCCTTGGCGGATCTATGCCTAATCTGGCTATATCCGCTCTTCTTTTTATGGGCCATTCTATGCTCTCTATGAGCTCCTGCTTCACCTCTTCCAAGCCTCCTATCTCGCTCCATTTTACCTTTGGTATCTCTACATAAACTTCCCGCAATGCGCTTGGTTCTACCACCTTGAGAGCCTCCATAAAGTCCATCATCTTTACTTCCATTGTGTCAAGAACTTCTGCGGGTATTGAATTCTCAAGGTCTAATGCTGGTAGATACCTGCGCAGACATTTCATTGCGCCCTCTCTCGCTAAGGCAGCAAGATCAGCTCCAACAAATCCGTGCGTCATATCTGCGAGCTCTTCCAGCTTTACATCTTCAGCTAAAGGCATTCCTCTCGTATGTATCTGGAGTATTTCCAATCTCCCCTCCATATCAGGGGCCCCTATAGCGATCTCTCTATCAAAGCGTCCCGGCCTTCTCAGCGCCGGATCTATATCGTCAGGTCTGTTTGAGGTCCCTATAACCACAACTCTACCCCTGTCTCTCAAACCATCCATGAGGCTCAACAGCTGTGCAACAACCCTTCTCTCAACCTCTCCCTGCACCTCACCTCTCTTTGGGGCTATTGAATCTATCTCATCGATACACAGTATTGCTGGAGCGCTGCGCTCAGCCTCCTCGAATTTTTCTCTGAGCCTAGCCTCGCTTTCCCCATAAAACTTGTTCATGATCTCCGGGCCCTGAATGGAAAAGAAGTTCGCACCGCTCTCATTTGCTACAGCCTTTGCTATCAATGTTTTCCCTGTGCCCGGAGGACCGTGAAGCAGAACACCCTTTGGTGGCTCTATGCCAAGGCGCTCAAATAGTTCTGGATGTTTCATCGGAAGCTCTATTATTTCCCTTATAGTCCTTATCTCTTCTTTTAAACCACCTATATCTTCATAGCTCACCTTTGGAGCTCCCTCCGTTTTTACTGCCTCTTCCCTTGCCTCTATCTCTGTATCCTCAAATATCTGAACTATGCCAGAAGGCTCTGTTTTAAGAACGATAAATGGTGTTGCGTTTCCGAATATAGCAACCCCGGGTATAATTATCATATCCCCCTTTGCTACGGGTCTTCTGAGCAACCCTCTCTTTGCCATCAGAGCAATGTACTCGGAGCTTATAGAAACTTTCTGCTTTGTTGCTGGAGCTATTACTATTCTTTTTGCAGGTTTCGGGTTCGCCTTTCTGATTGTTACTTTATCACCAAGAGAGACCCCTGCATTGTTTCTTATTACATAATCGATCCTTACTATACCCTTGTTATCATCCTCCGGGAATAGTCTCCAGGCGACCGCTGCGGTGGTTTTTTTGCCAACGATCTCTATAACATCCCCTATAGATATGTTTAGCAGCGTTCTTGTTGCCGTATCTATTCTCGCTCTGCCAAAGCCTACATCTGGCCTGAGCCCTTCTTCTACCCGAAGCTCTATGTTCTCTTTTCCTTGCATTATATTATAATCAGTCTTATGAGCTTATAAGGATTTTGCTTCTGTGGAGCGTCGAACAATTTGATGGATACGCCATACAAATAATCTAAAGCCTAGCTTATCCTTGTGAGCCTGCCACAAATAGATTCTTTGCTCTACTGTCTCTTATTGCCCCTACCCCCTAAACTCTTCAAGCAGAAAGTTAAGGACAAGCGGCTAAACTTTTAAAAAACTGTAGATCAATAAGGTTTATGAATATTGTTTTCGACGAGCCCGTAGCTCTTTCGGGCTTTTTCGAGAAGTTTGATGAAAGGAAAAGGGAGAGATCTGAGCTTATTTCCTCCTTCTCTTCGAGGGAGATCCTCACCATCCTGGATCGTGTGAGAGGTAGATGGAAAGCAGGTAGTTACAGAGAGAGCGCGATGGAGAAGTTACCAGAGATAACAGGCTTCTCAGAGAGCACTGTAGAAGAAGGACTGGACACGCTTTGCGACATTCTATCAAAGAAAAACCTTGAGAGGAAAATAAAGACGGAGCTCGGGTGTTCCCTTGATGGCTGGGAAGGAGAGGGCAATGTGAGGCTTTTTGCTGCCCCCCTGGGCTCAATTCTTCATGTGCTGGCAGGAAACATCTTCGTGAACGGTATAGAGTCCCTGATTAACGGAATCATCACAAAGAATCTCAATGTTGTGAAGGTTCCATCATCTGGTGGGCTCTTTCCATACCTCTTTCTCAGAAGCGTTGAGGAGTGCTCACCTGAGCTTGCCTCCACAATATCCATGATCTCATTCAAAGGTGGTAATAAAAGGGTTGAGAAAAAGCTGAAAGAGAGGATGGATGGGATAATAGTATGGGGAGGTATAGATGCGGTCCAGAGCTATAAGAGAGATCTCCCTCCTGGCAAGGTTCTGATTGAGCACGGGCCCAAGTGTGGTGTAGGGGTAGTTGAAGACTTTGAGGAAAACCTTGCGAAAAATATAGCCATGGATGTTGTATCATGGGAGCAGCGCTCATGCGCATCACTTCAGGTTCTTTACATTAAGAGAGAGATGAGAGATCTGATAAAAGATGTCGGAAGAGAGCTCGACGGTTTTTCCGAGAACCCTCTCGATAGAGATCATGCTGTTGAGGTTATGAAAGCAAAGGAGATTGCCAGAATGGGTAAGATCTTTGGGGATTATGATTACTTTTTCTCCGAAGAACCCTTGAAGTGGCAGGTGATCTTCACAAAAGGATTTGAGCTATCCCCCCTCGGAAGGACTCTCTACGTCAGAGAATATGATGATATCAAAGAGGTCATAAGAGAGATCCCCAGGGAATACATGCAGACCGTTGCCATAAGCTCAAAGAGAGATAAAGAGCTAGGAAAGATGTTCGCTGAAGCCGGGGCAACAAGGATAGTGAGATTTGGCAGAATGACTTCGGGTGCGCCAGGGGCACCACACGATGGTGATTTTCCCCTGAGGGAGCTTGTGAGACTCTGCGGGATGGAACTATGAGCCTTGAGAGTGTCCTTAAGGCTGCTGAAAGGTCAGAGTTCTATGCAGGAAGGCAGAATAAGAAACAGCTGCTTACAAAAAGGGATATAGCGGAACATGGCCCGGGGGGAACAAGAAAGCTTCTGACTGGAGAGATGAGGGATTGCTACCTGTTTTCTTCCGGTGGCACGACATCAACGCCCACATTTGCTGTTTACACCAAAAAAGAGTTTGATCGCTCAACAGATTTTCTTGCGAAGGATTTCGGGGAGATAATAGGTAGCGATGATAACGTGGCAAACCTCTTAGCCCCAGGGAACCTGTGGACTGCATATGCAGCCGTTGACAGAGCGCTCAACAAGATCGGGTGCAACATCCTTCCCCTGGGAAGCAATGCACCAAACAGCATGATAGCCAGGATATTAGAGGATTTCTCAGCCACAGTGCTGGTAGGATGCCCCTCTTCTCTGCTCTCCATTGCCTCCTCTATCAAGGGCTCATTCTGTGTTGAGAAGATAATATACGGAGGAGAATTTTTATATAAGGGGGGAAGAGAGATGCTGAAAGAGAGCTTTGGAGCTGACAATTTCTTCTCGTTTTACGGGCCTGTTGAGAGCGGATACGTCGGTATACAGAAAAAGGGATCCCCCTCCACGGTGCACACTGTAGCAGAGGAATACCACCTTGTTGAGATAACAGATGAGGGCAGGATAGTTCTGACAAACCTTGATAGAGAGCTCATGCCCATAATAAGGTTTGATACCGGCGATATGGGCAGGTGGTGCGGTAGAAATAGGTTTGAGCTTTCAGGTAGGGTTGGGGAAGAGATGAAGGTGGGTGGAGCGTGGATATCCTACAGAACCATTTACGAAGCTGTCAGTGAGGTCTGCTCTCCCATTGCGCTACAGCTGGTTATAAGCTCTGATGGTGCATCGGATAAGCTTGAGGTGAGGGTAGAGAGCGCTGAGGAAATAGACAGAAGAGAGGTGGTGAACACTATCCTGATGAAGCTAAGAGAGAATGATGATGCGTTCATAGGGGAATTCCTCTCCAAGGGATCTTTCAGGCTTGATGTTGAGACGCTACCACCAGGGGCGATTGAAAGGGTTGAGAAAACCGGTAAGGTGAGAAGGATTATAGATCTGAGAGATCATTTCTGAGATACCCATATCGAGAAGAGTATCACAGCCATGCCCACTATCATCCTCAGGGTCACGGTTTCATTCAGTAGCATTATTGAGAACAATATTCCAAATGCGGGTATGCCATAGGAAAAAACTATTGCCCTTGAAACTTCAAGGTTTTTTAGACCATCAAGCCATAGAAAGTATGGAAGCACTGTGCAGCCGAGAGATAGAATGATCGTGAGGATTACAGAGCTCATGGTAAATGAGGGAAGCTGCTCGAAAGGTAAAAGTGCAAGAAGGATAGGAAATCCTATGATTGAGGTTATGCCAAGGATCTCAATCGGGGTGTGTTTTGAGAGGGCAATCTTCTCAAATATCGCCAGGAAAGCCAGAGATATGGCAGAGCATGCAATCAGAATGTTCCCCAAAAGCATCGAGCCCTCTTCTATCCCCACAACGACTACTATTCCTGCTATACCGATCAGCACTCCAAGGATCTTTGGAGCTGTCAAATTCTCTTTTAGAATGAAAAAAGCAAGAAACACCACAAATATTGGCGGTGTAGACTGGATTATGCTCGCTAGAGAGGCTGTTGTGTAGAGCATGCCGATATTCTGAAGCACTAAGGGTAGCACCAGCCCGAACAAGGATATGCTGAGAAGAAGCGCGTAATTCGGGTTTTCAGGATAGCCTCTCTTGAGGAAATAGAGAATGAAAAAAATGAAGGGCCAGAAGCTCCTGACGGCGCTTAAGTAGAGTGGCCCCATATCCCTGAGCACGATTGCGGTCAATGGAAATGTGAGGCCATAGAGCAGCGTTGCGGCGCTCATTTCTGCGTAGGCTTTTTTGCTCATTAGCGTGTATTGTGTTCTGTATTATCAACATTTTCTTAAAGCTCTCCCCGGGATCGATATGTAAATATAGAATTAAGTGCAATTTTATTGTATGAAACTGGCGCTTTTTATGGCAATACTTATTGTATCATGCGTAGCACCAGAGCCATACACGGCACAAAAAGAGGAGCACATGCCTCTCTTTGTTTTTGAGGGCAGCTGGTTTGAGATGGGCGAGCAGTATGGGGAAAACTGCACGCACCTTGAAGAGATATATGATTTTATAATCAGTTCATGGGAGAGTTACGGCCTCTCTATGGAGAGTCTGAAACATGATATAGAGATGTACAAAAGCTACATAGAGGCGGAGGAAAACATCTCAGAGTTTATGAAAGGGATGGCATCTTCCCTGAAGGATGATGAATTGTTCTCATCCTATGAAAAGATTATTGTAATAAACTCGGGATTCGAGATCCTGTGGCTGAATGAGTGGCACCAGTCAAAGAAGCTCTGTACAGCAGCAGCTGCATATGGAGAAGCAACAAGGGCTGGCCACACGATAGTGGGGCTGAACAGGGATCTACCGGTTTATCCTTTTGCTTACCAGATAGCCTATGTGCTTAAGCCTGATACAGGAAAAAAGATATTCGGAACAGTGACAGAGGGGCAGGTTGCATCAAACTTTCAGGTAAACTCAGATGGGCTTTTTGTTGGCGCTGTCAAAGTTTTAGGAGACTGGAGCCCTGAGAACGGGATATATGAGTGCGCCTTTGGTCTTCCTTCTGTGGCTGTAATGCTGAAGCTCTCGATGTGCAGCAGCGTTGAGGATGCTATCAAAACCCTAGAAGAGACAAGGGTCACCCAGGGTATGAACTACATGTTAGCAGAGCCCTCAAGAGCTGTTGTGGTGGAGAAGTTACCCTTTCACTACGCTATAAGAGAGAGCGATGTTATCGCGCTCAGCAACCAGATGAGGTCTAACTACAGTTATGAAGATGGCAAAAAAACCAGCGTGCCAATGAATGAAAGGATACACATGGAGGACCCATTTATTGTCGAAGCAGGGGATAGCTGTTATTATTCCGCCTACTGGGCTCTGATGAAAAATTATGGTAAGATATCACCAGCAACATGGATGAATGTCATATCGAGGATGGACTATTGCTATGATGAGAATGGAAATGTGATCCTTGAAAAAGATGGCGTACCGGTTCTTGAGGCGGAGCTGACCGTTGAGTATCAGCACTTTGATGACGGAAAGCTGGTTGAAGGAACAATAGCATCACACTGCTGTGATATTAATACCCTTGAGATATACTGGGTGCAGGGGCTACCGAGCAGCCACAGTCAGTGGCAGAAGATAGACCTTAATGAGATTTAGAGGTACTGAAGGGCAGAGATGGCGCATCCAGCGTATTTTTTTATTCCTGCCCTTCCCGTTATCTCTATGTAAGGGGTATCTATACCACAGGTGCAATCATGCTTTAGAACGCCATAATCTGTGGTGAGTATGGAATGATAAGGAGATGTAAGGTTATAGGGGCTCATCAGATGCAAAAGCCCTTCAGAGCTCTCTTCCATCGTTACTGGATCTATGATCCTGACTTTGGAGTACATGGGCACATGCATATGTCCTTTCTGACACTCCACATATGGCACACCGTGCTCTGCCAATCCATAGCAATCCCTCACATTCTCTTCGGGTATGCCAGTAACCTCTCTTATCATCTCTCTGAACTCTCTTTTGCTCATCTCTCTTTTCCTGCCCTTCCATCCGCCTCCAGGTAGAACGAAGCTGCGCTCTCCCAGATCAAGCGCTCTTCCCAGCTCTTTTAGAGTTTCAGCCATATATGCAGGAAAACCCAGTATCCTCACAGGTAGCTTTTCTTCTGAATATCTGAGCAAGCATTCAACAGCCCCCTTCTTATCGAAGTAGAAACCTCTGCCACTCCACTTAAGAGTATAAAAAACCTTATTCACTCTGGTAAAGGTGAGATTGTTTTTATCACTCCAGGCAGTTCCTATATCTCTTGCGTAATCAGGATCATAGGTGAAACAGAGGTAATTTACCTTCTCCTCTTTGTTAACCAGCCCCATACCTCCATAGACCTTTTCTGCAATCGTTCTAAGGTTTTCGAGTGTCTTTCTGTTCAGAAAAAGTCTGGTTTTCTCGCCAGTGGTTCCTGAAGAGGCGAGCGTAAGAACCACATCTGATTCATCCACTGAGAGCAGGGGATATCTCTTCAGCACAGGGACAAAGATGTATGGTATGTCATCAGCTCTTTCAGCCCTTCTGCCACAGAACTTTTTATATGGCTCACAGTGCTCATAGTGAAAAGAATAGCACTCCATCATAGCTCTCTCAAAGAGCTCTGCATCTGCATCAAAAGGCGGTTTGCTTATCAGTTCATCTATCGCTCCAACCATAGAGATCCTTCCTCACCCTTTCTATATAGATATCGCTGTAAGCCTTTAAAAACCTTTTATTCATGTCGTCTGTGTGCACCTCTCTGAAGGATGGCGGCAGCAATAGCCTGCAGTTTATGAAGCAGTCAATTCTTGAACCATCCTTTTTCTTGAAGGCAGGAAAATACGCCGAAGGCATGAAACCTGATTCATACATGGCACTCTGCAGTTCAGGTGACTCCGCAGGCACGACGCATTCAATGTAATAGCACCCCATCGATAGAGCAGCAGAGGCTATGCCCTCCAGGACATCGTACATAGAATCTGTGGTTTTTATGCCCAGAATGTAGAGGTGCGCTGCCATCGGATTGTAGTAGACAAATATCTCGGTAGAGAGATTGCTCGAGTATAGCTTGAGGTTTGGTTCGAAGAAGGGAAAGTAGCTGAGCTCTAAAGAGCCATTATTCATATAGTCTGCCCATTCCATACTCACAGATGGAGCAACGCTCATCATGAGATCCATCTTCATACATGAGCGGATCCCGCTCTCCTGCACGATCTCTGCCTTACCGAGGTGCAGAATATCTGATGCACAGACGTATATTGGCTCAAATGGTTTTATGATAACGGGTTTTTCTCTCTCTTTTATGATGTCTCCTTTATATGACACAAAGAGCCCATGGGTCTCAAACTCTTTGATCCTCATAGCGTTTGGGAAGATACCAAAAGGCATAAAACCCAGCTTTCTCAGGAGCTTCTGCGGGGCTATATTGTTCATTCTTGCTATCGAATAATATATCCTATACTTTGATCTCTTTTCTGCTTCACTATGCAGTTCGTACATGACTCCTTTTCCCTGAAATTCATTCCTAACAGCGGCGCCATAGCACTTACATATGTCCTTTTCTCTATTTCCAACAAAGATTATAGAAGCAACTATTTTCCCTCCTTCTTCGGCTGCCAGCCACAGATGAGGGTCGTCATCCAGGACTTTGTCGAAGGTCCTTTTGTTGTAAGTCTCCGGCAGGGGATAAAAGCCTTCATACACATCGTTGTATAACCTGTTGATCTCTCCAAAATCCTTTTTCTCAACTTCCCTTATGATCACAGAAAAAAGAAAGAGTTTTGAATATATCAAGTTTTTAGTTAAGTGAAAAATGGGTTAAAATTTGACCGGCATGAACGAGAGGCATTGCTTACATTCACAGCTTCACGGGCTAATTTTTTGGATATGCTTTAAATATTCATGGAGCGCAAAGCTGAAGAGAAGTGGCAAAAGGCTTTGTTACGCTTACACATTCGGTAGCTGAAATGCCCCACCCGGACATCTGGGTTTTTACTGGAGGAAGCTTTTGCTCCCATGGAATCAAACCAGATCGGTTCTATACTATTTTCATTGTAGCGTTCATCAGATAGTGCGGGGGAAGGGATTTGAACCCTCGAACCACTACTGGAGCAGGTCTTAAGCCTGTCGCCTTTGACCCGACTTGGCTACCCCCGCTTAATTCTTTAATGCTTTCTGCATATTTATTTGTATTTTTACTTTAGAGGATTCTGCGAGCCATCAGCAGAAACACTATGGAAACAACGATGAGCACTATAGCAAGAACGATCAAAGCCGCTGTGATTTTCCTATCTGTTCCGAAAACAACAGGTATAGGGCCTATCATTATTATCCCTCCACCATGGATCTCTCTGTCATCCCCTTCTATTCCTCTGTTATCTGCTGTAAGAAAAAAGCCCAGAGTAACAAGAACGAATCCCACAAATATCAGAGCAATTCCTAACGGTATAAGAGCGTTCATATTCCTTATTCTCTTTCTATATTTAAATCCTTTCAGCTATGATGGCTGCATGATTTCCGAAATTCTCTCTCAGATCTGTGATCTCTGTTTTGTAGCCTTCTTTACCCAGATTTTTCCTGCACTCTTCAAAGACAAGGTTTGCTGGTTTCATTGAGTCTATGCTGCTTGCCTTTATCATGAGCACTCCCTTTTTCACAGAGAAGAATGACATATTCTTCAGAAAGATCTCCACCTGATTCTTCTGCGTGATATCCTGATATATCAGGTCAGGACTACTTACCACATCAGCATAGCTCTCTGGTTTATTCGCGTCCTCCAGAATAGGGTAAATATTCTTTCTCTTTTCTCTTTTTGCCACTTCAATAAATGAAGCAAAAGGAAAGGGGGAGAGCTCAACACAATAGAGCGTTTTTGAGATCTTTGCAAGTTTTTTTGCCGTGGTGCCACTTCCCGCACCAAGGTAAAGAACAGTCCCCCTAAAGCTATCAACAAGTTCTGGACGTATTTTGAACAGATAAAATAGCTTGCTTTTTTCGCCTGTTCTGGCTCTCGGTGGTTTTAAAGTTTCATCTGAGTACATCTTCCTGGGTTCGAGCCTGGATCCAATCTCAGTTTCAAGTGAGAAATAATCTTTCCTTAAAGCTATTGCGAGAGAGCATGCAAGCTTTCTTGCGCTTTTCCCCCTGTTTTTTTTATCTGCACCCTTAACGAGAGGATGCTGGAAGATATATCCGTACTTGGGCGTCTTTCTATCTTTTTTTTCACCTACTAATTCTATTTCATCTCCCTCCATTTTTTCATTACCCGAAAAAAGCCCTTTTTCAGCACCCATGATCTGCAATCTACTCGCAGGCATAAAGGCTAAAGCTCTGAGAGATCCTGAATGAGCAAGCATTTTTGCCAGTATCCTGTATCCTATAAGAGTGGTTGCTGATGGCGCTATAGAATAGAGATAGTTCTCAATCTTTTCCTCTATTCTTCTTTTTTCTTCGTATAGCGCGCTTAACACCGAATCACAAGCATCACTAACGCCTGCATACGGAGTTATCTCTTTTTTATCCTTTACGTCAGCAATGCTCTTCTCTATAGAGTCCAACAATCTTTCCATATTTATGATTATGAGATCCTTTCTCTGCAACTCTCTCTTAAGCTTTTCCTCATA
>WOYO01000069.1 GCA_011620765.1 Thermoplasmata archaeon
TTTCTCTGCAACTCTCTCTTAAGCTTTTCCTCATAGAGCGCTATGCAGTTCATAGCATCCATACAATTCGTAACATCCATATAATAAATATCATTATCTATTTTTGGATTTTATATGTGCTTAAACTTAAACACAACTCCTTAACACATATTTTCCAGGAATATCCTCTGCAGCTCTCTCGCGATCCGCAATTGTCTTCAGAAGCATATTTTCATAGAGCGAAATCTCTTCCTCCTCTATCTAGCTCTGTCCTGTATAATTTATCTATAAGGGTAGGTTGAATGTCCCTCCACTAAAACTTTAGCTGATGAGCTAAAAATGAAAAAAATATAAAAGAAAACAGCTATAAAAGGGGTGTGAAAAGGCTTAGCATATTTGTAATACTGTTTATAGCGCTATCACCTCTCTCAATCGGAGCTTCGCCACTTTCTATCGAAGCGGAAGAAGGGTATTTTGAAGGTTTTGATGGCACAGCGCTCTTTTACCGCTCTTATTCTGTTGAAAGCGCAAGGGCTGCAATTGTTGTTGTTCACGGCTTTGGGGGTCACAGTGGTATGGTTAATGATATGGCCTCAAAACTTACAGAGAATGGTTTTGGTGTATACGCAATGGATTTAAGAGGCCATGGGCTTTCTGAGGGAGAGAGATGGAATGTAAACGAATTTGATGATTACATAAGAGATCTTAAGATATTCATAGAGATGGTAAAGGACGAGGGTGAAGATATATTCTTACTTGGACACAGCCTTGGTGGGACAATTGTGTTAAAATATGCGATACTCTATCCAGAGGATATAAAGGGCGTTATAGCTTCAGGTCCCGGAGTGGGAACCTATCTCAATCTTCCTGTGATAGGAAGAGTGGCTATGCCGCCAGTATTGCTCAGGATTGCTGCTCCCCTCATGGATTTGCTTTCAATGATTTTTCCCTCAATCCACATACCAATGCAGATACCTCCAGAGCAGCTTACACATGATAGAGAGCATCATGAAAGATATGTTAATGACCCTCTGGTCTGTCATGAACCAATGAAATTAAGGCTCTCCTATGAAACTTTAAAGAACATGCTCTTTCTTCAGGATAATGCTCATAATTTAGAGGTTCCATCTCTTATTATGTATGGAACTGAAGATGTGATAGTGCCTCCAGATTCAATAGTTGAGTTCTTCAACAAGATGGGCGCTTCAGACAAGGAGATATACGGATTTGAGGGCTATTACCACAATGTATTCGATGAGGTCGGAAAAGAAAGGGTGTATGATGCTCTCTTCTCATGGCTCATGCCAAGGATAGAGGTTTACGCTTATTCATGAATCTTTTATAGCCTGCTCTATGATCTCAAGCACCTCTTCGAACCTTCCATCAGAATATCTGAAGATAGTGCTCTCTGTTTCTTCCGCGTCACCAAAGACAAAATTTTTTATGCTAGCACCTTTAAATCCTTCAACAAGAATTACATCACATAGTGGCTCCATCACCCGCAGGATCTCTTCTATCCCTAGCGCTCTGTCTAAGACTATGGAGCTCTGTTCTTTTGCGGACAATACAGAAAAGAGAGCCCCAGCTTTTCTGAAGCGCTCTGTATCCTTGCCTTCATCAGCCCTTATGTCTAAGTGCGTGTGCTTGACTGCTATCACCTCATATCCTCTTTCTTTGAGGGCTCTTATCAGCCTTTCTATAACCGTTGTTTTTCCGCTGTTACTGCTCCCATAGAAACCGAATGCTACCATGAGAAGAGCTCCACCTCAACCTCTTCGCCCTTTTCCACCAAACCTCTATTCGCATCCACCGTTATGAAGCCTGTAGCTCCTGCAAGGCTGGTTATTGTGCTGGATTCCTTATAAACTGAATATGCATGCTCTCCCTCCAGCCTCACAGTCACGTTCTTCTTTCTTCCCCTGCTCAATTTAATGCTTTGAGCCATCCTTGCCCTTACGATCCTTCTTTCCCTCTCCGGTGCACCAGCCATTTTTCTTATAGCAGGGACAAGAAACAGATATCCATTCATAAGGCAGCTTGTTGGAAATCCTGGCAGGCAGAGCACAGGCTTATCTTTATATAGCGCAAACATCGTTGGTTTTCCCGGCTTTATCTTAATTCCATGGAATAACACCGCTTTACCCAGAATATCTACGAGCAGATCTCTTTCTCCGACGGAGCTTCCACCTGAGAAGACTATCATATCATTATCCATAGCGCTGTCAAGGGCTTTTTTCAGCTCTTCTTCTCTGTCTTCAACGATATCATAAGCAACAGGCTCGCAGAAGTTGCGCTCCACTAAAGCGCTTAGGGTATACGTGTTTATGTTGTATATCCTGCTCCCCTCCAGATCTTTGCCCAGAGGCAAAAGCTCGTTACCCGTGGATATTATTGCTATTCTTGGTTTCCTTAAAACATTGATTCTCTGCATTCCCAGGGCAGCAAGCGCTCCTATCTTTGAAGGATCTAAAAGCGTGCCTCTTTCCAATACGGTTTCGCCCTTTTTTATATCCTCCCCTACTCTAGATACATTCTCAAAGGGTTGCACTGGTTTGGATATCCTTACCTTGTCTTTCTCTCCTTCAACCGCTTCTGTGTCCTCAACCATAATGACAGCATCACAGCTATCCGGTAAAGAAGCTCCGGTGGCGATCTTCACGCATTCATTCTCATTTACTTTTATCTCTTTACTCATCCCAGCAAATATCTCTCCAACAACTCTGAATGGCGTATCAGCTTCCGGAGTATCCCCAGATCTCACAGCATAACCATCCATCGCACTCCTGTTAAATGAAGGCACATCATAGGGCGCTTTCACATCCTCAGCAAGGATCCTTCTATCTGCAAGATCTATGGAAAGCTCTTCAATCTCATTAATTGCCCTGATATTTTCCATTATAATATTAAAAGCTTCTTCATCGCTTATCAAACTCTTAAATGGTCTCATTTTCGCATCTCCCTGAGAATGTGCTCGCATTCTTTTATCACTATCCCCGAACCAAGCACACAGGCACTGGTTGAACCGGGTAAACAGAATATGGCCTTTTTACCCATAACTCCACCAAATGCTCTGCTCATTATGGTGCCCGTCCCTATATCTTCATAGCTTAATCTTCTGAACAGCTCCCCGAATCCATAGAGCTCTTTATCAAGCAGAGGTTTCAGAGCTTCTGGCGTTAAATCTTTTGAGCTTATACCAGTACCTCCCATGGTTATTACTATTTCGCCATCAGCTTCCTCAATAGCACGACGTATTCTGTTTATATCGTTTTTTACCACCTTTCTTTCAACAACTTCATAGCCTGCTTCTCTTATCATATCCTCAACTGCGTTGCCAGAGAGATCCTCTTTCTCTGTCCTGCTGTCCGTTATGGCAATCAGAGTAAAACTCACCATCTTATCCTCATTTGCCTATCAGAGACAATTTTGCGAGCATGCTCTCCAGCTGTATTCTCTCATTGCTTCCCTCAGTTAACCTGAAATCCGTTTCGCCTAGAGCATCTATGAGCTTCACCTTCTTCCCGGGCTCTACATTCAAATCGAGCAGGACCCTGTATATCTGGTATACCACATCCTCGCCCGACATGCCATACTCAATAAGCAATGAGTCAAGGGTGTTTCTGCTCTTAATGAATTCTCCGTTGAGAGCGTGATCAACCATCTCCTTCACCTCTTCAGGCCTGGCCGTTGAAGAGCTCACATAGATCGCGTTGCTGTCTATTTCATTGGTCATGGTTGCAGCAACCTGAAGAACGTTCAGAGCTCTTCTGAGATCCCCCTGGGCAATGTAACAGATTGCATCCAGGGCATCTTCATTTATTGTGAGCCCCTCTTTTTCAGCTACTCTTTTTAACAGCACTTTCACATCATCATCGCCAAGAGGACTGAAGCGGAAAACGACGCAGCGCGACTGTATGGGCTCAATGATGCGGGAAGAGTAGTTGCATGAGAGAATGAACCTGCAGTTGTTTGCGTACATCTCCATCGTCCTTCTGAGAGCGCTCTGCGCATCGTTTGTCAGCGCATCAGCTTCATCCAGGAAAATTATCTTGAATGTGAAGCCTCCTAATGGCATAGTTCTTGCAAAATCCTTTATCTTGCCCCTTATTATGTCTATTCCTCTTTCATCACTGGCATTGAGCTCTATGAAGTTGTTAGCAAAATTCTCTCCGAATAGTTCTCTAGCCAAAGCTATGGCGCATGAAGTCTTTCCGGTTCCTGCTGAGCCGGCAAAGAGCATGTGTGGCACGTTTTTGCGTTTCACATAAGCCTTGAGTCTTTCAACCACTTTTGTTTGCCCTATGATATCATCTAATGTTTTCGGTCTGTACTTTTCTATCCATATATCGTGCATGCTCTCGGATTATTCTAGAGAATAAAAAACTTTGCCCTGCTCTGTGCACCTGCGTTAAGGATCTGGAAAAATAGCTTTCAATTTTTGCATTTTATGCTCGCTCTATGATATTCTAAACATTTTTCTGAAAATCTCATTTCAGACCGGGGGTTGCCCTACCATTTCTTCTCACCCGGAACCTTTCCTCTTCAAACCAGAGAAAAGAAAAAATCAAAAGAGATCTTGCGGACAAATGTTAAATACGAACAGGTAGATTACGGGTGTGGATCTTATCCATGTGGGGCTATGTGTGGGTACTATGTCTCTGAGTGCGCTCTTTATCCGCATGATTACACCACTATACTCTGCTACAATAAATGCACCAGTAGCCAGGGTAAAAAGTTTGGAGGAGAAAAAATATGAAAGAACTATTTAATCCGGAAATTGTCGTTGTGATTGGAGCTTCAAACAGAGAAGGCAAGGTTGGCAATCTTGTTTTTAAATACATTTCAGAGTCTACAGGCACTAAAAAAGTTTACCCTGTCAATCCAAATGAGGAAGAGGTCTGTGGAAAGAAATGTTTCAGAAGCATAAAGGACGTAGACGAAGAGATAGACCTTGCTGTGATATGCACGCCTGCAAGGGTTGCGGTAGAAAATGTGAGAGAGTGCGCCGAAAAGGGAGTCAAATATGTCATACCGGTAGCAGGAGGCTTTGGAGAGACAGGAAAAGAGGGAAAAGCTTTTGAGGAAAAAATGAAGGAATATGCGGGGAAAACAAGGATCCTTGGTCCCAATACCCTTGGCATATTCGTTCCCGGGGTTATAGACACCATGTTTCTTGAGAGAAAGAGATCCCCTCGCCCTGGTAAAGGGAAAATAGCTCTCATAAGCCAGAGCGGCGCAACCGCAGCAACAATAATGAATAGCGCAAACCTTTACTCAATAGGCTTTTCAGCTTTTGTGGGTCTCGGTAACAGAATAGATTTAAATGAGAATGACTTCATAGAGTATTTTTCCGCAAGGGAAGACACGGAGGCCATAGCTTTATACCTGGAGTCATTTGCCGATGGAAGGCGCTTTAGAGAGATCATAAAAAATTGCAAAAAACCCGTGATCCTGCTCAAAGCGGGCAGGAGCGCTGCCGGAGCAAGGGCAGCAGTCAGCCATACGGGCGCACTCGCAGGCAGCGATAATATAGTCTCTGCCCTCTGTGATCAGTATGGTATTCTGAGAGTTTATGATGAGGAAGAACTCATAGATCTCTCCAGAGTTCTGGCTTACTCCAAGCCCTTAAAAGGAGCAAATGTCGCTGTTCTTACCACCGCAGGGGGGCATGGAGTCATAGCAACGGATTACATCACAAGCGAGGAAAAAGGTATAGGCCTAGCGCTCTCCACACTTTCGCAAAGAACTGTGGAGGAACTGAAGAAGCTAGCTCTGCCTTTTGCCTCATTAGCTAATCCTGTTGATCTAACAGCATCAGCCACGGATGATATGTACCTCAGAGCTCTTGAGGCACTCATGGATGATGAGAATACGGATGCGGTTCTTGCATCGGTTCTACTTGATCCTCCCGGCATAACAGGGGAGCTAATAGACGGTATAATATCAATGAAAAAAGAAAAAAAGAAACCTCTCATAGTATACAGCGTGGGAGCTGAAATGAGCGTTGACGCCATAAAAAGGTTCGAGAGAGCTGGAATACCGGCATACCCTTCAATATGGAGAGGTGTCAGAGCAATCTCTGCTCTTTACAGGAGGTCTTCATGAACGAATTTGAGGCAAAAATGCTTTTAAAGGGCTGTGGAATAGATGTGCCTGAAGGAAAGATAATAAAAAGCTTGGAAGAAGCAGAAGGCATAGATTATCCTGCGGTTTTAAAGGTATGCTCCGCTAAGATACTGCATAAGAGTGATGTCGGAGGAGTGCTCTTTGTAAGGAACGAGGAGGAGTTGAAGAAGGCTTTTGCCGAGCTGTCTTCAAAGTTTCCGAATGAAAGCCTGCTTCTGGAAGAGATGATAGAGGAAAAAGGCATAGAGGCTATAGTGGGCATAGGCTGGGACAGGGATTTTGGGAGATTCATAATGGCTGGCATTGGTGGAGTCCTTGCGGAGCTCTATGGCGACGTTTCCTTCAGACTTTTGCCAATAAACAGAAAAGATGCCACAGATCTTGTTGAGAGCCTGAAAGGAAAAAAGCTATTCCATGGATTCCGAGGCATTAAGGTCGCTAATGAAGCCTTTTATGACCTGCTCTTAAATGTTGCGGACATTGCTGAGAAGAAGGACATAAAGGATATGGATCTCAACCCTGTGCTCTTAACTGAGAAGAGAGCAATAGTGCTTGATGCAAAGATAGTGGAGGTAAAAAATGAAACTGATTGAAGAAAAGAACAAGGGAATGATATTGCTGGGCAATGAGGCAGTAGTGCGTGGCGCTATGGAGGCGGGGATAGACTTTGCCGCTGCTTATCCTGGAACGCCTTCAAGTGAGATCGCGGACGCTCTTGCTATGGTTGCGAAAGACTACGGGATGTACTACGAGTACACCGTGAATGAAAAGGTAGCAATGGAGATGGTTGCTGCTGCGAGCGCTTCGAACCTTAAGGCTCTAACATGCATGAAGCATGTAGGCTTAAATGTGGCCAGCGACGCTTTCATGAGCATAGCCTACACCGGTGTGAGGGGTGGACTCGTTATTGTAAGCGCGGATGACCCTTCAATGCACAGCTCGCAAAACGAGCAGGATAACAGATATTATTCTCTACTAGCCAATGTGCCCATGCTTGAGCCCAGCAGTCCTCAGGAATGCTATGAGATGACAAAAAAGGCATTTTCTCTATCTGAAACACTTGAAATGCCTGTGCTGATGAGAACCACAACAAGAGTAAATCACACATCCAGCGATGTGCTTGTTGGCGAAGTGAAAAAGAGAGAGGAGCACAAAGGGCATTTTGAAAAGGATCCTAAACGCTTTGTCATAGTGCCCGCGGTTGCATACAGAGAGCATAAAGAGCTATTGGCGAGAATGGAAAGAGCAAAGGAGATGAGCGAGAGCAGTGAGCTGAACTTTGTTGAAGGCTCTGGTGATACAGGAATAATAACAAGCGGTGTTTCCTATCTTTATGTAAAAGAGGCTGTGGAAAACACAGGCATAAAGGCAAGGATCTTGAAGCTCGGCTTCACCCACCCGTTACCAGAAAAGAAGTGCACAGAATTCCTTAAAGGGTGCAAAAAGGTGCTTGTGGTGGAGGAGCTTGAGCCGTTCCTTGAGACGCAGATACTTGCACTTAAGGCAAAAAATGATCTAAAGACAGAGATCCATGGTAAGGATCTGTTACCCAGATGCTATGAATTTGATCTATTGCTTGTTGAAGATGCGATAAAAAGGTTTGCTGGCTTGATGGAGACGGAAAGGAAAAGAGAGGAGGGGATAACAGTCCCACCAAGACCTCCAGTTTTATGCCCGGGTTGCCCGCACAGAAATGCCTATTATGTAGCAAAACAGCTAACAAGAGGAAAAGCAATATTCCCGAATGACATAGGCTGCTACACCCTGGGCTTAAATGATCCTTACAATGCCGCTGATTTTCTCCTGTGCATGGGCTCAAGCGTAGGATCTGCCTGTGGCTTCTCAAAAAGCACAGATCAGGCAATAATATCTTTCATAGGGGATAGCACATTCTACCATGGGGGCATACCTGCGCTCATAGATGGAATACACAATAATGCAAACTTCCTTCTCGTCGTGCTGGATAACAGAACAACCGCAATGACAGGACACCAGCCCACACCTGGCTTGCCTTACAACGCTGTAGCCGATGGTTTACCCATAATCTTGCCTGAGGATGTCGCAAAGGGTTGCGGGGTTAAGAATGTGGAGGTTGTGGATGGAAACGATCTCAGAGCGCTCAGGAGCAGGATGAAGGAGATGCTCGATAAGAAAGAACTGGGCGTGCTAGTCGTAAGGGCTCCATGCATTCTGCTGGAGAACAGAGAGATACGCAGAAAGGGCGCAGAGATAAATAGCTATGAGATAGATCAAAACCTTTGCAATCAGTGCGGCATCTGTATAGAGAATTTTGGTTGCCCTGCATTCTATAAGGAAGAGGGGAAGATATGGATAGCAGATGATCTCTGCAATGGATGTGGTGTGTGCCTGCAAGTATGCGGGAGAAATGCTATAAAGGTGAGAGAATGAAGCGTGAGATAGAGATAAGAGGAGTTGGTGGTCAGGGCGTAATACTTGCCGCTCATACGCTCGGCGAAGCCTGTTTGAAGGCAAATATACATTGTGTCATAGGGGAGATACATGGCATGAGCCAGAGGGGGGGCAGCGTTCTTTGCACTGTGAGGATGGGAGATGTTTATGGAGCACAGACCAGAAGAGCAGATTGTTTAATTGCGCTGGAGGCAATGGAGTCTTTAAGAAGCTATGAAAAGATTGACGAAGAGAGCTTTGTCATACTCAATAAAAGACTGATCCCCACATTCGCCATGTCCCAGGGGAAGGAGAGACAGTTGTCTTTTGATGAGATTGAGAGTGAGATAAGGAAGAGAACAAACAGAGTGATAACTCTGGAGGCTACGGAGCTGGCAGAACAGGCAGGGTCTGTGCTAACAGAGAACGTAATTATGCTCGGTGCTCTCAGCACCACTGGCGTATTACCCTTCAGTGAGGATATTTTGAAAGAAGCAATATCCGAAAGCGTGCCTGAGAGATACGTTGACGTAAATCTAAAGGCTTTTGATCTCGGCAGATCTGTAAAATAATGAGCTTTAATCATATCCAGTGAGCATATGAACATAGATACAGAGGACAGATAAAGGAGTGAGAGAGCCTCTCAAAACACTTGTCTCAGAAGTTGAGAGGGATAAAGTGCAGGATCCAGAATTAGAGCAAGATATGTTTATATACAGATAGAGAAAATATCTTCATGGACGTCTTTACAATCCTGAGCTTCATTCTTATGGCTCTTCTTTATATAGTCCCATTCATCTTCGTGTATTTTTTCGCAAAGAGACTTGAAAAGTATTTTCGCATAAGATCTTTTCTTTTTACCTCCGGCTCTATATGCGCTGTTCTTTCTTTTTCCCTTTTAACCATAGACTCAGTGGTTAACCCTTTATCCATTGAGCTGGGCTCCGGGGTCTATCTATCAGAAATAAATCTTGTCGGTGCCTTCTTCTCTTTTGCAGCATCCATATTATTCTACCTCCTGACTGATGAAGTAAGCAGAGCCCTTGGAGCTCAAAAAAGAGATCCCTCTTTACCCATCTTTTTCCTTGTTATATTGTTTGCCCTTTACTATGCTCTGGGCAAAGCCCCTCTTTCCTTATCTCTCAACTTCCTTTTCTCAATAGCATCTTTCCTCTTTCTCTTTCTCTCTTATCAGAATCTTGCAGAGATCTATGGCTCGCTTGCCTCGGGTTATAGAGCGCCTGCGCTGATCGCTTCATTTCTCCTTCTCTGGCATGTTTTTTATCAAACCTTTGCCTTTATGCTTTACCTTTTCCCTTCAGAGATCTCTGGCACCTTTTTTTATTACGCACAGACGGTCATAACAATCGCAACAATACTGCTCCTGGCGATCCCTGTACGGGGGATGATAAAAAGCCTTGGAATAACCGTTAAACAGGACATGTCCCCTTTTCTCAATAAGATGTCAATGCTGATAGGGGGCTCTACAATAACAATATTAAAGAGAGCTATAGATGAATACAATAGAGAGCATGGCACTACCATACGCTATGACGCTAAGAAGGGGCTCTTGAACGCAGATGAGGATTTCATGCTCTTTGCTGTCTCATACTTTGAAATGTACATAGGTCCTATAGCAAAGAGGGTGTACTCAGACCTTGTATCTGAGAATAGCAGCAACCCCGCCAAAACTTTTTAACGTCACTCCAGCTTCATGCTCTGAGCTTATCACATATGTTCTGCACCCTGTCCTTTTTGCCAGATCTAAAAGCTCTACCATATCATGAAGTTTTTCATCGAGCACCAGAAGCTTTTCGGCAGCCCCCATCTCGAGCGCTCTCTTTGCTTCTTCACCCAGAGCACAGAGCTCAGGATCCTTTCTCAGAAGGCTCAAAAGCTCATCAACAAGCTCATACTCCTCAGCAACCCTCAACTCTCCCTCAGCTCTCTTCAGAACGCCCTTCTTTATCGCCTCCTTTACACCGTTCATCCCTTCATCACTTGTGCTCTCTATGAGCACTTTTTTTCCTAAATACTCTGCAAAAGCATCTTTCACAAACCCCGGGCCAACGATTGCCACATTATTATCTGCTCTTCTTTCTACCTCCGCAGACACCGGTCCGAAAAATTCCTTCTGCCAGTTACTTTTATCCTCAAACTGCTTGCCAGATCTATGTGACTCTATTGAAGCAATCTTTTCTATACCATAGGCTCTTACAACTGCAAGCGTTGCCTCTTCATCGTCTATGGAAACTATCAGAAGCTTTGCTTTCCTGCTGCTCTCTTCTGCTTCCTTTAAAAGTGCAAGCTCACTTTCATGCCACTCTTTTATTATTGTCAGCTCGCATCCAGGCTGCACTGTTAGCGTGTGGTACTCTCCTATAGCCTCAGGGGCCTCTGTTATCTTCCCTCTTATGCGCAGATAGTTTGAGAAAGGATGGAACTCAATACTCTCTACATTTATCGTTATTAACATAGGCACTTTTTCGCTCTTTTTCTCTCTAAGCTTATCTGATGCTTCCTCTTTGCTCCTGAAGGAGAGCATCTTTACCAGATCGTTTTGCTCTATCACATTCTTCAAATACCATAGATCATCCATCGTATCTACGTAAACCTTTATCTTCCCGTATCTGAGATCCTTATGGAGTATTTTCAATCTCAACACCTCTCGTTGGAAGGACCTTTGCTACATCCGCTGCGTCAACGCCCAGTAGCTCAGAGATCTCTCTTGCAGCCTGCTCTACAGACTTTTTTCCAGGGACTATTGTAACGCGTTTTTCACTCCTGATATCTGGTGCGCACATCACTTTCTCTTCGCCATTTATATCCACAACCCCAACAGTGAGTCTCATAGGCAATCTTCTATAATAGTTCTTTTTCCCGTAGATCATGAAAGACCCTTTCTGCAAAAATTGCCCTGAGGGGGGCGTTTTGCTCACCTGCTCCGCCCTTACCCAGTAAGCATCACAGCTGCTTATGCTCCCCCAGGCCTTTGAGAAGCAGGCGACAAAATGACAGGCTTCTTTAAATGTAGTATCAGAAGGTTTTCTACCATAGCTCTTTATCACACCACTTGAGCCTCCATGAATGTCAGCATGCGCGTAGAAATCTTCTTCAGTCAGATACCTTTTGACTATTCTCTCATTATCTTTAGCATTTTTTCCTGCTATCACAAGGAAATCTTCATTTGTGAAGAACCACCAGTAGCTCTCATACCACTGTGTCTTTTTCTCTTTTATTTTTTTGTCCTCTTTTTCCTTCCTTTGCCTCTCCTTAGCACTTTCCATTTCTTTTGCTCTCTCGAGCCCCTTTATCTTTTCTTTCATCGCTTTCCTTCTCTCATACAGCACCTGCATATTTTGCTCCACAGTTTTCTCTGGATCGAAGGCAAAACCGTGAAAGCTTTTTGATTCATAAACCTCATCATACCTTGAATAGATCTCATTGATTATCTCTTCTATTTTCTTCAGCTCCTCTTCAGCCCTTCTTATCTCTTCGCTTTTTTTATCCGGTTTTTTACCCATCTGCGCTATATACACCTCTATGGCTTCTGAAAAACTTCTGTGCTTCTCTCTCTCAAGATTCTTATAGAGATGGCTTTCAAAGGGCGTCACACTTACAGCGGAACCATTCTCATAGTATACATACCCTCCATCGGGTTCCATAGACCTGATAGCAGAATGCAGAAGCTCCAGCTCTTCATCGCTGAGCTCTGTTGCCTTTTTTTCCTTCTTAACACCAGCTCTTGCACATACCTCCTCTGCGTATTCCCCACCAAGCCCGAGATCAACGGCAAGAGCCCTAACCGCATCATACCTCCCATTTTTTATCACCTCTGAAAAATCCTCAAAGCTCATGGAAAAGAAGTCTATTGAGCCTTGGGGTAGCGCATATTTTTCTCCGACCACAACCCTTCTGTCCTTGAATTCCCTCGCCTTAGCTACAAAGTCTATGATGCCATCTTTTGTGACTATCAGATTTCCCCCGCCAAAGAGCTCTATGACGATCTCCATATCGCCGAGAGAGAAAGTCACAATCCTATCAGCCCCCCTCTGTTTTACATCCCTTATTCTCCTGTTTTCAAGATATCTCAGGCTATCTATCTTCTTTGTTTCTCCTTCTCTCTCAGAAACGTACATCCAGCCAGAAAGCCTTATTATCATGTTCTTCGCACCAACCTTTATGACAAATATGTCTTTGCCAGCGGTTCCTAACTTTTTTATATAGCCCTGGGGCATTTCGGTGATCAAAGCTCTTAAATCAATTCCACTCAGACTTTTTTTCATTCCCTATCCGGCCTCCTTTTCATCCTGCGCATGTAGTCATTAAAGGCCCATCCCGCTATTCCAGCGGGAATTGAAATGGCTGAAACGTAGACAAAGTTCATCATAAGCGCTCCGTTGCTCATGTAAAAACCCATAAAAAATCTGAAGAATTCAACCATGGCAGAAATGAACATGGAATTTATCGGAACGAGAAAACTGAGGAACCAGGGACCTGATCCATAGAGCGAGTCTAATATGTAAGAAAAGATGAATGATATCAGAACAACAACCCCGTGGTATGAATAACCAAAACCAAGCATATCATCCAGCAATCTGAGCAGGATCGCTATGAAAAATAGGGATTCAATGGCAAGCGATGTCCTTTTTACTGGTGGAAAAAAAGAGAGCGCAAGAAGGACGAATGAGAAAAAGAGGGAGATATAGCTTCGTTTTAGCATGAAGTAGGCAAGAAAAATCAGCATAATGGCTGGTAGCATCCAGTGCAGATTTGGTTTTTTTATCTTTGAAACATCCAGGTCTATCTCAAGCATCTTCTCTATCATTCCATTTCTTATATATCTCGGGGCAAAAATCGCTATGCATGCTCCGCCCAAAGCGTCTATTATCAGATCATGTATTGTATCAAAATAGCTATACTGCTCAGAGGTGCCGAAGAAGACATCGGAAGCAA
>WOYO01000049.1 GCA_011620765.1 Thermoplasmata archaeon
GATGTAAAGGATCTGGCTGATGAGCTGAGGTATGCTACCGGCATAGATTATGATGAAAAGAAGGTTTTGGAGTGCGGTGAAAGAATATGGAATTTAGAGCGAATGTTCAATCTGAAAGCAGGTATCAGCGCCAAGGAGGACACATTGCCTCCAAGGATGCTGAATGAGCCTGTAAAAGAAGGACCCGCAAAGGGCTCTGTAGCAAGGCTTGAGCCAATGCTGAAGGAGTACTACAAGCTTAGAGGCTGGAGCGAGGAGGGCATCCCAGAGAAGGAGACGCTAAAAATGCTGGGGATAGAGTAAAAAGAGATCACAAGCGTTAAAACAGAGCTTGACGCTTCTATCAAAAAAGTGCAAAGGGTAAAAAGATTTATTGTGAAATAGCATAATGGTTAATGTGCTGGAAAAACTTGAGCCTGCAGCAAATAAGATCTCCAGTGTGATCCTGCAGCAGGACTACGTGGAGGTAGTTGCACACATAGACGCTGATGGGATATGCGCTGCAGCGATAGCAAGCGGGGCTCTGGATAATGCAGGTATAGAGCACACAATAACATTTCTAAAGCAGATAGATGAGGAAGCTCTTGAATCATTGAAGCACAGGGATAACTTTGTGTGGTTTGTTGATCTCGGAAGTGGGGTTTATGAGGAGATAAAAAACATAAATTTCGTCATAAGCGATCACCACATACCCGCAAGCAAAGAGCTTGGTAGACAGCTGAACCCGCACCTGTTTAACATTGATGGAAGCAGGGAGATGAGCGGTGCAGGGGCAACGTACATGGTAGCAAAGAGCATGAATGAAGAAAACAAAGCCCTGGCGCCTCTTGCTATTGTGGGAGCTGTAGGGGACATGCAGGATAATGAGGAGTGCAGATTGATTGGAGCAAATAGAGAGCTTCAGAGAGGGAGTGGCGTTGAGGCAAAAAAGGATATAAGGTACTTCGGTAGAGAGAGCAGACCTGTATACAAGCTCCTTCAATATGCAAGCGATCCTGTCATTCCCGGCGTATCCGGCTTTGAATCAACCTCAATAAAATTTCTCAAATCTTTAGGTATAGAGCTAAAGGAAGAGGATAGCTGGAGGAAATGGGTGGACCTCACATTTGAGGAGAGGAAGAAGATAGTCTCTGAGATCGTAAAGATACTGATGCGCAAAGGCTTCGGTATAAAAAGGGCGCTCAGAGTTGTCGGAGAGGTCTATCTTCTGCCGAATGAAAAAGGTAACCTGCATGACGCGAAGGAGTTTGCAACTCTTCTCAATGCATGCGGGAGGCACGGTGCCCCGGAGGTTGGCGTAGCGGTCTGTCTGGGGGATAGGGATACATATTACAGAAAAGCAATGAACCTCCTCAACGAGCACAGAAGTGCGATAGCAAATGGGATAGAGGTTGTTAAAGAGATCGGGATAGAGCAGATGCCGCACATAGTCTTTTTTGATGCAGGAGATAAGATAGATGAGCGCATCGTTGGCATCGTTGCTGGCATGGTTCTTGAAGCAAATGGCATAAATAAGCCCATCGTAGCATTTGCAAAGATGAAGGGAAAAGATACGCTGAAGATCTCAGCAAGAGCCACCAGTGATCTTGTGGAGAAAGGCGTAGATCTCTCAGAGGCCCTTAACACCGCAGCAAAACAGGTTGGGGGGCTTGGTGGAGGGCATAGAATGGCTGCAGGAGCCAGCGTGCCCTGTGAGAGAAGAGAGGAATTTTTAAAGCTTATGGATAAAGAGATAGCTAAGCAGTTAGGATCTCTCTTATTTGATGCAGAGGATTAGTGTTTGAGACATATTCAGTGCATCTAACACTGTAATTGACCTCTGGCCTTTTGCCGCCATCATACCAGTATCTAACATCGTTGTATATGATGCTCATATAGTCCTCTGTGCCCCTATCATAGTCAACGAATACCTTGTTTGCGCTCTTCACACCGAGCTCCCCATATATTGTATCTACGGGAAAGATCTCCAGCCCCCTATCGTTATATTTTATAACGCCAGCCCATGCATGTCCTGCCGGATAGGTCCCTCTGCGATCTATCACATAACCATCGATGTAGAAGCATGGGACCCCGAGACTTCTGGCCATGGATATGAAAAGAGCTGTCTGCTCATCACAATCACCGCTCCTTCTCTTTAAGGTCTCCACAGCGCTCTGAGGGTATGTGTAAGCATCGCCATTGTAGCGCACATTGGCAGTGATCCAGTTGTAGAGCTTCCTGCTTATCTGGTATATGCTCTGCTCATCACCAGCGATCTCTCTTGCCTTTTCCTTGATCAGCTCATCCTGTGGATCTATGAAATCTATGGTTTTGCCGCTCACATTTACCGCGCTCTTTCCTAGCCACCTATCCATGCTATCAGGGAGATCGCTTATGTTACCTGAAAAATCTTCGAGCTCATAGCGCTCAGAGATCATCTTATACTCTATTCTGAAGCTTCCATCACCTTTTATACTCCAGTTCAGCATTCCATCATTCTCAACGGGCTCTACTGTGTACTCCATTGTCACATTCTGCCCCATGAAGTTCAATGACTCTGCGTTAGATGTTATAACCCTCACTTCATTTGTGTTTTTGAAGCTGTAGGAAAACTCCAGGGTTATTGAGCACCTCTCTGGTGCTGGGAACGCTCCAAGCGGCTGGAAAAAGAGAATCAGCGCGAGCAGATAGTGGAGCATAAAACAGATTGATGTACGGGATAAAGAGATTTGTGGTTTTTAGAGCAGAAGAGAATATAAGAAAAGCGTTCAAAAGGTGGAGTGACGGAGCTACAGAAAAGAAAAAGAAGTGGC
>WOYO01000064.1 GCA_011620765.1 Thermoplasmata archaeon
AGCTCTATCACTTTTACCAGCAATTCTCCCTCTACCTTCTGCACCTTTGCTTTCAAGCTCTCTGGAGTCTCATCATCGCATATCTCAACAGCTCTCTGCGATATTACAGGACCTGTATCTACGCCTTCATCAATAAAATGCACTGTCGCTCCGCTCACCTTTGCGCCATACTCCAGCACCTTTCTGTGCACATCGAGATTCATTCCTCCGCCAAAGGCGGGAAGCAGAGATGGATGCACATTTACTATCCTGTACCTGTACTTCTCAACAAACCACGGGCTCAGAAGGCGCATATACCCTATCAGGAGTATCAGATCAATGTCGCCCAGGATCACAGCAAGCTCCTTATCATACTCCTCTCTTTTCTTTCCAGCTGGATCAACGAATATGCCCTTTATCCCATGGTTTCTGGCCCTCTCAAGAGCGTATGCATCTTTTCTATCACTTATCACCATAGAGATCTCAACGCCTCTCAATCTACCATCTTTTATGGCTTCAATGATGGCTTCCATGTCTGTGCCCTTTGTTGAGGCAAGGATTGCGATCTTCATAAACAGTAATCTTCTCAACTCAATAAAAATGTATGCGGTTTATCTGAAAACTAGTATATCCTCAGTCCTCCCTCTTCAAGAACCCTTCTTTCCGCGATCTTATACACACAATACCCTGCTACAGGCACAATTATCCCGAATATCAGCAGGATGGCGATCTCTGCCCTTATGCCTAGCAATTCTGTTGGAGTGCTGAGTAAGGTGGCTCTGAAAGCATCAATGCCATAGCTGAATGGCACAGCGCGGCTCAGCCACAGCAGAGGCTGCGGCAGAGAAGAAAATGGAAAAAAGAAGGCGCAGAGGATCATGAGAGAGAACTGCGTTACATTTATCAGAAGCTGTCCAGTCTGTCTGTATAGCAAGCATAGCCCTGCGAGCGCGCAGCCGAGCCCTAGGAGCATGGAAAAAAGGGGCAAAAGAATGAGGAGGGCTGATAGATCATAGGATATCCCATAAGCCCTCATAAAGAGAAGGCATAGCAGAATAGTTATAGGCGTCCAGAAAAAAGTTATACCGAACCTTGCCACGATAGAAGCGAACCTGTTTGCTGGGGTTAGATAAAAAGATTCCAGAGTGCCCTGATAGCGCTCTGCAGAGAGTGAAAAACCTACCCCCCACAGAGAGTCAGAAAAAGCCTCCATGATGATGAGCCCTGAGAGTGAGAGACCGATCATCTGTCCTCCGCTGAAAAACATTGCCCCAACAGAGCCAAACAGAGCCGCAAAAACAAATATCATAGCAAGGCTGCAGGCAAAGTTCACTGGGTAGCGCATTGTAACCCTTATCTCCTTCCTCATAACATTTAAAAAATCGCTGATCAGAATGATCCCACCCCGCTGTTCATCTTCACCCTTTTTTCCACATATAAGAAGACCATCGCCCCAAGAACAGGCATGATGATGGAATGCATGAGGAGAGCTATAAAATCAGACTCCCATGAGCCAAACAGATAGGGCATGCCCATTATGCTCGCTCTCACACCTGAAGCAACCCATGTCATTGGCAGAGAATAGGATACTGCTCTCACTGCAACCGGAAAAAGGGAAACCTGAACCCACATCCCCATGAGAAGACCAAATGACATCTGCAGGGTGTTCAGCAGCGCGCCTGTCTCCTTGAGTCTCAGAACAAGAGCTCCTATGAAAAGAGAGAGACCACACACGGGTATGAAGCCGACAATGAAGAATGCCAGAGCCAATATAATTCCCCTGGAGGGCTCAAGGCCAAACCACACAAAACCCGTGGCGAATGGTATGCCGGCTATTATGCATGAGCGGAAGAGGCAGAACAGAGCTAAACCCCCTAAAGCCTCCATCGAGCCGTCTGGAGTGAGGTATATTGACTGCAGGGTTCCTATCTGCTGCTCTCTTCTGAACCAGTTGCCCATCTGCCATAGTGGAGCGTCTATTGCCATAAAAGTGCATGCTCCAAGGAGCATGTAACCATAGTAATTCCCTGTTCCTGTGAGCGCTTCAAATGCATCAATATCACCGCCTCTGCCTATCATTATCGGCAACAGAGCCATAAGAAAAGTGAAGCCCAGGTCGCTTATCCAGTAGCCTCTGTATCTCAGGGACTCTTTTATCTTGACACGAAATGCCGCCATAACGCCAGTCCAGCTCATCACTCTTCCAGCCTCTTGCCTGTAAGCTTGAGGAAAACGTTTTCAAGGTCCGGTGAAGAAACATCTATGTCCTTTAATTCCACCCCGGAGGAAAGAACAGCTTTGAGTATGCTATCAAGTGCACCCCCCACAACAACAACCGAGCCATTTTCTTCGCTGACCTCTTTTACAGACTCAACTCCCCTAAGTGCTTCAGCCACTGTGGAAGGATCTGAAAGCGAGAGCTTTATCCTTCTCTCATCACCAGAGATCCTCTTTAGCCCCTCTACCGTATCAAGTGCCTTTATGACGCCTTCATCAATTATGGCTACCCTGTCACATAGCTCTTCAACCTCAAACATGAGATGCGTCGTGTATATGACCGTTGTCCCATTCCTGTTTATTTCCTTTATTGCCTGTCTCAGCTCTCTGGATGCCAGCACATCCAGGGTTATTGTGGGCTCGTCGAGTATTATCACAGGGGGATCCGCTATGAGCGTCTTTGCAAATGCGACCTTCATTCTCTGCCCGCTGGAGTATGTCTCTACCCTGCGATCTATAAAATCCTCAAGCGACAGCATCGATATCAGCTCTTCTATCCTATCTCTCCTCTTCTTTATATGGTATAGCGCACCAAAATAGTCAAGGTTCTCCCTGCCAGTGAGCTTCCAGTAGATCGATCGCTCGCCTGTGAGCATGCAGCCTATAGAAGCTCTCACCTTTGAGGGCTCTCTGAGCGCATCATAACCACAGACGCTTATTTCCCCTTTGGTGGGGATCAAAAGGGTGGTTATGCACTGTATCAGCGTTGTTTTCCCTGCGCCGTTAGGGCCGAGAAGACCAAAGAACTCTCCCTCCTCTATTGTTAGGTCTATGCCATTGAGTGCTTTAACTACCTTGCCCCTTGCTCTGTACTCTTTATAAAGATCTCTTATCTCTACTATTGCCACATTCAGCGCTCAACCAGAATATCTCTGAAGACCCTGAGAGACCCTCTGCGCCAGAGGAGAGATCCTGCCATTCAGCATCTCTTCCTGCTTCTTCAGAGAGCTAACCCTAACGTTCAGGAGCTCCTTCTGCTCAGATAGCTCATTCTTAACGTCTTCCCTGCTTTTCACCCTTATCAGCATAGCGCCTATGCTCCTGTATATCGGTGTGTTATCGTCAGCCTTTTCTATCTCTTTCAGAGCATTCTCAATCTCGTTGAGCTGGAGCTCAAACTGCTGCCTCTGAGATATGGTTGATTGCAACTGTTGCTGAAGGCTCTGAAGCTGCTGTATGTCATTCCTCAACTGCTCCGGTATATTATCCATCTTTTTTCACCTCTATCAACTTTTCCGCACACGAAAGATCATTGATGATCGCATTCACCATGGCTCTAACTTCATTTATCTCTTTCGCTTCAAATTCTATCCTCAAAGCATTGCTCAAAGAAGAGATAGCGAGATCATTTCTCTTTCTCTCCTCAACCATTGTCCTGTGTAAGAGTGATGCGTTCCTGCTCTCAACCTCTATCTCGCCCAGCATCTCAACGCGCCTTTACCCGGACTGCGCTGCTTTTTCTCTCTTTCAGGAATATTCTCCCACCGCAGTGCTTGCATGAAAGGGTATCACCGGGCGCCCTTATCTCATCTATGGAGTCATATTCTCTTCCGCAGCTGAAGCATTTATACATCTCTAGCCCTCCTTACCATAGACTATGTCTGCGGCCTCAGTTCTTGGAGTGTACGCTCCACCAGCAAAGGTATACCCGCAGTACCTGCATTTCCATATGCCGGCAGCCTCTCTCTTAACGCCCATTTTACCGCAGCTCTTGCATGCATACACAGCCTTCTGCTCTGCCTCTACTTTGGCAAACTTTTTCTTCAAACCGACACCATATCTGGGTCCAAATCTAACCATGGCTCCGGACTTCTTGGTTCTTTTGCTCATAACTTCACCTTCTGATCGATTATTTTACGTATCTCTTCGCTTTTTCGCGAAGCTCTATCCATCAGCTCTTTTATCTCGTCACGCTTAAAGCTCCCATCAAGTCCCTTCTGCATAGCTCTGAGGTTCTTCTCTTCATCGAACACAATTGTGAGTCTCGCATCAGCGACGCCCTCTTCCTCAAGCCCTGGATCAAGGAGCAAAGAGCTGTCAATCTTTGCAAATGTGCACGAAACGGGCGTGTGGAGCACTGGCATATCGAAGCTCTCTCTACCCTCATGCTCTGGAACCTTTGCGGTTAGAAGAGCGCTGACAGCCCCATAGTTGCCAGCATCAAAGAGATTTCCATCGTAATCCAGAACGTGTATGTCAAGAAAAACAACCCACACCTTTTCGCCCTCTGCTATGCACAGCTTTTTCAGGTCTATTGTCTGGCCTTCTCTTATCCCTCTATCCACAACTCTGGCAAACTCTATTGCTTCGGGGTTGGGTGGCCCCTGCTCAAAGGTGGGCGAAGCTGCAGGTCTCAGCTCTGCATTCGTTATCAGTATCCCCTCATCAGGTGTGTCTGGAAAAGGCTTGTCAACCGCGAGCTTCACTCCCACAAGGATCCTTGTGTTGCCCAGTCTGACAAGGGCAGAGCCCTCTGCGGTTCCTATCAAACCCGTTGTTATCTCTAAATCTCTGACATCATCAAATCCCCTTCCATCTATGCGCTTTCCTTCTTTGAGCCGCGCCTTTATGAAATCCTTATTAACGAGAGACATTATATCCATAACTATTCACCTCCAACGCTCATTTTGAGAGCCTCTTTTTGCATCTCATACAGCTTCTTACACCCCTCTATAGCCATAGAGAGAGCTCTATCGAACTCCTCCTGGGTCAGATGCCCATCCATCTGAAGAAGGACTACCTCTTCGCTCTTCGGCATGATGGCTACAGGGAGATCTGCCTGTCCGTAATTGTCCTCTTCCTTTAAGAGGTCCAGCACAACCTGACCGTCAACCTTTCCTGCCGCACAGGCAACAACGAGATCCTTCATCGGAACCCCTGCATCAGCTAATGCTAAACTGGCAGCTGTTAAGCCCGCGCACCTTGTGCCGGCATCAGCCTGAAGCACCTCCATCGAAACATCAATGGTTGTTCTGGGAAAGCTCTCGGTTATAACCGCAGCCTCAAGAGCTTCAGAGATTATCTTTGAGATCTCTATCGACCTTCTGTCCGGCCCAGGCCTCTTCCTGTCAGTGACAGAGAAGCTAACCATGTTATATCTTGCCTGAACTATTCCCTTCAGAGGGTTCTGTATGTGCCTTGGCTGCGCCTCTCTGGGGCCATAGACAGCAGCTACCACCTTGTTCTTGCCCCATTCTATGTATGCACTTCCATCAGCTCTGTTGAGCACCCCAACCTTCATCTTCACCGGTCTGAGCTCTTCAGCGCTTCTACCATCAATCCTTTTCCCATTCTCATCTATCAACTTCATCTCTTTTTTTTCTCTGTCAAAATCCTTGATTACCTCATCCATCATATCACCCCAATAATTTCTCTACATCTTCCACGTTCACATCCTCTTTCTCTACCTTGTTTATAGCCATTATAGCTTTGGATACACCATCACTCTCTCCGTCTATCCATACCCTACCATTCTGTCCAATGAATATCCTGCATCCTGTAAACTTCTTTATGGCATTCACCATCGCGCCTTCCTTACCTATCACCTTTGCAACCTTTGTGGTCATGATCTCTATGACATAGCCAGAGCTTATCTTGCGCGAGTTTCTATCGCTCATCGTGAGCTGTATTCTGCCTATATCATCATAGCTCTTTATCCTTGCGAGTACAGCGTCTCCTATCGTGAGAAAGCTCCCTGTATCCCCGAAATCAACCTTCCATGGCGTGTCATTTGAGTGAAGCACCGATGGTGCCGGAGCCCTCACATCCACAACCCATAAAGACTGATCTATGTCTGTAACTATCCCTATGACCTGATCTCCCTCTCTGGGGATGTAAACAGATTTTATGGGCACAACATTCACATAGCTGGATCTTACCTCCTTGAAACCGACCAGAGCGGAATAGATGCTGTCTCCATCTTCATAGGTGCCGCTCCCGGCTTTCAGCTCTGCGCTCTTTCCTACAGGTTCACCTGGTATAACATTCATTTTTTCTACCTCTTTCCTTTTTCTTGCTCCTTTATGCTAACTTCATCCCCGGCCCTTCTCACAAGCGCATTCATAAACTCACCTTTTACGCCTGCAGGGATCTCGAGGACACACCTGAACTTCCCATCAGAAAGCCAGCCCTGCTCTCTGAACTTTCCGTACTCCTTCAGCAACTGGCTGCACCTGCCATACTCCTGCTGGGAAAGGGTTATCTCAAGCACCACATTCTCTATCTTTATGGGGATCTTGTAGCGTATAGCGTCTATTATCTTTGTGACCTGCTCTTCAACGCTCTTGAAGGGATCTATGCTAACCCTCGCTTCCTCCATGGCTTTTTCTATTCTTTGAGGCGTGTGCGGTGCATTCGTTTGCGGGTTTATGGAGATCCTCGCGATGTAGCTGACTATCTGCCTCTTTTTTTCCTCCATAGCCTTTCTCTTCTGCTCTGTGGTAAGCTGTATTGCTCCCTTCTTCACGATCTCTTCGGCTATTTTCTGCGTATCTGTGGTGCCAAACGCTTCTTTCAGCTCTTTTTCTCCCGCACGATCTCCTTTTCTGGCATCCTTGAATATCTCTTCACTTGCCAGCAGATCTTCTATGGGGACGCTCTTGCCTGATCTCAATTCCATCGCTTTCTCAGGATCCACAAGGATCTCAAATCTGCGCTCTCCATGCGCGTATCTGGCAACAATCGCGTCCTCAAGGCTAACCATCTGCATCACTTCTTTTCTTCCTTCGGGAGCGTCCTTATAAACTCTCCCACCTCTTCTTCACTGGACTTGTAGAACTTCCTGCTACTGTCAATCACTGCTATCTCAGTGGTGCTCTCTGATATCTTGCCCTCTGTGGCTATGTTAAGGCATTTTAACCCGAGGACTATAGCCTCTTCTTTTGTCATATCCTCTCTGTAGCTCTGCTCCAGCACAGGCATAACAAGCTCTCTACCGGAACCTATGGCTGTAGCCTTCCAGACAAGCATGGCGCCGCTGGGATCCGTTTCAAATATGTGGTATCCATCATCATCAACACCGCCAACAAGCAGAGATGTGCCGAATGGTCTAACACCGCCGTACTGGGTGTAGTTCTGCTCAAAATCGCATATCGATTTGACAAGCTCCTCTATCTTTATGGGCTCGTCATAGGTTAAGAGGTGCTTCTGAGCCTCAACCCTTATTCGATCCACGAGTATTCTCCCATCAGCGAAGAGCCCGCTTGTTGTGCAGCCTATGTTATCAGATACCTTGAATATCTTCTCCGTTTTATTGACCTCTATGAGCTTGCTGGTGACCTTTTTATCCGCCATAAGGAGCACTCCATCTGCATATTTTATTCCGATAGCAGGAGCCCCTCTCTGAACAGCCTCTCTGGCGTACTCTACCTGAAATAACCTTCCATCGGGCGAAAAGATTGTGCTCGCCCTGTCATAACCCATGTTCGGTTCCATTTTTTACCTCCTTTTCTCTGATCACTCTCTTTGCTTTCTTTATACTTCCTGTGGTGACTATGGTATGAAAGGATTTGTTACTATTTAATCTTTTTATAATCCTCTCTTTGTTGCGGTTGTCTGCTCTGATTATAGAGTAGCGGTTTTCTGTGTAAACCGCACCTCTGCTCTCTCCCTCTACGACTATGTATCTTCTCCTCTTCGTTTTTACTACCATGCTTTTACCATTGATGAGTGCTACTTTCTCAGGTGTATCCCGCACTCCCTCTTTGTGGCATCCTCCCACCACCATCTGCCAGCGCGCTCATGCTCCCCCGGCGTTATCGCCCTCGTGCATGGCGCGCAGCCTATGCTCACAAATCCTCTTTCGTGCAGCTTGTTGTAAGGAACGTTCTCTCTGTGTATGTAATCCCAGACCTGCTTCAAGCTCCAGTTCGCTAAGGGATTGAATTTCACCTTTCCTTCATGCGCGGGATCTCTCTGCACCACAGGCAAGTCCTTTCTCGTGACGTTTGAATCCTTCCTCTGGCCGGTGACCCAGCAGTCTAGATCCTTTAGAGCCCTCTCCAGAGGCTCGACCTTCCTTATCCCGCAGCACTCCTCATGCCCGTCAGCATAGAAGGAGAACAGACCTTTTTTATCAACCAGAGACTCAACCTCACTATAGTCTGGGAAGTAGACCTTCAGCTTTACAGGATACCTGTCCCGCACTATGTCTATGAAATCATATGTCTCAGGGTGAAGTCTTCCCGTATCTAAGGTGAAAACCTCCATGCCCTCCTTTATCTTTGAGGCCATGTCTATGAGAACAACGTCCTCTGCGCCGCTGAAGGATATAGCTATCCTGTCAAACAGCTCAATTGCCCTTTTTAGGATCTCCTGTGGCTCTTTGCTCTCAAGCTCTTCATCAAGCTTCTCTATATCCATGGTCATAATCAAGCTCGCTTCTATTAAACTTTCTCTCTATCAGAGTAATACTCTTTCAGGAGATCAACAACCTCTCTTCTCATTACCTCTTTAGGCACATCTCTGCCCTCGCTCAGGTTTTTCCTCACCATCGTTCCGCTGAGCTCTATGCGCTCACTTTTCTCATGCCCGCATGTCTTCTCTGTGGCCATTGAGCCGCAGGCTCTGCAGTAAAATGCGTTTTCAAAGCAGAGCGGAGCTATGCCCAGCTCCTCTCTGCTGAAGCTATCGAATATCTTCTGCGCATCGTATGGCCCATAAAAGCTCCCTACACCGGCATGATCCCTGCCAACGATGAAGTGGGTTGCGCCGTAGTTCTTGCGCACAATCGCATGAAATATCGCCTCTCTCGGCCCGGCATATCGCATCGCTGCTGGCAAAACTGCGAGCAGCACTCTATCCCTGTTGTAATACCTGTCTATCGCTATCTCATAGCTTTTCAGTATTGTCTCAGAGGGTAGATCGCCCTGCTTCTTTTCCCCAACCAGTGGCTGAACCATGAGGCCGTCGCACATCTCTAGGGCGCACTTCTGCACGTACTCATGCGCCCTATGGATTGCATTCCTTGTCTGGAAGGCAACGACGCTCTTCCAGCCCTTTTTCTCTATGATATCTCTTGTCTGCCGGGGCATGTATGGATGATCCCAGGGAGTAACGGAGAATACTCTAACTTTGCCTCCGAGAAGGTGCTTTTTCCTTCCCATGGTGTACCTGACTCCCGGATGCTCCATGTTTGTCGTTCCGTAAACGAAGGCTGCCTCTCTCTCTTTATCCCACTCAAAGACCTCTTCCACTTCTAAAATGCCCAGAGCTTTACCCCCATGAGAAAGAGCAACCTCGCCATTCAGCTTCTCGTCAGAGGACAGAGTTATTGGCAGAGACCACACAATTCCGCTCTCCAATCTCATCTCTTCCAGCACGTGCTCGTAATCGTTTCTGCACATGAAGCCCTCTAAAGGGCTATAGCCGCCATAACCGAGAAGCTCAAGATCTGAAGCCTCCCTCTGGTCCAGCTCTACCTTCTGCAGATCGCTCACATCCTCCTCGCTGCGCATCCTGTTTACCAGTTTTCCTCCATGTGGATCTATCATTCTATCAACCGCCTTATCTTTTCGTCAAAGCTCTCCTTCTTTATCAACCTGACATTTTCTTTACTTCTTCTTATCTTCACGCTGTCTGTCTCACAGATTTTCTGTCCATCCGTCAGCAATTCCACAGCATCTGAGCACCTTATCTCTATCTCGCTATCGCTGCTGAAGACCATAGGGTGCAGGTTGCTCCTTATTGGCGCCACAGGAACAAAAACAAATGCATCCGCGCCCACAAGAAGGGGACCACCAAAGCTGAATGCATGCCCCGCTGAACCAGCGGGTGTTGCCACTATGAGACCATCGCCTCTGAAAGAGATCTCTGCAACGTCTTTGACAGAGACATCAAAGGTGATGGATTGCCTGCACCCCTTCAAAAAGAGCTCATTCACCGCTATTGCTTTGCTTC
This sequence comes from Thermoplasmata archaeon, assembly GCA_011620765.1. GTDB lineage: Archaea > Thermoplasmatota > UBA186 > UBA287 > UBA287 > UBA287. Next base: position 10,153 of record WOYO01000064.1, read on the forward strand.
CATCAGAGAGCTCAGCCTCAATCTTCCAGAGGTTGATGATCTCTGATTTATCCAGAGTCTCAAAAAGCTCCTCTGCTCTCTCAGAGGGCAATGAGGCAAAAAATCCAAAGCTCTCATATCTCAGCAGCGCTATGGGCTTGCTGGTTATGCTTGCGACCCTGAGAAAAGAGCCGTCCCCACCGATAACGACCACCACATCCTCTTCTCCCTCAGAAAACTGATCCAGAGAAAAGATGGAGAGGACCTCAATACCCCTAGCCTCAGCCTTCTCTTTGACAGCCTCTGCCTCCTTCAAGGCGCCCTTTTTATAAACGATAGAGATCTTCAATGCTCTCACCCCTTTTTAAAGCCAGAAGACCAAAGCGCTCCTCAAGCGTGAGCGGCTTATCCAGCTTTTCTGAAGTGCCAAAGTCATAGCACTCACCACCAGCCTCTCTGAGGAATAGCAGAGATGCGGCTATGTCTATCACCCTCAGGCTTTTCTTTGCGTGCAGATAGGCATTCGCAGCCCCTGTGGCAACATAGCACATCTCAAGTGAAGAGCATCCTAGGCTTCTTATGTCATAACCGAGAGCTTTAAGGTTTCCAGCGTGCTTATAGCTCTCAGAGTCCATGGATAGCATGGCGAGCTCTTCTTTGCTGTCCAAAAGCCTCAGCTTATCCTTACCCACATAGCTTCCCTTGCCTTTTTCTGCATAAAAGATCTCTTCAGTGACGGGGCTCTCAACAAAGCCGAAGGATATGTCGCTGAGCGTTTTTTCGCCCACAGCGATGGAGACTGTGTAGAGAGGAAGACCTCTCACTGCATTCTTCGTTCCGTCTATGGGGTCAACAACAAGGATCTCATCGCTATGCCTGTCTATGAATCCTGCCTCTTCGCTGAGAATTGAGAATTCAGGAAAGCTCTCAATTATCATGTCCTCAGCCATCTTGTCTATGGCCCTAGTCTCTGACCTGCTTGCACCCATTCCTATAACTTTAGCGAGATCTTTCAGCTCTCTTTTATTGATCTCTTCAAATATTCGCTCACAGACATCAACGCATCTCCCAATCATCTGAAGTTTATATGATTGATGGATTATCTAACTTTCTAAACTTTTTTGCATGACACAGAGCGCAAAAGAGTTAAACAGATATTGTGATGAAGGGAAGGTGCGAAAGATACTCTTTGCGATGGTATTCCTTCTCCTGCTTCCGTCAGCTTCAGCACAATTTAATCTGAGCGCTGACATGAGCGCAGACATAAATGTGGAGTTTGACTCATTGATGCACGCGAACTATTCGATAGAGGGCTATATCTTTTCCGTAAAGGCTTTTGGCATAGCAGCAGATCCAGCATCGACAGCAGCACTGCTGAAGAACAGAGAGGTGAGAGACTCAGCGATCAGGATGATAAGGGAGGAGTTCATGAGAATGAAGAACTCAGTCTTTCCCTCCATGAATCTGACTCTGAAAACAGTAGAGATAAGCCCGGAAACCGCTGTTATAGACAACAGAAGAGCGCTAGTGATAAGGTTGGGGGGCGATATGAGCGTTGCGCCAGAGGACATAGGATACAGAATAGATCTGGACAGGATATTCAACGCCTATGATCCCGTAGCTGTCGTGAGCTCCATGATCGCTGGAGCAGAGGGCATGAAGAGCTCTGAGCTGCCTGAGAGAAAGCCAAAGGTCAGCGAAGAGGAGATCTATGAGGGAGCGCTCAAGGCTGGGGCTTACGCTGACATAAACTTCTCTCTGAAGCGCATGCAGAGCTTGGGCATAGATTACAGATGCAGGATCGTTTTGCCGGAGGGAATAAAGCTGGAGAACACGAATTTGAGAACAAGCGAAGGGGGGCATGTCATAGAGTTCGATCAGAGAGACAGCGCAATAAAAGGAAGGGTAGCTTCAACGAGCGCACCGAGATATGAGGGAGAGGGAGTGAGCGTGCAGGGCTATGCCAGCATAGATGAGAGCACCATAGCTATAGACATACCAGCATTTTTCAGAAGCCTCTGGCTCGAGGATGCCGCCAGGGGGCATGTGAGCGCAAGGGTGAGCATGACAGTAGATCACTTCAGAGCGCCTGGAGGAATAAGGGAGATCATGCCGAAAGGCACGGGCATGGATTATATAGACGCGGATGCGATAAGGTTCGGTTATAGAGCAGGGATGCTGACGGATGAGGACATTCGTGAGATGTTTGATGTCATCGTTCCTGCGATAGAGCGAATGTATCAGGGATTGTTTTCAGGCTTTGGTGGCTCTAAAGTGACGCTCTCTGTGGATGTGGATGGCTTCATAGATCAGCTGAAGGGAGAGGGGCCACTAACGATAGAGATGGAGGGCTACCTTGACGTGCCTCTGATAGCCCTGATCCGAGGCTCTGGTGCTCCCAGTGCCGGGGGCACTTTTGCCCCGGGGCTGATAAGGATAGCAAGGAACCTGATAGATCTGGGAAGAACAAGAACCGTGCCACTATCCTTCACCATAGAGAACCCTCTGAAATACTGGCCTCTGGAGTTTTACATAACCTTCGGGCAGGGTCTCGAGGCAAATGGGGATAATGAACTGCACATTGAAGTTCCTCCTGCGGAGAGAGAAGAGCAGAGGGTGCAGATATGGTTTTCCTTTCCTTTCGTGATAAGCATCGCAAAGCCCTATGCTATCATAGTATATCTGCTCGTTCTCATGGCTCTGGCTATTCTGGCTGCCGTGTATTTTATCGTGAAAGCCTTTCATTCTGCTTATTACAAACATTTAAATAAAAAATAATGCAATTCTCTTCAGGTGTAAAAATGCAGTTCGATCTTTCTGCGATGCAGATAATACTTGAGACCCTTCTGCTGGGTCTCGCGATAGGTGGGATAGGTGCTGGAGGAATAGCTCTATATTTCGGGTCCAGAAAGAACAGGATAGTGGGCAGCATTCTGCTTGTCGTAGGCATTGTCTTTCTAGCCCTTGCTTTAGTGTTCTACGGCTCACCGTTCGCGCTCTCAAATCCGTTCTGGGCGATGATCGCTACATTTATACTGATATGCATAGGCGGAGGAATAGGCATAGC
>WOYO01000092.1 GCA_011620765.1 Thermoplasmata archaeon
CGTCCGTTCTTATGAGTTTTATCTTCATCGCCATCATACCCAATGTCTGTCCTCTACCGAATAGATACGTAAAGTATGCTGCAGATATTGCGATGCCCATAACATTGCCAACGGTTTCAGCGCTCAGAATTAAGACACCTCCAACGATCCCCATTATTATCGCGTCTATCAGCCATGATATAAATCTCTTACCGACACCCGCCTTTTCAATGCCCCCTCCCTCAACGATATTATCATCCATACCTTTCTCCTCCTCTATGAATATGATTTTTATAAGATATAAAAGTTTTTATGGCGTTTTCAACCTGAATGAAAATATAAATGGGGGGAAACACAGAAAATTCTCAAATTCGATCAATTTATTCTCCAGGCGCATAGCGCTTGTCTTTTCCCTCTGCCAGTAATCTCTCATCGTTCGTAACTTCGCTCTTGACGGATCTGCGTCGAAAACCTGGTAAAACCATTTTTCAATGCCTGTCATCCCTCATCTGACGTCAGATCTAATGCGGTTACCCTCTTTTTAACATCGGAGATCATCTTATCCCCGCATCAGCATATTGTAAATATATTCACTTGAGTGCTAAGCGCTTATGATATGGTATCATACCTCTTCCGAAAAGCTAAAGTCAGGAGAGTTCTTTAAATCATGAAGCGTATTAGCCATCTCGCATCTTTTGCAGATCTCTCTGCTTGTTGGCTCACCACATTCCCTGCACCTTTTTATTTCCCCTTCTCTACAGAACAGCTTTGATATCCTGTCATAGCTTTTTACTATGCCATGCCTGGCTCCCGGGGTTCCTTTCTCAAGGATATTAACAGCGCTCCTATACCTGTTCCTCTCAGCCACCCTAGCGTAGGGGCATTCCGCTATGTGACAATTTATCCCTTTAACAAAGCAATATATAGCCACCTCTCTCTCGGGTATCCATTTGAAGGGGGCAATCCTCTTTACAAACACTCTTCCAGAGTAGGGCGGCAGGCCTCTTGCTAAATCGTTGTGGGTTATGTTCATCAGCGCTGTCTGTGCCATGTCATCCAGGTTATGGGCGAATAGAAGGTAATCAACATCCATTCCTTTCGCCACCTTGTTTATATAATATCTCCGCATCACACCGCAGAAGGAGCACTCTGCGTGCTTTATTCCCCTTTTTTCATATAGCGAGAATATATCGTCGATAGAAAAGCCAATTTCTTTCTTCAGATCCACAATTACATGCTCAATACCAAGAGCTCTGCAGTTATCCGCTGCGATCTTTATGCTTTCATCTCTGTAACCTTTTATGCCTTCATTGAGTGTTATTGCTATGACCTCTTCAATTTTATCACAGGCAAAATGAAGGAGGGCTGTGCTATCCTTACCCCCACTTAAAGCCACAGCTGCTCTCCCTTTTATGCCCCTTATCTCCTTTTTTGCTCTTTCTTCCAAGAATTCAGTAAAATGTTCAGCGCAAAGATGGGCTCCGCTGTATCTTATGTGCTCTATTGCTTTATTATTACATTTATCGCATTTCATTTTCTATGCCAGAGAATTTATCCCTATAACCAGCATTGCTGTTATAACCCCTGCAACCAGCATCTGGAGACCATATGCAATTATACTTCTGTCGCTTATCCTGGCCAGATATGCTCCCAGACAAAACAGTAACATACCGCACAGAAACACAGAAACATAGAGTGCCAACTCGAATGATAAAAAGGCAAATGGGGAGATGACTAGAAGAACAGCAAGCATCGGCGATATGCCGTTGACTATGGCTAGAAGGAGAGTTGCTAACCTGGACATCTCTCTCCTGCTTTTCAGCTCAGATAGCATAGCTTTTTCAAGCTTCTCTATCTCTATATCTCTCTCAGCCTTCTCAGCCATATATGCGCTGGTTATGCCTGAGATCGCAAGACCTAAACCGGAAGCGATGCCTGCATGAAAGACGATGCTACTGTTTCTTGTTGTTATCTGTGATATGATTATGGCTAAAGCTGTAAGAATTCCATCAAAGCTGTTCATAACAATGTATCTTCGGGCGAGGGGTACTATCTCTATCCTTGAAAATTTGCGATTGGTTTTCATTAGAACAGGTAGACTAAGGCAACTATGACGCTGCCAAAGTAGTCCTCATCCACCTCCAGAGACTCTACTTTTGTTTTGTATGATACAAGTTTCATGTTCCTTATCTTTGCCATGCGCTGCATCTTCAATACGAGCTTTTCACGCATATATTTTGCTGAAGAGTATCCGTGCTGTTCAGCCACTATACCATACCTCTCTCTTTTTCCTTCAAGCATCCCGTATCCAATACCTGCACCTATCCTATCTCCACTCTGTCCATCCATTCTCGCAAGAACGCAGAATGTTATTGTGCCTGGAGCAATATCAACAGGATCTACCTCTTCAGCCTCAACAGGAAGTATTGAAGAGACAGAAACAAGGTTGCACTGTGTCACCTTTCCCTTCTTCAAGGCTTTATCAAATGCATTGAGCACGGACTCTTTATCCTGAGCTCCACCAGATGTTATGAAGAACTTCTTTGGAATGAAGTTAAGCATATGGTGAAATAGAGGTACTGAATTTAAAACTTTTTGAGTAGTCCAAGAATAAGACAGATTATCTTAAATAAAGATAAGTCCTTACATATGCTCCATGGATAATGAAGAGATCATAGGCAATGTTATAACTGAGGGCAGCATTTGGAAAGCTGTATGGATCCTTGCTCTGCCCACAGTTCTGGGACTATTGGTAGAGGATCTCTTCAACTTTACAGACATGTATTTCGTCGGTTTTTTAGGTCCGGAGGCTATATCTGCTGTTTCCATAGGAGGAATAATAACAAACTTCATAATAAGCGGTGCAGGTGGGCTATCTGCAGGAACGCTCGCTCTCGTTGCAAGGGCAGTGGGAGAAGGAGATGCAAAAAAAGCAGATCATGTGGCGATGCAATCAGTAATATTCGGAATAATGCTATCTTTAGCTGTAGGCATACCATGTTTTTTTCTATCAGAACAGATAATGGGGATATTCGAAGTAGAGCCAGCAGTTCTTGAAGAAGGGACAGGATACTTAGAGATAATATTCCTCGGTTCAGCCTCGATCTTTCTCACAGCTTTCATGTCCGCAGCTCTAAGGGGCGCTGGTGATGCAACAACACCCATGATAGGGCTAGGCATCGGTGCAATCATAAATATCTTTTTTGATCCAATTTTAATACACGGCTATTTTGGTTTTCCAGCACTGGGAGTTATCGGCTCAGCTCTTGCAACAGTTATTACCAGAGTTATTGCAGTTCTGATAATGCTCTATGCAATGTTGGGCCACAGAACTGTTTTAAGCCTTAAAAAAAGCCATTTTACCCCAAGCGCAGAGGCCATAAAGAGCATATCCAGAGTAGGATCTCCAAGCGCTCTTTCAGGAGTACTCATTCCTCTCTCCATGGTTCTCATGATGAGCCTTGTTGCCAGGTATGAAACAACAATTGAGGCAGCATATGGTGTTGCCACAAGATTGAACTCCCTGGTGACATTACCTGCCATGGGTTTTGGATTTGCGGCAGGAGTAATCATAGGACAGAGCCTAGGAGCAGAGAAATATGAGAGGGCGATGCATGGAGGTTACCTTACCTTAGGCCTCAGTGTGCTCATCTCCCTTCCTGTTGCGTTCATATTCTACGCTTATCCCAATAAACTCTTCGAGATCTTTACCGCGGATGTGGCAACAATAGAGGCGGGCATCATTATTATGCAGGTTAGGTATCTGAGCATGCCTTATCTTGCTATAGGTAACTGCCTAACCCAGGCGATAAACGGGAGCGGCGACACTTTGCATCCTCTGATCTTTACGGTTTTAGCTCTCGTTGTTTTTCGTATAGGCATTGCGTTTCCTCTGGTTGATGTTTATGATGAGATAGGTGTTTGGATGGCTCTTTCCCTCTCGAATTTTCTCATGGGCACTCTCGATTTCTCCTGGTTTGTCTCAGGTAGATGGAGACACACAAAGGTAACCGTGTAAACATCGGTTCTATAGATCTCAGAAAAGTGGGCCCAGAGAGATTTGAACTCTCGACCTCCCGGTTATCAGCCGGGTGCTCCAACCAAGCTAAGCTATGGGCCCTAAACGAAAAGGGTTCATCGATATTTAGATTTTTGCGGAGGTGCCACAACAGTTGCTTTTGATACGATAATTACCTATGCTTTACCGTTTCATAGTACAGAGAGCAAATCTTTAATAAAAGACATGATCTATACCATACATATGAATAAAGCTATTGCTTCTTTTGTCGCTATCGCATTCCTTGTTGTGAGTGTCCCATTTGTCCAGAGCATAAACGCCCAAAGCACTGAAATAGGAGATATGCTTAGCGAAGATTGTACTACTATTGTTGTCGGAAAAGATGCATCAGCAACAGGCTCTATACTTGTAGCCCACAATGAAGATGATAGGGGTAGCATAGAGATAAGCCTTGAGATTGAGAAAGGAAAAGCTTTTCCTGGGAGCGCAAGTCTCACAGATGGTACCAGAGTCTATAGAGAAGAGCGCACCATGTTAACTCTTCCTTTACCTGAAAAGAGTTATGCTTATGCATGGTCGCACATGGAAGGACAGGATTTCAGCGATTCTTATATAAATGAAAAAGGGGTTGTGATATTTAGCGATGCCTGTCCATCAAAGGAGGATAAGCCTGATCTCACCTACGGGGGCATAAGATATTACCTTAGAAGATGGGTTGCTGAGCAGGCTGGAAACGCAAGAGAGGGCGTAAGCCTTATGGGAAGTTTGATAGAAAGCTATGGTTATGGAGATTCGGGCAGAACGTACATAATTGCAGATCCCTCTGAGGCGTGGGTTCTGCACGCCGTCTATGGAAAACACTGGGTAGCTGAGAGGGTGCCTGATGACTCTATTGTTGCGATATCCAACTGCTATGTGATAAATGAGATAGATCTCAGGGATAGCAAAAACTTTCTTGGTTCAAAAGATATAATGAGCTATGCAAGAGAGCGTGGATGGTGGAGTGGTGAAGAAGAGTTTGACTTTGCGAAAAGCTATGGAAAGCCAGAAGCGCAGACAAGTGAATCCAATATGTATAGAAGATGGCTTGCGATATATCTAACTACTGGAAGGGATTTTGATCCGACTGCGCTACCATTTGCAGCCAAACCAAAAGAAAAGGTAACGTTAGAAAAGCTAATGAGCACTATGCGATCACACTTTGAGGGGACAAAGTATGGCGCACAGCCAAAAGAGGCTCTGGAAGCGCAGGGTAGCTTTCACAGAAGCTTTTCTTACAGGCCAATATGTGTGGCGACCACACAGGAATCTTCCATAGTAGAGCTAAGAAGTAACATGCCAGAGGAGCTATCTGTTGTGTGGTGGAGAGCCCCGGGCAACCCGTGCCTGAACGCCTATATACCATGGTATCCTGTTGCGATGATAAGGAGTGGCTCTGATTTTCCTGAAGCTTACAATGAGGGATTCTGGGCCTTCAGAACTCTCAGCGACCTTGTTGACATGGACTATAAGAACTCCGCAGGTATCATAAAAAGTAGCTGGGCTTCTTTAGAAAAAGATCTCCTTGAGTCCCAGAAGCCTTTAGAGGATCTTTGCTCAGAGCTCATAAAGGAAGGGAAAAGGAGCGAAGCAGCTCGGATACTTTCGCATTATTCGAGCGGTTCTGCTATTGCAGCTTTAGATATAGCTGATAACGCTATGGCTCTGCTGCTGGAGGTTTAGGCACAGTTGATATAGCCTTCAAGCTAAGCTTTTCTTCAAGATCTCCTCTATTTCATCCCTTCTATATGGTTTTGTCAGGTAGTTCCTTTCAGCCCCAGCGCCTATACCCTCCATTATCTTTAGAACAGAAGTTATCTGGTTCATTGCGATTATCACTTTTGTTTCTGGAGAGACCAGCTTTATTCTCCTTATGGCCTCTTTTTCCCATCCAGGAAAGCTCACAGACAGAATGCACACTTTAGGTCTGTGTTCTTCGCAATATTTCTCCATTTCTAGAATGTCAGTTACCTCTCTTATCTCTTTTGTTGATATACCAGAAGCCTTGATTGCTTCTCTAATGATAGCTCTACCTGTTATATCCTCTTCAGCAATCAATACTTTATATTTCATATGTCATTCCTTTTTCGGGCACAAGGAGATTTTCTCCGAGTTTTTCCTTAAGCAAATTTAGATCTGTCTTTATGAGATCAAAGGTGTTATAGTGTATAGGCACTATTTTGTGAGAGCCTAGGAGTTCTGCCGCCATCAAAGCCTGTCTCTCATCCATTGTGTAAAAGCCTCCAACGGGGAGAAAAGATATATCCGGAGCGTAAAGCTCTTTTATGAGCCGCATATCTGAGAAGAGTGATGTATCACCTGCATGATATGCAGTCTTGCTTCCTTTTATGACATAGCCGCAGGGCTCACCGGTATATATAATTTTTCCCTCTTCAATAACACTTGAGCTGTGCTTTGCCTCAACCATTGTTATCTCTATTCCATCGATGATTACACTCCCTCCCATATTGATTCCTATGGCATCTATCCCCTTTGATTGCAGATAGCTCGCAAGCTCAAATATGGCAACAACTTTTGGGTTATATTTTTTTGCAAGATCTATAGTAGAGCCAAGGTGATCTGAATGCCCATGGGTAAGGCATATTGTGTCCGGCTCTAACGACTCTTCTGTGAAAGGATCTACAACTATCTTTTTACCTTTGTCCTCAAGCTCTAAAGCAGAGTGTCCTAACCACCGGAATTTCATAAATGATAAAGAAGCAAACCTTAAGATATAATTTTCGTTTGATAGAACAACCATCCTTAAAGCTTATACCTAGCTCTAAACTAAAAGCAAACAATTAATAATAAAAAAAGCAATTCGTTAAAGGTGAATCCTATGGCAAAAGCAAATTATGTCAGATTTGAGGTTCCGGGTGAGCTGGCTGAAAAGATATTTCAGCTTATAGAAAAATCCAGAGCTGGTGGAAAGCTCTCTAAAGGAACAAACGAGGTTACGAAAGCTATAGAGCGCTCTCAGGCAAAGCTTGTTGTTATTGCAGAAGATGTGCAACCACCAGAGGTAGTTATGCACCTGCCCCTTTTATGTGAGGAAAAGAAGGTGCCTTATGCTTATGTGCCCAGCAAACAGGAGCTTGGAAATGCTGCAGGCCTGGTTGTGGGGACTGCTACTGTGGCAGTGATTGAAGAGGGCGAAGGCAAGGACTTACTGGAGGAGATAGTGTCAGACATAGATGGGATCAGAGGTGTAAAGAATGGCTGATGAGGTCTATCCAGGAGAAGTTGTTGAGCTTGTCGGTAAAACTGGAATGGCGGGAGAAGCGATGCAGGTTAAGGTCAGGGTTCTGGATGGCCCGGACAAAGGTAGAGTTATAACAAGGAATGTAACAGGACCTGTGAGCCTGGGCGATGTTCTCATGCTAAAAGAAACAGGCAGAGAAGCCAGGAAACTCGGTGTGAGATAAAATGGTAGTTGAGCGTGTATGTTCATTCTGCAAAAAGCCAATCTTGCCTGGCACGGGCTTCATGGTGGCGCAGGATAATGGCAATGTTTTCTTCTTTTGCTCCAGAAAGTGCAGAAACAATCTCCTGACAATGAAAAGGAGTCCGAAAAAGTATGGGTGGAGCAAACAGGGATGAGAGAGAGAACTCTGGTCATCTTGAAACCTACAGCAATAGAAAATAGAATTGTGGGAAAAATAATAGAGCCTATTGAGGACAAGGGATTAAAGATCGTTGGTGCAAAGATGCTCTGGATTGACAGAGATCTTGCAGAGAAGCACTACGCAGAACACAGAGCTAAACCATTTTTCGAAAAGTTAATAGAGCATATAACCTCTAAACCGGTTATGCTCCTTGCTGTGGAGGGGGAAAACGCAATAGCCGCGATGCGTCAGCTAGCAGGTGCTACAGATCCTTTAGAGGCTGAAGCTGGCAGCATAAGAGGGCGTTTCGGCATAGGAATAACAGAGAATGTCATCCATGCCTCAGATAGCCGGGATTCCGCAAGAAGGGAGATAGAATTGTTTTTTAAGCCTGAAGAGCTTTACACATATTGATGATAAGACAACCTATACTCAGTGTCCTCGGGCACATAGATCACGGAAAAACAACCTTGTTAGATTACATAAGAGGCTCCACAGTAGCGGAGAGGGAGTTCGGGAGGATTACCCAGCACATAGGAGCAACCGAGATACCGATAGATAAGATATATGAGATGTGCGGTCCGCTGTTGCAGAAAGGTAAAATAGAGATACCGGGGCTGCTTTTTATAGATACCCCGGGTCACAGAGCTTTTCAGTCTTTGCGTGAGAGAGGCGGTAGCTTAGCAGATCTTGCTATCCTTGTTATTGACATAAATGAAGGGGTAATGGAGCAGACAGCCCACAGCATTGAGATCTTGAAAAAGCATAAGACTCCCTTTATCATAGCGGCAAACAAGATAGATCTTATAGATGGATGGGTTACAGCCAATGCACCTTTTATCATCAACTATAAAAAACAGAGCGATAGGGCAAAAGAGGCTTTCGATGAAAAATTCTACAATCTACTGGAGCAGCTTTATAATATCAATGTGCCATGCGATAGATACGACAGAATAACAGATTTTACACAGAGCTTTGCTATTGTTCCCATAAGCGCGAAGAGTGGGGAGGGCATAGCAGATCTTCTTGCCACAGTTGTGGGGCTTGCACAAAGATTTTTGAAGACAAGGCTAGAGCTTGGGGGTGTTGGAGAAGGGAGCATACTTGAGATCAAAGAAGAGAGAGGGCTGGGAAAGACAATAAATGCTATACTCTACGATGGAGAGCTAAAGAGAAATGATATGATAGCGATTGCCGGGATAGGTGGTCCTAAAAAAGCCGTCATAAAAGCTATTTTTCTCCCAAAATCGCTCAGCGAAATGAGAGATAAAAAAACAAGATACACTGAAGTGGAAAGCGTCAGGGCTGCCTGCGGTGTAAAACTGGTGTTACAGGAGGATGTAGATGTTATACCCGGTGTTCCATTCAGGGTTTGCAGCGGTAATATAGAGGATCTGTGCATAGATATAAACTTAGAACTTGATACAGAGGGGGTTATTGTAAAAGCAGATACTGCCGGATCTATAGAAGGAGTGGTGTTTGAGCTTAAACAGTTAAATAGAAAGGTAAGGAAGGCTGAAGTCGGGGATGTTAGCAAGAGAGATGTCGCTGAAGCTGCTAGCAGCTCTGATGAAATTGAGAGAGTTATTCTAGCCTTTAATGTAAAGATTCTTGAAGAGGCAAGAGAAGAGGCAAAAAAGCAGGGAGTGAGAATAATCAGCAGCAATCTTATCTACGAGCTTGTGGATGAGTACGAAGAATTCTGTGAGGTGAAAGAAAGAGAGAAGGAGGAGGCAAGGAGGGCTATGTTAAATTACCCTGCATGCATAGATGTGCTCCCTGGCTATGCGTTTCGCACATCAAAACCCGCAATAGTAGGTGTAAGAGTTATGGCAGGCTCTATAAAACAGGGTATGGAGCTCATGAATAAGGATGGAGAGATTGTTGGAAAGGTTCTTGGTGTGCAATCATCAGGCAAAACGATAGACCATGCTAAGGCTGGTGAAGAGATAGCGATATCAATAGATAAGGGCGTTATTGGTAAGAATATAAAGGAAGGAGAAATGCTCTATTCAAATATAGATGAAAAAAGTGCTAAACTGTTACTATCTGAACTGAAGGATGAAGAGTTGAAGTGTCTCAACGAGATTATTGCGATAAATAGAAAGAAAAATGAATTCTGGGCTACTTAAACTCCGGGGCTATTCTACCCCTAGTTACATAGCGCAGAGAGTTTCCCCGTCAAACAGGTGAATCTTTTGTGGGTTGAATGATATCCTTACTTTCTCACCCACCTTTAGCTCTATATCCGGTGAGGTTTTAACTATTATGAGCTCTTCCCCAATCTTTATGGTTATTATCTGCTCATAGCCCAGAGGCTCAACAACATAGACCTCTCCTTCTATATTTCCTTCTTCAGATATCTTTATATCCTCAGGCCTTATGCCCAGTATAACCTTTTCCTTCTCCATTCTTACTTCAGGAAGATCATATTCTATGCCCTGGCTCACAAATGTTTTACCTTTTACACTTCCTTCTATAAAGTTCATAGGCGGAGTGCCCACAAAACCGCCCACGAAGGTATTAGCGGGATTGTTGTAGATCTCTGATGGGGTGCCAATCTGCTGGAGCTCCCCATCTTTGAGCAATGCTATCCTTGTAGCCATTGTCATAGCCTCAACCTGATCGTGCGTTACATAGATGGTTGTGACCTTTATCCTTTCATGCAGCTTTTTCAGCTCAGCCCTCATGTAAGTTCTTAGCTTTGCATCGAGATTACTCAAAGGTTCATCCATCAGGAAGACCTTCGGATTTCTGACCACTGCCCTCCCCAGAGCAACTCTCTGTCTCTGCCCGCCACTGAGCTCTTTTGGTTTTCTATCCAGAAGCTTTTCTATCTCAAGCATCTTTGCAACCTTCTGCACCCTATCATCTATCTCTTCCTTCTTCATTTTCTTCATCTTCAATGGAAATGCCATGTTCTCTCTGACTGTCATATGAGGGTATAACGCATAATTCTGGAAAACCATAGCTATTCCTCGATCTTTTGGGGGAACGTCGTTTACCAGCTTGTTGTCTATATATATCTCTCCTTCCGTTGGCTCTTCTAACCCTGCTATCGTGCGCAGAATTGTTGTTTTACCACAACCGCTCGGGCCTAAGAGAACAAGGAATTCCCCATCTCTGCAATCTATAGATACCCTGTTAACAGCAGTAACATTTCCGAAGCTTTTTATCAGCTCTTTTATACGGACCTCGCCCATAATGATAAAAGGGTATGCCTGTATTTATCCCTTTTCTTTGCATGTTCTCTACTCTGGTCTGCGATGCAAAGGATTAGAAATGTATTTAAAAGAGAAAACACCTATATGTCTGGTGATTGATAATGGTACTATTTGCTTCTGAGCTGGAAAGGAAAGATGTGGTTGCCTCTGACGGAAAGGTCCTTGGAAAAGCAAAGACAATAATGGTTGATGAAACAAGTGGAGCTGTGACACATCTGATTGTAGAGCCGTTTGATGAAGTAGATGTGAGAGCTTTTACCACAGATGAAGAGGGCAATCTGATATTCCCATTTGAAAAGGTTCAATCAGTGAAGGATGTTATTGTGGTTCAAACAGCTTAATGTATAGAAGCGGAACAGCAACACTCCCACTCCACCCCGGCAATGCGCCGCCCTGGCTATTTAAACGGATGGTATCTCTGGGTAGAGAGATCTCAAAGATAATCATCTTTGAGTCTGGTACAGAAGCATTTATAGAAAAGCTCTCAGATCCTTTCTGGTTCCAGTCTCTCAGCTGTGTCCTCGGCTTTGACTGGCATTCCAGCGGTACAACCACAGTTACTCTGGGCGCATTGAAAGAGGCAATAAACGAAGAAAACCTTGGGGTGAGGATCCTTGGTGGGAAAGGAAAAGCCATGCGTAAAACGCCAGCAGAGCTGGAGCTTGTGGCTGAGGATTTTAATCTGAATGATGAAAAGCTGAAGTACTCCAGCAGGCTTTGCGCAAAGGTTGATAATGATGCGATACAGAGCGGTCATACACTATACCACCACTCTTTTATAATAGACGAAAAAGGCACATGGGCTGTCATAGAGCAGGGTATGCACTTAGAGGATAAGACCGCAAGGCGCTACCACTGGTTGAGCAAGGAGATAAAGAGCTTTGTAGAGGAGCCGCAGATCCTCGGTAAGAAAGAGAAGGAAGTTTTAAATATGGTGGCAAAAGAAAGCGAGGAAGCCAGAAAGATCTCGGTAGATCTTGTAAAAGAGAAGCCATCTAAGCTACAGAGCCTTTTCGTAGAGGTAAAAAAAGGACAGAGCATCTTGGAGGATTTCTCAGGGAATCCTATCAAACGCCTCAACATGCCATCTTCAATACCATGGAAGAGGATAAGAAAGATCTATGAGATCCAGCCGAGAAACTACGAAGAGCTCCTGGCTATGGAAGATGTGGGTCCTAGCACAATAAGAGCATTAGCACTCATCTCTGAGCTGGTTTATGACAAACCACCCAGCAGAAAAGATCCTGTTAGATACTCTTTCACCGTTGGTGG
>WOYO01000088.1:0-8083 GCA_011620765.1 Thermoplasmata archaeon
TCAGCGATCAAAAACAACATGAATATGAGGATGCTGGCGGAGAACGCAGGCAACATGATATACCTGTGGGAAAATGCAGAGCGCATAAAAGCTCCCTGTCTCTTTGTCAGAGGAAATGAGGACCAGGTTGTGCCGTTAGAGGACCTCAGAAGTTTTTACAATAGCATTTCTTCAGAGGATAAGAGCTTTTCAATTGTTGAGGGCGCTGATCACTTCCTTTTTAATGAAAAGAACACTGAAAGAACTTCCGAAGTAATAATTAGCTGGCTTTTCAATGAGCTTGATCTTAATTTCTCACCTTCTCCTTCTCAAGCTGAGTTTAGCGGTTATGACCCTATCACTTCTGAACACCCTTACCGTTATGAGCCAGAGGATCGCAGAGAAGAGCGTCATATATATGATGCCTGCGATAACTATATTATAATCCCCGAAGAGAAGAGCTCTTGATGCTATCATAGGATGAGAAAAAGGAATGGCAAACATCACTGCTAGCAGCGCTGAAGGCATTGTTGTATAGTCGCTGAACATAAGCAGGAAGAATGGGATCATCACCAGTATCGTAACCGGGAGTATCATTGTCTGAGCAGATTTTGTATCCTGTGAATAAACGCCGAGAAGCATTGATAATGAAAGTGCTACAAGTATAGCAAGAAACAGAGAGATCCCCAAAAGTGCATAATCAATGACCCCCATAGAGAGAGCTGGCATGGATATTGAGTTTGAGGGTGTTAGGGAATACATGTAATATCCAAAACCTGCAAGATATACTATAGACATTATAAATGCCACGACCGTTGCTCCGCCTATCTTTCCCAGAATTATGGTTCCTCTGCTGACAGGCATGGTTAGGAGTGTTTCTAGCGTTTTATTCTCCTTCTCCATGCCCATGGATGTTATCACCATCTGTCCTGCAAACATTATCGCTATCATAAGGATAACAGGAACTAATATGGACTGCCCCATAAGAAGGCTAGCAATGGCTTCAGGTGATCCTTCGTTTATTGCACCTTTTATGAAAATGAAGTTTTTCGGTACTATCGGGTTTAGAACGCTCTGGGGCTCTTTATCAGGATAAGCCTTTTTCACATACTCCTGTGCCAGGATGTTATTAATTATGCTTATTGCTACCTGCGCCTGTGTACTGCTCATAGTATCCATTATGCCTAATCCCCTCACAATAGCATAGACCTCTACATCCGCATTATCCATGTTTTCTATCTTTTCTCCGAATCCTTCTGGCAAAACCAATAAAGCATTTGAATCATAGCCCTCCGCAAGCTTCAGAGCTTCCTCAACTCCATGCGCACTAACAACGGTAAGAGCTATATTTCCCTGTGAGCCAACCATCTCTGTTAACCTCTGTGACTCCTCGCTCCCGTCAAGGTCAAGTAGCGCTATGCTGGTTTTTCCGCTGATCGCTTCTTCCTGCACATTTCCCATTACGCTTCCGAAGATCACAAAGAATACCACCATAATAAGCATGCTTGCTATCATCTGTCCCGTCAAAAGCTCTTTTACTTCCTTCCATAGAATATTTGTGAGATGGCTCATGATATCACCTCAACAAAAACATCCTCTATGTTCGCTGCTTTATATTTCTCCTTAAGTTCAGCAGGTTTTCCAGTCTCCACGATCCTTCCCCTGTCTATAAGAGCTATTCTATCGCATAGAAAATCTACCTCAAGCATGTTGTGGGATGATAGAAGGAAGGTGGTTCCTTCTTTTGCGAACCTCTTTACAGTATCTCTGACCTCCCTGGCATTCAGAACATCTAGTCCACCTGTAGGCTCATCAAGGATCGCAAGCTTCGGTTTTATCATCAACGCTCGGGCAACAAGGATCTTCCTCATCATCCCCTTACTATAGGTGGATATCTTATCATTCAATCGCTCACCAAGAGCGCTAAGCTCAACAGCTCTTTTGACCATCTGTTCTCTCTCCTCTCTGTTCTTCGCAAAAAACTCTGCCATGAAGTTGAGGTATTCTATGCCCTTAAGGTTTTTATAAGCTCCAGCATCCTCTGGTAAATAGCTTATCAGCTTTCTCACCTCTGAAGCTTCTTTTACAACATCATGTCCAAAAACATTAACAGAACCATTAGATGGCTGCAGAAGCGTGGAGACTATCCTGAGAGTTGTACTTTTTCCGGCCCCGTTAGGCCCTATTAATCCGAAGATCTCACCAGCGCTCACAGAAAAAGATGCACCATCAACAGCTTTTACACCGCCAAAGTTCTTCTCAAGCCCCTCAACAGAGATTGCTATCATCAACAGTCATAATTATAGTCTTATTTAAACATGCTGCTAGACTTTTTCATAGGGATAGGAGAGACTAACATTAACAGGATAAACATATATAAAAAACAAACCATTAAGCTTTGTGGAGATCTCTGCAGGCGGAGTTGTTGTGAAAGATGCAGTGCATATACTTCTTGCCAGAAGAGAAGAACACTGGCAATTGCCTAAAGGTCTGGTTGAAGAGGGAGAGAAGATAGAAGAAACAGCCATAAGAGAAGTTAAAGAAGAAACGGGCATAAACGCCAGAATAATAAAGCCTCTGGGGAAAATAAACTACTGGTATTACAGAGAGGGCAAAAGGATATATAAAACAGTCTATTTTTTTCTTATGGAGGCGATAAGCGGGGATATAAAAGAGCATGATTCTGAGATGGATGAAGTGAGATGGTTTGAGATGGATGAGGCACTGGAAAAGATAGCTTACAGGAACGAGAAGGACATATTAGAAAAAGTGAAAAAAGAATTGAGGAGTGATCTGATTTGGGGGAACTGGTCTTCATAGGTCTGGGCATAGATGAGGGTTACATAACGCTAAAGGGCATAGAAGAGGCAAAGAAGTGTGACAGAGTGTTTGCAGAGTTTTATACCTCTAAAAAGTTTGATGTTAATCTGGATAAGGAAATAGAGATCCTTTGTAGAGAGGACATAGAGAATGAAGAAAAAATTATAGAGGCTGCGAAAAAGGAAAGGGTTGCTTTGCTTGTGGCTGGTGATCCTATGGCAGCCACAACACATCTCCAGTTAAGATTGGAGGCAATGAAAAAAGGGATAGAGGTAAAGGTAATATGCGGAGTCTCTATCTTCTCAGCCGTGCCGTCTCTATTGGGTTTAGAGCACTACAAGTTTGGTAGAACCGTCAGCATTCCGTGGCCCAGGGAGAATTTTTTCCCGAAGAGTTATTACTTTGAGATAGGAGAGAATGGCTCTCTGCACACGCTTGTGCTCCTTGACACAGAGCCGCCTATGACTGCAAATGATGCTATAAAAATCCTTCTGAGCATAGAAAAAGAGGAGAGAAAAGGGATATTTACGGAAGAAAGGCTTATCTGCGCTGTCGCAAGGGCAGGAAGCGATGATTGCTTTATAAAGTGTGGAAGGGCTAAAGAGCTTGAGGCCATAGACTTTGGAAAAACGCCACATGCCCTTGTTGTGCCGGGAAAGCTCCATTTTATGGAGGAAGAGATCCTTAACTTTTTTAGATAGCATGCCGTACATAAACAAAAGATCTTTGACATAGGCTCTGCGGGTTAAGCAGCTCTGGTCTTAAATTGTTCCCCCTGTATAGTTTATCTGGGCCATTCTTTCTCTAACCCTTACTGCGGTGCTTCCTATGTGAGGCAAAAGAACGGCATTTTGCGATCTGTTGAAATAGAGCACTCTCATGTTAAAGCCTTTGCAGTTCATCGCCACAGCGGTGTCTATACTACCTACCCTTTTCCTCCTTCAGGAAAGAGTCAAATATCTCAACAAAGTTAGATATCTCCTCTTCAGAGTGTGCAGTAGAAAGGAAGAAATGCGCCATATCCTTGCCCATATAGATTATTCCATTTTTTAGCATCCATCTGTGCAATCTCTCTGTCCTGGCAGCATCACCACTGTAAGTCTCTAAGGCATTTTTTGGTTTTCTATCCATAAAATGGACTGCAAAAACTGCCGGAGCCCAGGTTACAGAGACGCTTATTTTTCTATCCTTTCCCAGATCTTCCAGCGTTCTGGCAATTTCTTCGCTCTTCTTTTCAAATTTTTTATAAGGCTTGTCTCTTTCTAATATCTTCAAGGTCTCAAGGCCAGCGGTCATTGTCATTGGGTTTGCTGCAAAAGTACCGCCATGAAAGACAACTTCGCCCCTCTTTTTGTTCCTGTGATCCAAAAGGGACATTATCTCTTTACTTCCACCGATAGCTCCGGCAGGAAAACCTCCACCCATTATCTTGCCCATGACAACCAGATCTGCTTTTGCTCCAAGATACTCCTGTGCTCCACCTGGAGCTACCCTGAAACCCGTTATTACTTCATCAAATATTAGCAGAGTTCCGCTCTCATCGCATAGCTTTCTTAGTAGAGTGAGCCATTTTTTATCAGCAGTTATTATCCCTCCGGAGCCCAGGATAGGTTCAACAATAACAGCAGCAAGCTCATTTTTTTCAAAAGCGGCCCTTAAAGAGTTCTCATCATTGAACTTTATCAGAATCGTGTTTGAGGCATGGGAATCAGGAAGACCAGCGCTCTCTTTTCCATCAAAGGGCCTGTGCACCCCTATTTGCAAAGCATCAAAACCGCCGTGCCACCCACCCTCAATCTTTCCTATCTTTTCTCTCTGTGTGAAAGCTCTTGCAAGCCTTGTTACATACATGTTTGCTTCTGTGCCCGAATTTGTAAACCTCACCATATCTACGTTAGGAACTGTTGAGGTTATCTTTTCAGCTAGCTCAACCATTGGTTCATTTGGAAAGCCTAAATGTGTGCCAAGCTCTGCTCTGGCTTTAACAGCATCTATAACATCGCTGTTGGCATGACCTAAGATGAGAGCACCATGCCCCATCCAGTAATCTGTATAGGCATTTCCATCAACATCAAAAACCTTTGAGCCGTAACCTTTATGCATGTATATTGGGTGAGGGTCCATCCATCTTATTGCATAGTTTATCCCTGCAGGCATAACCTTTTCAGCCCTCTTAAAATACTCCTGTGATCTTTCAAGCTTCATAGTGTGATATGTTTAACTGCTTTTTTATACCTTCTCATCATTGAACCAGAAACCTTTATGTATTAAAATAGCGCTCATTTTTTATGAAAGGGCTTGTATGGTGGATCTTTGCGGGCTTCGTGGCTGGCATAGCATTTGGTGCTATCTTCGGACAGAGCGAGATAGCCGGTGTAAAAGCTATAGACATTCTAAAACCCTTTGGCGACATATTTCTAAGGCTTCTGCAGATGCTTGTCGTGCCCCTCATATTCTCAACACTTATCGCAGGAGTTGTCTCCATCGAGCCAAAGAGGGTAGCTCGTATAGGAGTATCGACTCTGGTGCTTTACCTCATAACGACAGTCATAGCGATATCTCTTGCTTTATCCCTGGCTCTCATAATAAAGCCTGGTGTAGGAATGTCCCTTGCCTATGCGAAAGAGGCAACCGTTTCGCAACCATCTATGGTTGATGTTCTTGTGGGTATTGTGCCCAAAAATATTGTAGACTCCATGGCAAAAGGGGATATACTGCCCGTTATTCTGTTTGCAATCCTCTTTGGAATAGCCATAAGCCTTGTAGGGGAAAAGGCAGATCCAGTGAGAAGGTTTTTCGATAGCTTCGCTGAAGTTATGTATAAGCTCGTTGAGCTTGTCCTCTATTTTGCGCCCATAGGCGTCTTCGCTTTAATAGCGTATAATATAGGACAGCAGGGCATAAGCATCCTCATACCCTATGGAAAGCTCATAGGCACAGAATACCTTGCTCTGGCATTGCACGCTCTCATTGTTTATTCTGCTGTTGTGATATTATCTGGAAAAGGATTCCTCAACTTCTGGAGGGCTGCAAAGGATCCAGCGGTCTTTGCCTTTGCCTCCAGGAGCTCCTCTGGTACCTTACCCATAACTATGAGGGCTGCTGATGAGCTTGGTATAGAAAGGAGCATTTATTCCTTTACCCTCCCTTTAGGAGCGACGATAAACATGGATGGAACAGCCATTTACTGCGGCGTATGTGCAATCTTTATTGCATATGCCTTTGGAATAGAAATAACAGCGCCCATGATAATGATAATTGTGCTTACAGCTACCCTGGCATCCATAGGAACCGCAGGCGTACCAAGTGGTGGTCTGATAATGCTTGTTATGATTATAGGCGCTGCTGGTCTACCGATAGAAGGCTGGGGGCTTATCGCAGGTATAGATGTGATAATGGATATGGGAAGGACGTGCATAAATGTTGTTGGAGATCTATCTGTTACCTCTCTTATAGATCGTTTCGAAAGATAATGGGCAAAGCGAGATAAACGAGAAGGAAAAAGAAAAGAGCATACAGGAAAGAGCTCCACACAAAAAACAGTCCAATAGAGAGCAGGATTACCGCACCAGCCATGTATGAAAGCTTACCCCTTATCTTTGGATACCTTACATTGCTTACCATGAGCAAAGAAAGCAAAATGGAAAAGGGAATGGCAAGAGCATCTACTTCTATGATCTCTATGAGAAGCACTAAAAGGAGCGCTGCCTCAGGTGTTGGAAGGCCTGAGAAGAAATTGAGATCACTATCATAGGTTGTGAACTTTGAAAGCCTGTAAAAGCCACACCATATATAAATGAAGGCGGAGAGAGAATAGAGAAACGCAAGCCACCCATAGCTCTGGAGGGAGAAAAGGCAGAGCGCTGGCATGAGCACAAAAGATACAGAATCTGCTAAGCTGTCCATGACTATGCCCTGTCTCTCCTTCTCTCTATTTTTTCTTGCCACGAATCCGTCCAATCCATCGCAAAGAACAGCAAACAAAAGGAAAAAAACAGAGAGGTCATACTCTAAGTTATAGATTGCTAGAAGACCAAAGAGGCCATTTAAAACCGTGAATACGTCAGCAAATGTGAACCTGCTCATGAGAGCAGGTCCTGAGGCTCCACTATGTTCTTCCCTTCAAGCTCAAGGTTGGACGGTAATCTTATGTGCGGCCATATCCTGGTAGTTTTGAGATGGTAGCCAGAGCCAACGGTAACATCATCCCCAAGGACAGAGATCCCTTCTATCTCTGTTGGCTTTGATTGAGAAGATTTTATTGTGCAATGCCTTCCTATTATACTATCTTTTATGATGGCACCCTCTTCAACTATAACCCTGTCCATAATAACCGAATTTTCTATCAAAGCCCTGCTGCCTATTATCGAGAAGTTATCA
This sequence comes from Thermoplasmata archaeon, assembly GCA_011620765.1. Taxonomy (GTDB): domain Archaea; phylum Thermoplasmatota; class UBA186; order UBA287; family UBA287; genus UBA287. The sequence continues at coordinate 7,180 of WOYO01000088.1, forward strand.
ATAACAGAATTTCTTATTTTTGCTCCATCCCCTATCTGACAATGCCTTCCTATGAGCACTGGTGCTTCTAAAGTTATCTCCCCCTTCTTGCTCTTGTTTATTATGGTCTCTCTGCGTTCGAGCGATTCCCTGCTCTGTCCTTCTATCCATATGCCCTCAAATGCCTTGCCATCAAATTCCCTCATATACCCGAGCTTCCCCTTGAGTATGTCCTTTGTTGCTTCCAGATATCTGGAGGGCGAGCCTACATCAAACCAGAGCTTATCAGATACATAACCATAAACAGGGTAACCCTTCTCTATCAGATATGGTATGAGATCACCGCCTATATCAAAGGATCCTTTTTTTCTCATCTCTTTCATATCTTCGCTGTTCAATATTTCCCTCATCTCCGGCGATATGAGGTATAAGCCGGTGTTAGCTAGATTGGAAGGGCTAACCTTTGGTTTTTCAAGGAAACGTTCTATTCTATCCTCTTTGTCCATTACAGCTACACCAAACTCACTCGTATCCTTTACTTCTTTAAGCATGATGGTCATTAAAGCTCCCTTTCTCTCATGGAATTGCGTAAAATCTGTCAGAGAGAGGTCAAAGATGTTGTCGCTCTGCATTATAAATACAGGATCTCTGATATCGTAGTAGTTGTAATTTATGCGTAAAGAGTCTGCGCTTCCTACGTCATTCTCATTTGGCTGATATTTTACATGCACTCTTGGCTCTATGTGATATTCAGCAGAGAAGCCTCTCCCATCAGAAAAATAATCCTGAAGGCTCTTATAGTTTAGATATCCCTTTACGCCAAGAATAAAGGTCTTAACACCCTGAAGCGCCAGACATAACATTGGTATCTCTATCAGAGGTCTGCATACCATCCTCACACAGGCCTTGCTTATCTCAACAGTTA
>WOYO01000088.1:8183-11750 GCA_011620765.1 Thermoplasmata archaeon
GCGGATATGCTGGCAGCTATTGCTCCCTCCACGAATGGGCAATCAGCTATCTCAACTCTCTTATCACTGAGCTCTAAAGCGCTCTTTGCATTTATAACTGAGCTTCCAATATCGCATATAAGTAAAACATCTCCGCTGCATCTGTTTATTGCGTCAACTATGGCAATTGCACTCGTTCCGAACCCTTCGCTTTCTGGTATACATATCTCTGCTGTGCACAGCTGCTCAATGAATTCCTTCAATCCTTCAGCAATCTTTTTTGAATGAGAAACAAGGACTATAGAGGACTTCATATCAAATCCTCAAAGCTTTTTAGCATAAGATAAATAGAGTATGCTCCAGGATCTATGGTTCCAGCGCTGCGTTCTCCAAGGTAGCTTGCCCTACCCCTTTTAGCCACCATATCCTTTGTCATCCTCAGGGCTTTTTCAGCTATGCTTAAAGCCTCACCAAAGCCCTTACCATCATTCAACGCATTTGTAAAGGGCTCCAGCACGTCAACTATTGTCTTATCTCCCGCCTCCGCACCCCCCAGAGCCTTTATCCTCTGGAGCATAATGGAGCATAGCAATTTTATGTCCTCAATGTCCTCTATAATGCTCAGATGTTTGGAAGCTTCGTAGAGTGCAGAGCCATAGAGAGATCCTGCGGCTCCACCTGTAACGCTCATTATTGCCATTCCTGCCGCTCCAAGCTTATTGTCAGCTTTTTCAGATTTCTCAAGTGCTGCGTCCATACCTCTAACCATGTTTGCTCCATGATCTCCATCCCCTATAGCTCTATCCAGATCCGTCAACAATTCTTCGTTCTCCCTTATGGCTCTGGCAGCTCGCATTAGCCATTCATATGTTTTGTCCATACCTTAACCCCGCTATTTTTTCCACAAGTATGAAGAAGTTTATGAGCTTCAGCTCCCTTATGGTTGTTATATCCAGCTCTTTTCCCACAGGCTCTGTTTTGCGCTTCCTTATGGCTTCCAGAGCATCTTCTGTGCTCTCTCCTTCAAATCTGGTGCAGCATGAGCAAACATGCCCCAGTAGATGAGCATCGCTCCCTCCCATCTTTGCTATTTTTGCGTTCGAATAATACTCCTGTGCTTTTTTATTCACTTTCGGGCTTGATCTTGCGTTAAGAACCTCAACTCCATCAAACCTGCTATTCACTTTTTTACCGAGCCCATCTCTGAGTCTAAAAGGATGTGCAGCTATAGCAATGCCACCGAGCTCATGTATCTTATCAACGGTTTCGGAAGCGTCCATACCCTTTTTCACAGGTTCTTTTATACCAAGAGCGACTATATGCCCTCCTTTAGAGCTCACCTCCATGCCTGTTATTATGCGCCTTGAGATCATACTTGCACGCAAAGATCCCTTTATAGCATTATGATCAGTGATAGCGATTATTATGCCACCCTTCTCCGCCAGCATAGCGATGTCTCTGGGGGTCGAGTAGCCATCAATGGAGTATATTGTGTGCACATGAGGATCAAGGATCATTTTTTAATATGCCTCCATCAGCTCACCTGACCTCAGCCCCGTTTTCTATCTCTGCGATTATTTGCGCTCCGTCCTCTGTTTTTAAAGGAGTGCTGAAGGACAAAACCCTTTCATTCTCTACATGCAAACCTCTCTCTTTGAGCTCTTCTATCCTAACATTTTTCTTCAGCTCAAAATAGCCTGCTCCAACCCTTGTACCAGGCTTCTTCTCGCTCTCCGGATGAATAAGCACAACCTTATTGTCTTTCTCTGCAGCGAGCAGCATGCCCTGTGATTCAATCCCTCTTAGCTTCGCATGCTTTAGATTTGATACAAAAACTATGCTTTTACCCATGAGCTCTTCTGCGCTCAAATAGCCCTTAAGACCTGCTACGACCTGTCTTTTTTCGCTGCCTATATCTACGCTCAGAACATACAGCTTGTCAGCCTGCGGGTGATCCTTTACCTCTTCAATTTTGCCAACAACGAGTTCTATTCCATCTAATGAGAACTTTTTTTCCTCTATCTTCTTGAACAGGATCTCTGGCTTCTCCAGCGTAAAATCTTCATTTTTCTCTTCATGATATTCAAATCTATTAACATCCATCAGACCCATCATCCTTCTTATCTTTCTGGAAGTGAATGGCAGGTAGGGCTCAAGGAGAATAGAAAGGGCATTAACGATCTGCACAGCATTGTAGATTGTATTAGCGCACTCCTCTTTATCCTCTTTTATCTTCTTCCATGGCTCCTTTTCGTAAAAGTATAGGTTGCCGAAGGAACTCAGAGCCATTATCCTTCTTATCCCTGCCTTAAAATGGAAAGCATCTATAGCTTTTTGCACGTCCTCAAATGCGTTATCTATCTCCTCTTTTACCCTTGGCTCAAGAAAACCTGAAGGCACAGATCCAAAATTTGATTGGGCAAATGTCAAAACTCTATGCACAAAGTTGCCGAGATTAGCCACAAGTTCGTTGTTGTTTTTGCTTATAAAATCTTCAAAATTAAACTCACTATCCTTTTCTTCAGGCATGTTTGATGCAAGGTAATAGCGTATGACATCTGGCTCATATATTTTTAAAAGATCCTTCACATTTATGCTTATGCCTCTGGATTTTGATAACTTCTCTCCGCTGACTAAAAGATACTCATTCGCAGGAACATTATCCGGGAGTTTTAACCCGCCATGAGCTATGAGCATTCCCGGCCATATTATCGTATGAAAAGGAATGTTGTCTTTGCCAATAAAGTAATAATGTTTTGCATCTTTATCCTTCCAGTAGCGCTCCCAATCCCCCCACTCTACAGCTGCGGATAGATAACCTAAAACTGCTTCAAACCAGACATATATGCGCTTATCCTCATAGCCCTCTGCAGGAACCTCAATGCCCCAGTTTATATCCCTTGTTATCGCCCTATCCTTTAACCCTGAACGCAGAAAATTTATTGTGAAATTGTAAACGTTTGGCTTTAGATCTCTCTTTATCGATTCTATGTAATCTATCAATCTGTTTTCAAGAGCACTCAGCCTGAAAAATAGATGCTTGCTCCGTCTTATCTCTGGCATGCCTCCACAGATCCTGCACCTGGGCTTTATAAGATCCTTGGGATCTAAAAGCTTACCACAGTTATCACACTGATCTCCCCTTGCACTTTCATAACCGCAATACGGGCATGTGCCTTCAACATAACGATCTGGCAAAAAGCGATTTTCGTTTGTGCAGTAGGGCTCATCCATATAATCTTCATAGGTGTAGCCATTTTCAATGAGCTTTTTTAAAAATTCCTGAACAACTCTTTTATGGTTCTCTGTTGATGTCTCTGTGAACAGATCAAAGCCGATGTCTAAGGCTTCCATGACCATTGAGTTCTCTCTGTGATAGAATTTAGCAACCTCTTCAGGGCTCTTACCCTCTTTTTCTGCTGTTACCATTATCGGTGTGCCATGCTCATCTGACCCGCTTACCATTAAAACATCATTTCCTTTAAGCCTCTGATATTTAGCGAATATGCTGGCAGGCAGATAGGCTCCGGCTATGTGGCCAAGGTGCAGGTAGGAGTTTGCGTAAGGCCATGCAACACCTATAAACAC
>WOYO01000063.1:0-10521 GCA_011620765.1 Thermoplasmata archaeon
GATATATGAGCCAAAATCTGGATGGTTCAGATCCATAAGGAATAGATGATTTTTAGGGCAGTAATCTTTAGATTACGAAAAAATCACGCCTGTTTCTGCTCTGATGGTAATCTAAAATTTGTTTACGATGGAAATTAAGAAAACTTTAAATATAACCGAAGCAAATAAGCGATTGGTGATGGAAAATGCCAGGAAAAAAGATAATGGCGATATTTGCCATAATGGTAGCTCTGGCTCTGTCTGCCTGCGTTGAGCAGGGGACTGAGAACCAGACAGGAGAGATCTCTGCCGCGCCAGAAACGCCGACAGGAGTACCACCTGCTGGATCAGAAACACCAGCAGAAGCACCATCTTCTGAGGTGGTACAACAACCTAGAAGACAGGATACAAATGAAACTCCAGTAGAAGAACCAATAGCCCCAGAAGAGCCAATAACTCCTCCAGAAGAGCCGGAACCAACGCCTGCAGAAGAGCCAGGAGCACAACCAGCCGGTACAGAAGAGGTCCCGGGATTTGAAGCGTACTTGGCGCTTGGGGCGATAGGGCTTGCTGGAGCTGCTGTAGCTCTAACACACAGAAAAAAGAAAGAGTGAGCTATCCTCTCTTATCTTATTTTTATTGCTATGCCTCTTTTGAAAGCAAGCATCTCTTCTCTTACCATAAGCGCTCTGCCGATCGCAAGTAATTCATCGTTTTCGTTAACAACCACAACTTCATTTCCTATGATTGTCTTATCGTCAGCATCAACCACAAACTTTGCGAACACATTTTTCCCTTCCCTCGCGGGCTCCTCGCTATCTCTGTTCACAACAACTCTCATCCTGGGATAGGGTAAATCAAGAAGTTTTCTTCCTCCTCCCAGCTTAAGTGTAAAATAACCATCCTCAGCTCTTAGGGATAGTATGTGCTCCCCATCGCACATGACGTTTCTGATTCTGTTATTTTTTCTTGACCTAACAAAGGTTAGCTCGCCATTTAGCAGCGCTCTCTCAGCGTCCGCTCCAAACTGCATTCTGGCTATAGCTCTGATAGTTTCTTCATCGCCTGGTTCTCTCTTCCTAAGATTTTCCATTGCTTTTGCTCTTTTTGTGTATGGCATAATCGCCTGCCCGAAAGGGTATGTGTATCTTAACTCCGCTGGGCAAGGCACAAAGGATTGATGATAAAAGCCTGAGATGTAGCAATCTTTACTTTTCTTAACAGCTCTTGTGACCATTGGTCTATAAAAGCTCTCCGCTCCTGTTCCCAGAGAGCTCTTCCTGCTCAGGGGCTCATAGTGCTCAAGGAGTTTTTTATACTTTTTAATAGCATTAAAACCATAAAGAAGGGCAGGATTTCCTCTCGCTCTGATCTCTGCGAGCTCCCATATGCGCCCATTTTTTATAGCATTCCTGACTCTTCTGATTTCCTGAAAAGATGTGCGAAGGTTGTGCTCCGCTATAAGCTTAACTCTCTCAGTTTTTTCCATACCTTTTATCTCTTCTATCCCATGCTTTGAGCACACCGGACAGCTGCAGATATCCTCACTTATAGCGCTTAAAGGCATGGTTCCATTCTCAAACATAAATCTATCCTCTGCAGCAAACTTGGAGTAAGCAGCCGAGTCAAAGAGATCACATCCAAATAGAGATGCGATGGCAAAAAGCATGGGATGCCCACAACCAAATAGATGGACTGGCATTGAGGGATTCAGATAATGTTTGCACGTAAGCACCACATCTATGAGCTCTTCATACCTTTGCGATTCCATCAGCGGAACCACGCCGCCTATAGGAAATAAAGCTTCATAATTGTAGTAAGCTTTAGCGCATCTTTTTCTTAGATCACTATACAACCCACCCTGAACCGGTAAAGCCAGCGTTTTACAGTTGTTATATGCGCTCTTTGCTCTTGATATGGTCTCCATTGTTTTGCGCTCCGCCACTTCGTAGCTATCATCGGGCTCAACAAATTCGTCTACAATGGTGTTCACATCGCTCCTTATCTTCTGCTGGAATGAGAGCATCTCCTCATTTGAAAATTCGATATCACCATAAATATGACTCTGGAAGGTTCCTGAATCTGTCATAACAGGGCCATCAAAACCGAGAACCTCATGGACGTCTTTCTCTATGCCGCTTTTTTTGAGTATGTATGCGTTGGTTATAACCATCTCACATCCCATCTCTTTCATATCTGAAGCTTTTATCATAGAGATGTTTGGATTTATTACAGGCATGAGTAAGGGCGTATCCACCTGCCTATTTCCTATCCTTAATACGCCCAACCTCGCTAGCCCATCTCTATCCCTTATCTCAAACATGTGCTTCTTATCCATTCTATGTCGCTCATATAGAGCTCCTTTATGCTTTCCAGTCCGTAAAGAAGCATTGCAAGCCTTTCAACACCCAGCCCCCATGCAAGAACAGGGTTCTTTATCCCCAGGGGGTAGGTAACCTCAGCTCTAAAAACTCCAGCCCCACCGAGCTCAAGGTATTTTCCGTTATGGAGGACCTCAACCTCCAGACTGGGCTCGGTGTATGGGAAATAAGAAGGCTTTACCCTTATGTTATCAAACCCCATTTCTCTGTAAAACTTTTTAAGTACTCCTATGAGCATCGCTAAGCTTGCGCCCTCTTCGCTCATTATACCATCTATCTGAGTGAACTCTGGCAGATGTGTTGGATCTGGATTCTCTCTCCGAAATATTCTGCCTATGGTAAATGCTTTGAAGCTGTCCTTCTCTCTATTGTTATACATATATCTTATAGAGCACACGGTTGTGTGCGTTCTTAAAAGGGCTCTTTTTGCTTCTTCATAGCTCCATCTGTATCTCCATCCCGTTGAGCCAGTTCCACCACCATTTTCATGCACCTCCTTGACTCTTTCTACAAATTCTTTCTCTTCAGCCTCCATTGATCCCTTCACATAGAAAGTGTCCTGCAGATCTCTAGCGGGATGTTGCTGCGGTACAAAGAGTGCATCCATATCCCAGAAGCTGGACTCAACAAAGCTCCCTGTGCTCTCCTCAAATCCCATAGACACAAATATCTCTCTCACATCATCAATAACTTTTTTTAATGGGTGTTTTCTTCCAAAGTAGCTCTCCCTGACAGGCATTGAGATGTCATATTCCTTAAAATCGTAAGCCTCAAAGTTTTTTATTATCTCCTTATCCAGCCTTGTAACGACATGTTTGTCGCCCTTTGCAGCCAGAGCCTCCTTCCCTTTCTCTGTTATCCTCACAAAGCGCTCTATTGTTTCCCTTTTAACCAGCAGCTTCCTCTTCATAAGGATCTCAATCACATCTTCTGGGGCTTTTGAAGGATCTTTCAAAGCCGCCTCAAGCTCTCTTATCTTTGCAGCTATCTTTTCAGCATCATCTATCAGGATATCCCCCTTTTCTATTCTCGCCCCAAAACGCTTCAGCCATATTGTTGCTATTTTTACCTCCGGTATCTCTGAGATCTTTATCTTTCCAGCTCTTACATAAGCAAGAGCTCTTTTTTCAGGTAATCCCTCTGTGAGGTATTTTCTTCCCTCCTCTGTGAGATCATAGTCTGTATGAGTTTCTTCTTTCACCTCTATTAAACCCTGTTTCTCAAGCCACGGCACCAGGCCTTCTCCAATCTCTTTAACATCTCTCCATTCTTCATCGAGCTTCTCTAGAGTGTCTGCTTCTCTCTCCCCGATCATTAAAGAATAAGCGCATTTGTAATATTTGTATTTATACCAGGCTTTTATTGGTAGAGATATCCCTTAACAGCCTTATCTACTGGAGAGATGCTTTGTGCTATTTTAAAGATTCGGGCATCGATTTATATCGTACCAAAACTTATGGTAAGGTTTAACGTTTTCTTTTTAAGCAGTAATAAAATGAGAAGAACTTTGTTTAGGCAAATACAACAACTATAATGAATGCCGCTTTGAAATTCATAATGAAGACTGGAGTACAGTTTCCATACTCAATGCTCCCGGGAGTGAACTCACAGAAAACCAGAATTGCTATCGAAACTAAAAAATAGGATTTAGATTATACAAGTATATGAAAAAGATATGTTATGTTTCGCAATCTTTTTATCCATACACTGGTGGGGTGTCCGATTATCTACTGGACCTTGGTAAAAAGCTCATAAAAGAAGGTTATGAGGTACATGAGGTAACTCTGAGCACACCTGAGACGCTAAGATATGAGGTTGTTGATGGTATTCATGTCCACAGGTTTTACAGAGGGGGCTCACAGGATACGATTTCAGAGTATGGCATTTTCAAGGAGAACATATTAAAGGTATGCCATGGAACCAAGGTTCGCCCGGATGTGCTCTCGCGCCGGGAGAAGTTCGGATACAGAAAGTATCTGAAACTCAACGAAGAAGCCTTGAAAGAGATAAAGCAGCTGAATGATGAAGAGCATTTTGATATCATACATGTGCACGACTTTCAGTTTTTACCTCTGGGGGGGATGTTGAGAGATGAGAACATTACCTGCCCGATCGTATACACATGGCATGTACCTTTTCTGAAAACTCTGCCGGATGAGTGGAAGGATTTCTTTATAGAGTATATGAATGATTATGATTACTGCATTTTTTCGACCGAAGAATATGTAGAAGCTGCTGTGGATGCAGGTCTTGACAGGGACAAAATAGTTTGCATAATGCCATTCGTTGATTCCGCAAGGTTCAACTACGGGGATGATAAAGCCTTCAGACAGAAATTCAGACTCGATTGGGCAGGAGATCAAGCAATTATCCAGCACCCCCAGACAAGAAACGATGCTCTATCATGGGTCTACTATGTTCTTTATGGGCAGAAACCAGCAGAGACACCATTCATGGAGGGGCCTCCGATATTGTTCTGTGTTTCAAGGATGGACCCGAGAAAAGGGCATGCAACACTCATAGGGGCTGTACCATATGTGCTTGAGGAGTTCCCATATGCAAAGACTGTTTTTGTTGGCAATGGATCCATGACGGGAAAGATAATATCCAGCAAAACAAGGGGGGGCTATGTAGAAAGATTGAAGGAACTGGTGCGGCAGAAAAATCTGAGCAGAAATGTGATATTCACAGGTCATGTGGATGATGAGGATCTAAGAAATGGCTTTGCAGCGAGCTTTGTTGTTATACAACCCAGCATAATGGAAGGTTTTGGCTTAACAGTGACGGAAGCAATGATGTTTGGCAAGCCCGTCATAGGCTCTAGAGTCGGGGGCATAAAGTATCAGATAGTTGACGGCGAAACTGGTTATCTCTTTGATCCTGGCAACTATAAACAGCTGGCGAGCAAACTTCTGGAGCTGCTGGAAAATCCTGAGAAGGCTAAGGAGATGGGAAGAAAGGGCAAGGAGAGAGCTATGAAGGAGTTTGATGTTACAAGAGGGGTCAAAGACCACCTGAAGCTATATGCGCGTCTATAGTTAATTCGACAGTTAATATAAAAAACCTATCAGAGCCGGGACCATTATACAGCCCATACAATTAATTCTTCTTACCCTCAGTTTTATGGTAAGGATCCCTATGGTGCTTGAAACAAAAAACAAAAAAATCCCGATGACACCGGAGAACAGAAAGATCAGTATCAATAGAAGCGCAATAAAAATTATTTTCCATCTGTTTATAGCCCTGTAGACTTTTACCAGATATCTAGAAAATAGAAGCAGAAGGATAAAAGAGAGCACAGCAGACAGTAGGAGAAGGAAGAGCGCTCTGCTTAGGGGTATAGAGATCTCAATACGCGCCAGTTGTGCCGCAGGGCCGCTGCGCAAAGCCCCTGTGGCATAGAAATTTCCTATTGTTGCTACCGCATTGGAGCCGACAAGAGCACCCATCCCCAGCATCCTCTCTTCATCGCTTCTGAGCCAGATATATAACAGTATTGAGATCGCCCCAGGAGTAACCGCTTTGGTCGATGCAGCTACGAATCCAGAAAAAGAAGCGAGCAGAAACGGCAGAACTGTTCTTCCTCCGCTGGATGTGCTCTCCGGGAGCTCTATTTCGCTCCCTTTTTGCAGCAGCGCTGGAAGACCGAAAAAGCCTGAGAGCATTGGCATGAGCGCATTCTGAATCTTCATTGATGCTATTCCCAGAAGCCCTGTTAAAAGGAATATTAGCAGAGCATAAAACAATCTCTTCTGTTTTATGAAAAGCGCTATGATTATGAGCAGGAGGATAGTTAGAGCTATGTACTCATTGGAGAAAAGATTGAAAATTGGATCAAAAATATGGATTGCCAGAAGGGGTGCCATGATCATAAAAGATAACAGAGCACCCGAGGTGCTGAGCAATAGTGCTTCTCTGCTCCTGCCCTGCAGTGCCATTCTCTGTGAAGGGAACATAGCCACACCGATGTCTATGTTCATTGAATAGAGGTATATTGGGGGGACAAAGGAAAATATTATGAAAGCGGCATATGACGCAACTATTCCTGCGGGATCGTTTATGGTGCTGACTATGTTATTTATATGCATCCCTGGTACAGCGCCTGAAAGCAAGCCTTTTACAATGCCTGTTAGGAACTCATAGAGCATAAACATCCACAGCCCTTATCTTATAACGCAGGTCCATGGGATCATAAAAAAAGCACCCTTTTACTTTGGCGCTTTTATCCGGTCTGGTATTCGAAAGAACTGTGATCTCAAACCCATCATCCTCCAGGGTGAACCAGTTTGATGACGCCCTTTCAACTCTACCGCTGACCTCTATGATCTCTCCTGCATATTTATTAGGGTTCTCTGCAAGGTTCTTTAGCGTTACTGCGATACCGTCCTCTGCCACAACTTCTGCTTTATCACAGTTCAGAAACTTTGTTCCGCTGCGAACAAATACCTTTCCTTCTGCAATAACGCCATTGCCCTTCGGAAATGTTGCACCAAGAACAATAACCCTTCCAGTACCATCATTGATAACAAAGCTGTTCTCGCTGGTGCTCTCAACGAAGCCCTCAATCTTTACATAGGCACCATCTTCTGCTTCCGCACATGTCATTGGCAAAGGATACAATGAATATACGTATAAACCGAAAAGCAAAACCTCAATAATTGAAAGCGTTAAGAGCGCTTTGGTTCTCACAGATCGAGAGATATATTAAAATATTTAAACCTTTATTAACCATAAACTTCTGAGAGGTGATAAAAATGGTGGATGTTAACGCCTTGGGCAGGCAGCTTGTGATAGATGCCTGGGGATGCAAAGAGATGAACAATGAAAAAAGTGTTAGAGACTTCCTGGAAGAAAGCGTGAAAGCGTGCAAGGCTAAGTTGCTCTCAACAGAAATACACAGGTTTTCTCCCCATGGGATAAGCGGGATAGCGGTTATAGCGGAATCCCATATCTCAATACATACATGGCCAGAATATGGATATGCGGCTATAGATGTTTTTACATGTGGTGAGGATGTAGACCCTTACAATGCTCTAGCGGTAATAAAGAGATTTTTCAGCCCTGAGCGGATGACGGTGAACGAGATTAAGAGAGGGATATCTATTGAAGCACTTTGTTGAGGACCGTGACTATGCCCCTCTCATACCCGTAAAGGATAAGGTATTTGATGCGAGATCAGAATACCAGCATATAGAGGTGTATGAAACAATGCATCTGGGTAATATGCTTGTGCTTGATGGGGCAGTCCAGACAACAGAGAGGGATGAGTTCATATACCATGAATCTTTAGTTCTTCCTGCAATAGTAAACTCAGATAATACTGGCTCTGTATTGATAATTGGTGGTGGTGATGGAGGAGCAGCCAGAGAAGTCCTCAAAGCTTGTGAAAAAGCAGAAGTGGAACTGGTTGAGATAGACCGTATGGTTATGGATGTTAGCAGAAAATTCTTGCCCGATGTTTCTTCAGCGCTGCAAAAGATAAAGATAACTGTAGGTGATGGATTTGATTTTATGAAAACGAACAGCGAAAAAAGGGATATACTCATAGTTGATTCAACTGATCCTACTCCTCTGGCCGAGGGGCTTTTTTCCGAAGAGTTTTACAGGAATGCAGCAGAGCTCTGCGATGTTTTTGTTGCTCAGACAGAGAGCCCTGTAGCGGACAGAGATGCGCATAAAAGAGCAATAAACAATATGAAGAAGGCTTTTGAGCATGTCTATACATATTATGCATGCATACCCACCTATCCTGGGGCTATTTTCTCTTTTACCCTTGGGCTCAAAAAGCAATTGAATGTAAAGGATATTGATATCAAAGCAAGATATTACTCAAAGGAGAGATTCCTTTCTTCGATCGGATCGATTGAAGGTTGGATGAATTGAGGATGGATTGTAGGAAAGCTTTTGAAGAAAGGATAAGGGCCTTTAGAGCTCCCGCTGTGCTTTTTTCAGGAGGTTTAGACAGCAGCCTGATAGCTTTTTTTGCCATAGAACCTAAGCTTTACACCCTGTGCTACACAAAGCAAAGCTATGATTTCATAAATGCTAAAAAGAGCGCATCGCTTCTTGGTTTAGATTTTGAGCCTGTGTTCTTTACGATTGATGACATAAGAGAAGCTTTTGCTATTTCAAAGAACTCTCTTGATATAGCGCACTACATACTTGCTAAAAATATACGAGAGAAAAAGGTTCTTAGCGGTCAGGGAGCGGATGAGCTCTTCTTAGGCTATGCAAAATATGCAAGGATGAGCGCAGAAGAAAAGGTGATAAAAGCAAGAGATGATTTTGAGAGGTGGATTCAAAAAGGAATAGAGAAGAAGATCTTCTCCCTTTTTGATAAAGAAATAATATTCCCTTACGTTACTTTGAAGGATCTTGCTTTGTCTCTGCCTTTAGAAGAAAGAGAAGGGAAAAAGTTCCTTCGTTCCCTGGCTATTTCTTTGGGTTTGCCAGAAGAGATCGCGCTTCAGAGGAAAAAAGCGATGCAGTATGGAAGTGAGGTAGATAAGGTTGTGAAGAAGCTCAGCGCTTCTTCACTATCCTAGCTTTATTGAGCATCGTGTTTGGCACCACGACATTGCCCTCTTTGCTCCTTATTGTTGTGGCGAAGCTCCCTATCTCAACTATCGCCCCGCTTATTCCTTCTGCCTCTACCTCGTCACCCTCCTCTGCTATGCGCTTCAGCTTTATTCCTATTCCCATGTCAGAACCATAGTCCTTAAAGACAAATGCCAGTGCAACACCGACTGGAATTATGAGCGCTACGACAATTATGGAGATTATGGCATTGAGCACCTGGGCCTCTATCCCAATCTGATCTATCGCCACAAGGAATCCTATTGCTATTATGCCATATTTTATGCCTGCAGAGATCATTGTGGTGTATGGAATATTGTTTTCTTCGCACCATGCGCTTACTTTATCCCCTGCCCATGAGCCAAACCACCATGCAGCAACAACTATGACTATTGCAGCTATCAGACTGGGCAGCCAGTAGAGAACGGCGTTCAGGAACTCTATAAGCAGCGGGATTGCCAGTATGTCCAGGGCAAGCTCAAGTGAGATTATAACTATAAAAACTCTCACCACAAGATCTATTATCCTCGTTATCAGCCCTTCTCTCTTTATGGGCTCTTCTATAGGTTTCACTATCGATGAGAAGTTGATTGAGTTGAGGATCCCATTGACAATGCGCACGATGAATTCTGCTATGACAAGCCCTATTATGACTATGAATATCGCTACGATTATCCTTGGCACATAGAGCAGTATTGGCTCTATAAACCTGGAGAGGATCTCAACGTTCAAAACCTGAAAGGCTCCCTGAACGAAAAACAGCACTATCAGAGCTTCTATAGAATAGTAAAGGAAGTCAAGAAATGTGATTCCGGCTTTTTCTATTGTTTTGTCCACTGGCTCGAGGTATTTCTGTATCCCTGTTTTTTCTAATGCGCCCTTTATAATTCTGATAGCAAAATCGGCTATTGCTATGCCCGCGATCACTATGATTACCGCGGCGAGGATCCTTGCCATTATAGAAGATATTGTTGCAAGGATAGGGACAAGCTCTGGGACATTAATATACTCAAAACCCCAGCCAAGGAAGATTATGAAAAGAGCCCAGAATGCCAGCGTTCCTATCAGCGAAGATATAGATTTTATACCTATCCTGTTCAGCGCCTGCGTCAGCTTTATCCTGTCGCACAGACTATCAAACCCAACGCGCTCCAGAATCCTTATTATGAGCTTTTTTATTGCGCGAGATATGAAATAGCCCACCAGAATTATCAATATTGCTCCTATTATGCCTGGGGCGTATTCCATAAAGGCCTCAATAAACCTCTCCCAATATTGCAAAAGTGCTACCATTTTTTCACCCTATAATTCTATGTAATTTCTAGTATTTAATAATTTCGTTTAACGACACGAATGTGTAAAAACGCAAAAAAAAAAAGACAGTAAAAAACCATTCACAAAAAAGATCAATGAAGCTCTCCGAAAGTTTCGTAGTATATTCTTATTATCTTATCAGTTATTTTATCCCAGCTGTATCTCTCTTCTGCCAATCTTCTTCCGTTCTTACCCATTTCCTTTGCGTTTTTTTCATTCTGCAGGATCTCATTTATTTTTTCCGCAAGATCCATAGCATTCAAAGGCTCTG
>WOYO01000063.1:10621-11693 GCA_011620765.1 Thermoplasmata archaeon
AGATCCATAGCATTCAAAGGCTCTGCTAAAAGACCGTTGTATCCTTCCACAACGATCTCCCTTGAGCCCGGGATATCACTTGCTATTATTGGCTTACCGCACGCCATGGCCTCTAACAGAACTATGCCGAAGGCTTCAAGCCTTGAGTGTGATGGGAGAACGAAAACATCACATAAGGAATAATAGTAGGGCAAAAGCTCATCATCTATGCTTCCAAGAAGCTTTACCTTATCTTTAAGCCCCTGGGCTTCTATCTCTCTTTCTAACCTATTTTTCAGTGGGCCGTCTCCGCATATGAGGATCTTTGCATTTACATAGTTTGCACACGTCATAAGCTCTTCAAGTCCTTTATGCTGCACAAGTCTGCCCACAAAGAGCACAACTCTATCCCCGCCTTCAATAACCCCTTTGCTAACAAGCTCATTGCGTAGCTGTGATGGGTCTACAGGCTTGAAGAAGTTTGTATCAACAGCCATAGGCACTATATCCACCTTTCTGTTCCACAGCAGTCTTGAGGTCTTTGCATAAGAAGCTGTAGATGCTATTACCCTCTTTGCCTTTTTGACTGTATATTTCCCGAATATGCTTCTATATAGCCACACTATAAAAGAGCCTATGGGTGTTGGCAGATCCTCATCACAGTGGTATGTGAGTATAAGGTTGCCTGTTGCTCTTGCTGCGTAATATGCGGGCAGAGGCGGAGGGGAATGCGCGTGAACAACTATTTTTTCACTTTTATTTTCTTCTCTCTTCCTTATGTACCCTTTTATCCCCGGGGTTATAGGCGTTCGCAAAAGCGTCATTAGCGGTTTTATCCTATGAATGTGGTAGCCTTCAAAATCCTCATCATCCTTTAACCCATCCAGCAGTGTGGTTATCACAGTCACATTTAAGCCTCTTTTAGAAAGATTTCTTGCAAGGTATCTCACATGGTTCTCCACTCCCCCAACGTGGGGGTAAAAGTACGGGGAGACCAACAGGATTTTGGACACACAGGAGATAGATTATATACTTTATATATGTGCTCATTTATCCTATCCTGTTAGAGCCCATCAAGCTATTACCATATCTG
>WOYO01000089.1 GCA_011620765.1 Thermoplasmata archaeon
TTATATAGAATAAACTCGATTAAGGGTGAGAAGGATGAAGGTTAAAAATGTGTTTATCAAAGGGTATGGAGCTGCTATACCCCGTTATAGAATAAGGGATGAGACAATAGCAAAGGTCTGGGGGAGCTCAAGAGGGCCTATAGAGGAGAAAGCTGTTGGAGGGATAGATGAGGATTCCACAACAATAGCCATAGAGGCTGCCAGAAATGCTCTTAAGAGAGCAAACATGGATGGCGAAAAGATAGGAGTGGTTTTTTTTGGGAGCGAATCTAAGGTTTATGCGGTAAAGCCCACGGCAACCATAATTGCTGAAGCTATAGGCGCTACACCTCAGGTTAGCGTTGCAGACTTTGAATTCGCCTGCAAGGCTGGCACAGAGGCAATGAAATGCTGCACAGCATATGTGAGCAGTGAGCTTGCCGATTACGCTCTGGCTGTAGGTGCAGATACCGCGCAGGGTAGACCTGGGGATGAGCTGGAGTACACAGCAGCCTCGGGTGGTGCAGCATATGTGTTTTCCAGAGAGAGTGATGAGGCTATAGCGAGAGTTGATGAGATCTATTCATTTACCACAGATACGCCAGACTTCTGGAGGAGAGAGGGGCAGAAATATCCGATGCACGGTTTCAGATTTACCGGGGAGCCCGCATACTTCAAGCATGTCACTATGGCCGCCATAGAGATAATGAACTCGATGGGCGCTTCTCCCAGAGATTTTGATCACGTTATTTTTCATCAGCCAAATGTGAAGTTTCCCTCGACCGTTGCCGGAGATCTTGGCTTTACCAAAGAGCAGATAAGATATGGACTGCTCAGTGGAAGAATAGGAAACACCTACTCTGGTGCAACACCATTAGGCCTTGCAAATGTGTTAGATCATGCTAAACCTGGGGAGAGGGTGCTTGCTGTCTCTTTTGGCTCCGGGGCAGGAAGCGATGCGATAGCATTTACCGTTATGGATGGCATTGAGAAAAAAAGAGATCTTGCTCCTTATGTAGAAAGCTATATAGAGAAGAAGGTTCACATAGACTACTCCACATACCTCAGATTCAGGGGAGAAATAGATATGGGTGATTAAAATGGGCAACAACGTTTATATAGCAGGGATAGGGCAGACCGCAGTTAGTGAGCACTGGGATCTCTCTTTCAGGGATCTTGCTCTTGATGCAATAATAAGAGCAATAAAGGATTCGGAGATCGATAGAAAAAAGATAGAAGCACTATATGTGGGCAATATGCTTGCTGGTGAGCTTGCGCAGCAGGAGCATCTTGGTGCGCTGATAGCAGATCATGCAGGCCTGCTTCCTATAGAGGCAACACACATAGAGAGCGCCTGCTCTTCCGGTGCGGATGCTATGCGCAGAGCGTATCTGCACATAAAGAGCGGAGAGATAGACTGCGCTCTTGTTGTCGGTGCGGAGCAGATGACAGACGTGCTCACTCCCAGGGCCACTGTTGGACTTGCAGGGGCAACAGATGCTGACTACGAGGTTGCGCACGGCTTTTCGTTTGTTGCCATCAATGCGCTGCTTGCGAGAAGATACATGTATGAGCACAACGTGAAGCACGAAGATCTGGCCCTTTTCCCCGTAAACTCTCATGCTAATGCTGTGCACAACCCCTATGCAATGTACAGGAATGAGATCAGTGTGGATACGGTTTTGAAAGCACCGAGAGTTTGTGATCCCATAAGTGTCTTTGATAGCAGCCCTATATGCGATGGATCTGCTGCATGCATACTTATCAGCGAAGAGCTTATGAGGGACATAGGTATGGAAAAGAGAAAGGATCACTGCGTCAGTATAGCCTCAAGTGCCTGTGCAACAGACACGTTAACGCTTTCAGCCAGAGAGGATCCTCTCACTCTAAAGGCTGCAAAGATCTCTGCAGAGAATGCATACAAAAGGGCAGAGGTTGAGCCAAGGGATATAGATCTCTTTGAGCTCCACGATGCTTTCAGCATAATGAGCGCCATGAGCCTTGAAGCGTGCGGTTTTGCAGAGAGGGGAAAAGGATGCACGCTGGCAAAGGAGGGGCAGATAGCGCTCGATGGCAGCATACCAATATGCACCATGGGTGGGTTAAAAGCCAGGGGGCATCCTGTGGGGGCAACAGGCGTTTACCAGATAGTTGAGTGTGTTGAGCAGCTGAGGGGTGAGGCCGGGAAGAACCAGGTCAAAGATGCAGAGATCGCAATGGCGCAGAATTTTGGTGGAAGCGGCGCAACCGTCATAACACACATATTGAGGAGGATTTAAAATGGAAATCTCTAGAAACTGGAGGTTAAGATATCAGAGGTATATGCTGGAGGGCACAAAATGCCTTGACTGCGGGAACCTATCTTTCCCCCCGCGCAGGGTGTGTCCGAGATGCGGATCCGAGAACTATGTTCCGAGGGGGCTAAAGCCTGAGGGTGAGGTTTATTCCTATACCCTGGTGACCAGCCCGCCGGAGCACTTTGAGTCTCAGGCACCATATCCCGTGGCGATGATAAAGCTGGATGATGGGCCTATAGTATCGGCGCAGCTCACAGATGTGAATTATGAGGATGTAAAAATAGGGATGCGTGTCGAGATGGTGACCAGAAAGCTCAGGGCCTATGGTAAGAACGGGCTTATAATATACGGTTATAAATTCAGACCGGTGGAGGGATAATATGGAAATAGAGGAAAAAATAGCAGGTGAAATAGCGCTTTCTCCAAAACCAGGAGAAACGCTGAAGAAGTGGAGGGAGATATTCGGGTTCAGTGAGAGCGAGCTGGCACAGGCTCTCGGTGTGAGCCCTTCTGTTATCAATGACTGGGAAAAGGGGAGAAGAGTGCCTTCAACAAAGAACATAAAAAAGATAGTAAAAACCTTCATAGAGATGGATTCTAGCAGAGGGGGGGCAATACTTAACAGATACGCTTCTGTTGAGAACAGCGATGCCATATTTGCTATGGAGGAGCTTCCGACGCCAGTTAAAGCAAAGAGAATTGTAGAAGCTATAGATGGTAAGATTGTCGGGTATCCTGAAGGCATAAATAGAGACATATATGGGTATACAGTCATGGACAGTGTAAAGACAATAACATCATTCGGCGCTCTTGATTATCTGCGCATCTTTGGCTGGAGCAATCAGAGAGCTCTTGTTTTCTGTGGGGTCAAGTTTGGCAGAAGCCCCATGATAGCTGTGAGGGCACAGCCAATAAAGCCGGCGATGATTATTTTCCATCAGCCTGATAGGGTTGATGAACTTGCCATAAAGCTTGCGGAGGTCGAGAAGATACCTCTGGTTACAACTGATCTCTCTCTCAAAAAGATGCTTGATGCACTCAGTGCTCTAAAGCGATGAAGGGGGTGCAGCGGTAAAAACCTGGAGAGAACTGCTCCAGAGATCATGGATGTTGCAGTGGCTGGAGGCGCAGAGAATCCAAGGCTTGTGATCGTGAAGCAGAAGATCACTGATTGTCGGAATACACGCGCTCAACCCCCGCGCTGAAGCCTGCAGGGATGAAAATCAGACCTTCCCGTACGGAACAGCCAGAGATAAAATAGGGCTCTATCCTTTCTATGTGATGCTCAATTTTGTTTGTATGTGATATCTCTTTACTTCCCATCCATTGCTTTAACAACATTCTCTGAGCTCTTTTGGATCTCCATCACTGGCACGCGCTTTTCACTCTTCCAGTCTGCTGTCTGATAGAGGTTCTTATCGGATTGCGCAGGGAGATGAGAAGGGCAAAAAAATGATATACGTAACCTGAGCTTAAGAGTATGCAGAAAATAGTGTGCAGGGAGCTCTTTACAGGGGAAGAAGTAATAGAGGATGCTTTCATCGTTTTTGATGATCACATAATCGATTTTGGCAAGGGTGAGGGCGAAGCATATGCGTGCGATGCCACAAAAGCGGATTTTGTTATGCCCGGCTTTGTTGATTCTCACACCCATGCAGTCTTTGCGGGCTCCAGAGAAAGGGAGCTTGAAATGAAACTTGAGGGAAGAAGATATATGGATATACTGAAAGCCGGCTATGGCATAAACAGAACCGTAAAGGACACAACAGAGGCTGATGATGATGAAATTCTACAGGAATCCATAGCGCGTATAGAGAGAGCGATAGAGCATGGAACAACAACGATGGAGGTGAAATGCGGATATGGGGTGACAATGGATCAGGAGCTGAGGCTTCTCGGGCTTATAGATGAGCTTAAGCAAAGGCTCAGCGATAGAATAGATATAGTACCGACGTTCCTGGCGCACATAAAGCCATACGAGGGGTATACTGAAGAGCTCATGGGAGAGATGGAGAGGATAAAGGGCAGGGCAGAGTTCTTTGATGTCTTTATGGATGCGTTTGGTTATGATGACACAGAAAAGCTGCTGGAGAGAGCAAAGAAACTTGGATTGAAGCTAAAGCTGCACGCAGATGAATTCTCAGATTGTGGAGGAATAGCGCTTGCAGCAAATGCTGGTTGCGTATCGGTTGATCACCTGATAAAGAGCTCTCTGGATAGCTTTAAAGCTCTTAGATCTGAAGGGTCGCCAGTGCCCTGCCTTTTGCCTGCGACCTCTTTTTCCTCCTTTGAGCCCTATGCAAAAGGAGCAGAGATCGCTGCGATGGGGGTTCCTGTAGCCTTAGCTACAGACATAAATCCGAACTGCTGGTGCGAGAACATGGGATTTGTTGCAGATCTTGCCTGCTATTGCATGCGTATGAAACCCATAGACGTCTTAAAAGGAATAACAATAAATGGGGCCAGAGCTTTAGCTTTGAAAGACAGGGGCTATATATCAAAAGGGGCTATAGCGGACCTGATTATAACAGAAGCAAAAAATCATATAGATTTCTTCTCAAGATTTGGAGCAAAAAAGGTTAAAAGTGTAATAAAAAGAGGAAGAGAAGTGTTTTAGTCTCTAATCTCAGTATCTTCTTCTCGGTTGTGATTCTCTAGCTTCGTCTATCTTAAGGCTTCTTCCCTTGAAATCCTTTCCGTTCAAAGCCTCCATAGCTTTCTTTGCTTCTTCTTCACTCCCCATTTCTACGAACCCAAAGCCTCTACCCTGGATCACTTTCACTTCTTTCACGTTTCCGTAGCTCGAAAAGAGCTGTCTGAGCTCATCGTTTGTTGCAGAGTAGCTCAGATTCCCGATGTATAGTCTGTTCATCTAACTTACCTCTAATGGTAAAAGGTCTATTGTGTTTAAATAGTTTGCTATTGTTTTTGTATTATATGCTCTGGTCTCAAAGCTTTTATCAGGACATTGCACCAGTTTTTTACACATCACAATTCTCCAACAAAACCAGGGATCCTTGGAAAGGGCTGAACCTCGCAAACATGTTTTGAGCCACAGATCCATGCAATCAATCGCTCTACTCCAATCCCTGCTCCAGCCGTAGGCTTTATTCTGCCGCTTTTTGCCAGTTCAAGGAGCGCTTTATAGCTCTCTTTTCTCACACCATCTCTCTCCATCTTACTTATTATCTTTTGGTACTCATATTCCCTTCTTGAGCCTGAAAGAACTTCGCCAAAGCCTGGTAAATAAAGATCGTAGTTATCCCATTTGCCCGTATCAAAATCCTCAAAATCATAGAACTCCCTCGGCATGTTCACAACCCAGCAAAACTCTTTTTCGTTACCTGTTACTTCGTAGATACGGAAGGGTCTTTCAGGAACGCTGAGATCTCTGCCAAGGAGCTTTAATTCCTCTTTTGCCTCAACTCTGAGGTGCGCTATAAGCCCGCACAACAGGTCTTCAACCAGCTTCATAATGTCTCTAGAGCTGGCGTGCCTCACCTCAAAGTCGAGTTGCGTGAATTCATAGGCATGTATCCCTGTTGCTGCTCTGTCTCTTCTCTCTATCCTTATGTTTGGGGAGAGCGTAAAGAGTCTGCCATAAAGAAGAGAGCATGCTGTTATCTTATGCACGATCATGCTCTGCATGGCTCTCACCTCTCTTCCATAGATCTCTACCTCAACCCTTTTTTCTATGGATGCCTGAGGATCTGGCCATAAAGGGTCTGTTGCCTTTGAAAAAACCACCGGCAAAATCCAGTTAAAGCCCCCTGTAACAAAGGCCTGTGTCAGATAGCTCAGTGTCTTTGTTGTTATGCTACCAATAGCTCTTTTTCTTTCCAGCTCTTCTTCAGATAGGTCTGTTATTTCCTTTAGCATCTCCGCCTGCATAAAGTGCGTTATAACTCCGTGGAATAAAAACATTTTGATAAAAATTATGACAAAATGTAAACTTTATTACAAAAATTTTTATTTTTGTAGACACATTGTTTGTATGGATGAGAAAGATCTCAGCATAATCGAGGAGCTAAAAGAGAGAGGCAGAGAGAGCACGACGAGGATTGCAGAAAAGCTCAACATTCCCAGGGTTACGGTGCATGAAAGAATAAAGAGGCTTGTGGATGAAAAGGTTATAAAAAAGTTCACGGTGCAGCTCGATTATCACAAACTCGGACTGGGCACTACGGCTTTTATTCTTGTTTCTTTTTCTCCGGGAATAGAGAAGACGCAGAGCGAGCTTGCTCAGGAGATTGCAAGAATACCGAATGTTTTTGAGGTGCACATAGTCTCTGGTGAATGGGATTTTATCGTCAAAGCCAGAGCTGGGAGTGTTGAAGAGCTTGGCGATCTCGTGGTTAATCGCCTGAGAATGGTAGAGGGTGTTGAGAAAACTATAAGTTGCTTTTCATTCAGGAGTGTAAAAGAGGAGAGCTGATATAACTCGGGCTTATAAAAAGAAATGAATATAAATGCGCAGGGTGATTTTGAGACATGTACTCTGCGGAAGAAGTAGTTGAGATGGCAATAAACACCGAAAAGAATGGGAAGGAATTTTACGCGGGCGCTGCAAAAGACACTGAAGACAAAACTCTCAAAGATCTTTTTGACTTTCTGGCCATGCAGGAGGACCAGCACAGAAAGAGGTTTGAGGGCTTGAGAGGAAAAACAGAAAAGCTCATTCAACCTGATGATATGGAAGAGGTCGAAAAGTATCTGAATACGATAGTGAGCTCTGAGTTCTTCCTGGGGAATGAAAAAACTCTGGTCAAGGCAAAGAAGGCAAAAAGTAGAGAAGAGCTGCTCTCTTTCGCGCTGCAGTTCGAGAAGGATACTCTACTATTCTTCACAGAGATCTCAGAGCTCTCTGAAGGTAAAACGAGAGAGGTGCTGGAGGAGATAATAAAAGAGGAAAAGAAGCACGTGAGGATAATCGGCGAGCTTATGAAGTGAGCTGCTCTTCCTTCTGCTCCTCTGTTTCTTCTGATCTTATTTCTTCAACTTTTTGTTCCGAGGGCTGCTCTGCTTGTTCTGCCACCTCTGCTTTTTCTGTCATGGCCTCGCTCTCCGCTTCTGTCTCTACTTCTGTCTTTGTCTCCTCAGCTTTCTTTTCTTCGCTCATATATTCTTCTATTAGCCTTACCCTGTTTATCTTTGCGTAATCTCTCAGGTCTCCAACAACAGCGAATTTGACCAGAAACCAGCGCTGATCGCTCTTGCAGATCTCTGGTAAAACAACATTCATGGATTCCCCATCAGAGGAGATCCTGAAACCCTCATAACTCGGGTAGTACATCTCGATTATAGCCTGTGCTTTTCTTTCAGGCTCTTCCACTTTTTCTAATATCTTAAACCTGTACTTCAACGTCTTGCCCGCTAAAGGGTCATTGAAATCAACGATAACTCTACCTGCAGTAACAGCAATCACCGTGCCCCTTCTATTCCTTATGCTTACTTCCATTCCCTGTTGTGGTTCTATTCTTTCTCTTCTGAACTCTCTTATAGAAAAGGTCTCAACGAGCTTTGGATCTCTCTTTCCATACCCCTCTTCTTCACCAAACTCTACTTCCTTTTCTTCCCCCACATTAGCTTCAACCAGCGCGTTTTCAAATCCTCTAACAAGCCTTCCCGCACCGATTATAACGGGCAAGGGGCCGTATTTTCTATCCTCATTGTGTATATCATTTTCTTTTGCTACATCTTCATGAGTTGTATCAAATAGCTTACCATCGACGTAAGCGTCATATTCAACATAAACAATCTCTCCTTTCTCCATGGAGCGGAGATTACATTATGCATATAAAAAGGTTATGAGAATTTTACACCGCTTCCCTGTTGCTTCGCAGAGAGGCGCATTGCAACGTTTTCCTGCTCCCTTTATGGATTCTACCATGGGTCTGCATAATGTCGATGAATACAGAATTGCTTGCTTATCCATAGACCCGTTGAGGCTATGGTGCTGTCCAGGAACAAACTGAACCTATCTCCCTGCGCAATCTAAGGCGCGAAAAAAGAGATATAGCAAAGAGAGTATTAATAATTATGAAAACAAAAACAGTTATCATGTCTGTGTGCCTGGTGATAGCGGCGTTTGCGGGCTATCTGCTAGCAGATGCAACTCAGAAAGGCGAAGCCCAGATGGCGACAACACCTGTAGACATGTCAAAGGTCCCGCAGGCAGATCTCGAAAAGGAGATAGCGAGAAATGGAATAACAGCCGAGCTTGACGCCATAAATTTCTATGAACAGATGGCTTCAATGACAAAAAACGCCACCACAAGAAAGGTGCTTCTGGACATAGCAAGGGAGGAGAAGACACATGTGGGTGAGTTCCAGGCTCTGTTAATAAACATGGACCAGGAGCAGAGAACAGAGCTCGAGAGTGGAAAAAGAGAGGTAGAGGCACTGGCAAAGAACTGAGATAAGATCTCGCACAGTCTTAGAGGCCGTTTACTTCAAAATAAATGGTGCGTTCTGAGATCAGATCCCAGAAGTATGAGCGAGTATTGTATCATTTGATGACAATCTAGACATCCCAACCATTTTACCTATTTATTCTGTGTTAAAAAAATCAAACCTTGCATAATGACAGCCATGAAAAATTTTATTTATCCTGCTTTCTATATATCATAATGGAGATAAAAGCACCGAGGGGCAAAACTATAAGCTGTAAGGGATGGAAGCAGGAGGCATTTCTCAGGCTTCTGATGAACAACCTTGAGAATGCTGAAAAGCCGGAGGATCTCATAGTTTATGGAGGCTCAGGAAAAGCAGCACGCAACTGGGAGTGCTTTGATGCTATTGTTAGAGCGCTCAGAGCGCTTGAGAGCGATGAGACCCTGTTAATACAATCAGGCAAGCCTGTTGCGATATTCAAAACGACGGAGTTCAGCCCGAGAGTGTTGATAGCAAATGCCAACCTTGTGCCCTACTGGTCAAACTGGGAATATTTCAGAATGCTGGAGAAGAAAGGACTCACAATGTATGGACAGATGACCGCTGGCTCATGGTGCTATATAGGCACGCAGGGAATAATCCAGGGCACCTACGAAACATTTGCTTCATGCGCAAAGATCCATTTTGGTGGGTCGCTAAAAGGCAGGATAGCCCTCAGTGCAGGTCTGGGCGGTATGGGTGGTGCGCAGCCTCTGGCAATAACAATGAATGATGGCATAGCAATAGTTGTTGAGGTTGATGAGAAGAGAGCTCAGAAGAGGATAGAGAGGGGCTATTGTGATGTTATGGTGAGGAGCACAGATGAAGCGCTCAGTATTGCAAATGATGCAAAGGAAAAAGGAAAGGCTATATCCATAGCGCTCATAGGGAATGCAGCTGAAGTTTATCCGGAGATCCTTAAGAGAGGCTTCATACCTGATATAGTGACGGATCAGACACCAGCCCATGACGCACTCAGCTATGTGCCCAAAGGTTTGAGCGTTGAGGAGGCTGACAGACTCAGAGTAGAGGACCCGGAGAGGTACAGGAAGCTATTTTATGATAGCGTCAGAGAGCATGTCAAAGCCATGCTGGGCTTCATGAGCAGAGGCTCAATAGTCTTTGACTATGGTAACAACATAAGGGAGCAAGCCAGAAGGGCAGGAATAGACAATGCGTTTGACTTCAAGGGCTTTGTTCCACTGTTTATAAGGCCTCTATTCTGCGAAGGAAAAGGGCCATTCAGATGGATTGCTCTCTCCGGAAATAAAGAGGATATTTTGAAGACAGATGAGGTTGCTATGAAGGAATTCCCAGAGACTGCGAACTGGATAAAAAAGGCTCAGGCTAAGGTGCCATTCGAGGGGCTTCCCGCCAGAGTGTGCTGGCTGGGCTATGGAGAGCGAGACAGATTTGCAAGGATAATAAATGAGATGGTTAGGAAAGGGGAGCTTGAGGCACCAATAGCAGTTACCAGAGATCATCTGGATAGCGGGAGTGTTGCCTCACCATACAGAGAGACAGAGGGCATGAAGGATGGGAGTGATGCGATAGCTGACTGGCCACTGCTGAATGCACTGCTAAACTGCGCCAGCGGCGCCGATATGGTTGCCATACACAATGGAGGGGGCGTAGGCATAGGGTACTCAACCCATGCTGGAATGACAGTCGTGCTTGATGGAAGTGAGCTCACGGATAAAAAGATAGAGCGCGTGTTCAAGAGTGATCCCGGCATAGGTGTTGTGAGACATGCAGATGCTGGCTATGAAGAAGCGGAGAAAACAGCCAGGGAGCGGGGAATAGAGTGGCTTTGAATGCAGAATACAGAGTATAACAGGGATAGGATTCGGAGACTGAAGGAGGAGCTGAACGGGGTGATAGTTGCGCATAACTATCAGAGACCTGAGGTTCAGGAAGTTGCAGACTTTGTGGGGGACTCACTTGAGCTCTCCCGTCTATGCGCAGATACAGATGCAGACACAATCATATTCTGTGGCGTCAGATTTATGGCGGAGAGCGCCGCTATATTGAACCCTGAGAAGGAAGTGCTGCTCACAGACATGAACGCTGGCTGCCCTCTAGCAGACATGGTAACAGTGAGAGATCTCAGAGAGATGAAGGAGAAGCATCCTGAAGCAGCTGTCGTCTGTTACATCAACTCCTCTGCTGCAGTAAAGGCTGAGAGCGATTGCTGCTGCACCTCTGCAAACGCTATTGATGTTGTGAATTCCATGGATGAGAGCAGCATAATCTTCGTCCCGGACAGAAATCTGGGCAATTACGTTTCTGCTCATACAGAAAAGAGGGTCATTCTTTCTCAGGGTTACTGCTATGTGCACGAGATGCTGAAAGCGGGAGACGTCAGAAAGAGATCTGATGCTGAGGTGATTGTCCATCCAGAGTGCACGCCTTCTGTTACCGCGCTTGCTGATAGGGTTATGA
Source organism: Thermoplasmata archaeon (assembly GCA_011620765.1). Lineage (GTDB taxonomy): Archaea > Thermoplasmatota > UBA186 > UBA287 > UBA287 > UBA287. Next base: position 11,151 of record WOYO01000089.1, read on the forward strand.
GCACATCACAGATGCTGCGCTATGTCAAGGAGAGCAGGAGAGAGAGGTTCGTGATAGGCACAGAGGCAGGAATGATATATCCTCTGAAGAAGCAGAACCCCGGGAAGGAGTTTATTCCCCTTTCAGAAGAGGCTGTGTGCTTCGATATGAAGAGGACAACCATTGAGAAGGTGATTCAAACGATGGAGCAGAGAAAAAATGTAGTAACAGTGCCTGAAGAGATCAGAGTGAGAGCAAAGAGAGCACTGGACAGGATGCTTGAGATAGGATAGAGCCTTTTTCGCTTATCTACCATCCTAGTCCTTTTTA
>WOYO01000073.1 GCA_011620765.1 Thermoplasmata archaeon
TCTGTTATTTTAACTCGAACCCTCATCTACAATAATCTATGATGCCAATTATAATATTTCATTTACAATCTTATTTTATCTGGTCCCGCCAGGATAAAAACTCCCCAGGGTTTCCTAGCCTATAAGGAACAACTATTATCTTTATTGATCCCGAAACACCACCGAAGCCCTCCTCTGGTTGAGCAACAGCATCTATCTGCACTTCTACAGGCCTGCGCTCAACAAAAGGAAGCTCTATCTCAACCTCACCCCAGAGATCTGTCTTGAAATACTCCTCTTTTTTCTTACCATCTAGCTCATAAGTTATTCTAACATCAGCATCCGGCATGCGTGTTGTTCCCTCAGTTACCCTTATCTTTATTATCGTCCCTGCGAGGTACATCTCTATACCATTTTCTTCTCCTTTATAGCAGTCCTCTTTATCCAGGTATCTGCTGGAGTGTCTGTAGTCTACGATCTCTATGCTTAGGCCCTCTGCTATGACGCAGGGCACGAGCATGAGCAGTAAAAGGATCGCTATTTTCTTCATAATACAAAGTACGTATATGAGAATATAAAACTTTATAAAAGATACGCTTTGTTTTATCCTCTTTATCAGAAACTCTTTTATCCGCATATCAGCCTATCTCTCTATGGATAGAGATAAGATAAAGAGCGCTGTTGAGCTCTTTATTGAAGGTATAGGAGAAGATAAGAACAGGGAAGGTCTAAAAGGCACACCAGAGAGAATAGCCGATATGTGTGAAGAGATCCTGTATGGTGCAGGAAAGGATCCAAAGCAGGAGCTGAGCGTTTATTTTAATGAAGATCATGAAGAGCTCGTTCTGGTGCGCAACATAAGCTTTTTCTCCATGTGCGAGCACCATATGCTTCCATTCTTTGGAAAGGCAAATGTTGCCTATATCCCCAAGAAAGGGAAGCTAACAGGCATAAGCAAGATAGCAAGGGTAGTCGATATCTCTTCAAGAAAGCTCCAGCTTCAGGAGCGCATGACATCTGAGGTAGCTGATTCTATATTTGAAGTCCTTGAGCCCTATGGCGTTGCTGTTGTCATAAAGGCACAGCATCTATGCATGATGATGAGAGGTGTAAAGAAGGAGGATAGTTTCGTCATAACGAGCGCTATAAGGGGCATATTCCGCAAGAGCGCCTCTTCAAGGAATGAGATCCTTTCATTGCTGAGGGATTAGATGGCTCTTCGTGTTCTCAGACCACAGAGCAGGGAAGAAGCTTTAGAGTATATAAAGGATACAGGAGCTGATGCGCGCGGTTATCCTTACCTTGTTCCCAAGACAATAGGCCTTTGCATAGAGATCAAAGATTTGAGCGCCAGGGATGCAAACATAATAAAGCAGGAAGCCCTATCGAAGGGAGGTGATGCCAGCATTTCGATCTCTGCTTATTCTCTGAAAGGCACATCCAGGGTCCTGCTGATGGGCTCTCTTAAAACGCTGGAAGAGGTCGCTGAAAAGCTTAATGTTCAGCCAATAAAAAACCTGAGATCTCTATCCGGGGAGATAAAGAGATCCGTGGAGAACTACTTAAGCGTACCCACTTTTAAGGTTGGGGACAGCTGTTTTGAGCAAACAGCCGTTATGGGCATACTCAACGTAACCCCGGATTCCTTTTATGATGGTGGAAAATATAACACATTAGAGCTGGTAGCTGAGAGGGCTGAGCAGATAGAGAGAGAGGGAGGGGATATAATAGATCTTGGAGGGCAATCCACCAGGCCAGGATATGTGCCTGTGAGCCTGGAGGAGGAAAAGCGCAGGGTTATACCGGCTCTGAGAGCCATCCTGGAAAGCACAGAAGTTAGGATACCAATCTCGATAGACACCTCAAAGCCAGAGGTGGCAGAAGAGGCCCTTAAGATCGGAGCGAGCATAATAAATGATCAGGAGGGCGGGGATGAAAAAATAGCGCAGCTTGCCGTGGATTACAATGCTTCTCTTATCCTTATGCACAACAGGAAGGTGGATAGAGGGGAGATGATGTTTGATATATTAGACTATTTAGAGGAAAGCATCAATCTGGCTGAGAAAAAAGGGGTTGAGGCAGAAAGGATATCGATAGATCCCGGCATAGGTTTTGGCAAGAATGCTGAGGAGAATCTTTCTCTCTTAAAAAACCTCTCAGAGCTGAGATCTCTGGGTAGGGCTATAACTGTAGGTGCCTCGAGGAAGTCATTCATAGGAAAGGTTTTGGGTGGTGAAAAAGAAGAAAGGCTCGAAGGCTCAATAGCGGCTCTGGTTTCTTCGGTTATGAGTGGAGCAAAGATTGTGAGGGTTCATGATGTTAGGGAGAGCGCTCTTGCTGCAAAGATGATAGATGCCATAAAGCAAAGTTATAAATAGTGTATTGCTCTTTTTAGATTGTGGAGGGTTTGGAAAGAAATCTTTTGGCAATTCTTTCTAATTTTCGTAAGAGCAACCCTGGTGTTTTGGGTATAGTAATCTCTACCTATGATGGTCTTCCCATTGTTTGTGATCCAAGAGAGAAAGGAGAGTCTTTGTGCGCTATGGCTGCTGCAGTGTGCAATGCTGGCGTGAACCTTGGTGCCCGCATGGGAATGAAGAGCTTTAGATCCGCGATCATTGAGACAGACATGGGCACGTTTCTGGTTTCTGGTTCGGATGATGTTGTTATTCTTGTCTCTCTCATGAACAAAGAGGTTGCAGTGACGAAAAAATTACCTTCTCTTCTGCTCGAGATTAAAGAAGCCCTTGGAGCTGAATAGTTCAAAAGTTTTATATAAAAATAGGTACCTTTTCCTACGATGATGCAATTCTTTCCTGTTATAGAATATTTACCGCAGGTGATTGAAGTAATATTGGTGCTGATAGTTGGGTATATTGCTGCCTATCTTGTGAAGAGGGGAATAAATAGAGCTTTGAACAGAATTGGCTTTGATGATCTTTGCTCCAGGGCAAACATAACGCAAGCATTTAACAGGATGGGGCTGAAGAGCGTTTCCTCCCTTATTGCTAACTACCTTTTCTGGCTGATATTTATCCTTTCTGTTTACCTGTCTTTTGGGTTCGTAACTGTACCAGAAGCTTCTCTGATCCTTAACAGGATCTCTATAATCCTGCTGGATGTTGTTGCGGCGATTGGAATAATCTTTTCGGGCATAGCGATTATGGAGATATTTGTCACCGTGCTGAGGAGGATCTTCTCCTTCTGGAACCTTGAACAGGTTTTCGCTCCTGTTGATAGAGCAATAGAACGCACGGGCTTAAAGACGTTTGATGTGCTGTACATAACTGTAAGGATCTTTGTTATGCTTTTGTTCATTGAGCTTGCTCTTCTCGTTTTCAGGGCGAGCTTCCTCTTTCCGTATGTAACGCCTGCTCTTGTTTTTGTGCAGAGATTGATAGTAGCGATATTTGTGATAATCATTGGCGTTGCAATAACAGAATTTCTAATACGTGTGATCTTCGGCATTCTCAGCGCTGTTGGTGTGATGGATGTGGTCGAGCCTTTAGAGAGAACAATGAAGGTGAAAGGGATAATAACAATAATCATAAAGTGGATACTGCGCATCTCATTTTTCTTGGTATTCCTGCAAATAGCCTTCGCAGTTGTTAACCTGCCAACCGGGCCTATCATCTCTGTCCTCGCTTATTTTCCAAAGGCATTGCTAGCCATAGTCATACTGATAGTTGCATGGTGGCTTTCCTCGCGTCTCGGGATGGCATTTGAAAAGTTTGCCTTGGATAGAGATCTGCCTTTTGTAGATCTGTTCACTATGAGCATAAGATTCACAGTTATCTACGTTGGTGTGATAATAGCTCTTGATGAACTCGGGCTTGCAATAGAAGCTCTCTATATACTCCTGGCATTCATAGTTGGCGGTTTCTGCGTAGCCCTTGCAGGCGTTTTCATTCTTGGTTTCAAAGATGTTGGAGCGGACTTTGCCTCAAGCATGCAGCTCAAGAGAAACGGGGAGGTTGGGGACACAATACTCTTTGAGAATCACATGGGCAGGATAGTTGAGATAACAAATCTCTCTACAACAATAGAGACAGACGAGGGCAATATGATAGTTCCCAACACCAGGCTAAAGGATGCCATTATAATAAAGAATAAACCATAAGAGGTCAAATCAGCAGAGGATAGAGAAGATAGATTATAAAGATAATTGAGAGAAGGATCATGGTTATGCTTACCTCTCTCCACCTCTTAGTCAGCAATTTCAGCACAGTGTAAGATATTATTCCCAGCATGAGCCCGTTGGATATGCTGTAGGTTAGAGGCATTGCTATCATTGTTAAGAATGCAGGCAGAGCATTTGTTATGTCTTTGAGATCTATCTTCAGCACAGGCTCCATCATGAAGAGACCCACCATGATGAGCGCAGGAGCTGTGGCTGCATTGGGCACCAGCTTTGCGAAGGGTACAAGAAAGAGCGTAAGCAGAAAAGCTATGCCAGTCACTATGGCAGTCAGACCAGTTCTTCCCCCATCAGCAACCCCGCTGGCAGATTCCACATATGTCGTAACGGTTGATGTTCCCAGCACAGATCCAAGTATTGTGCCGATAGAGTCTGTTATGAAAATTTTCTTTGCACCTTTGAAGCTGCCTCTTTCATCGATTATATCGAGCTTTGTTGCTAAACCCGTTACTGTGCCCAGGGTATCGAACATATCAACAAAAGTAAAGGTTATAACAACCCACACAAGCCCCAGCTCCAGGGCTCCCGCGAAATCCATTTTTACAAAGGTGCTTGATAGTGCTGAGAAGTCTGGTAGAGCTACGATATCCCATATGCTCTCTGGCCTAGCAGGTATGCCAAAGACCCAACCAAGGAGTGTTGTTGCCAGTATGCCAAAGAGGAGAGCCCCCTTCACATTGAGTGCAGATAGCAGAGCCATTGTGCAGAGACCGAAGAGAGCTAGCAGGGTTGATGGAGAAGCTATGTTGCCTAATGCTACTATCGTGCTCTCATTTGAAACAACTATGCCGGAGTTCACAAGCCCTATGAAAGCTATGAATAGCCCTATACCAACACTCGTACCAAGCTTGAGGCTCAGGGGTATTGACTGCATTATCTTCTCTCTTACGGGCAGAACAGAGATTATCAGAAAGATCACACCATCCATAAAGACTGCCGCCAGCGCAACCTGCCAGCTTATGCCCATACCTATACAAACACTGTATGTGAAGTAGGCATTCAAGCCCATTCCCGGAGCCATAGCGAAGGGGAGATCTGCGTATAATCCGCAGATTATCGTGGTTATGCTCGCGCTGAGTATCGTTGCAAGCATAACGGCATCAAAGTTCATACCGGTCTCGCTTAGAATGGTGGGGTTGACAAAAACAATATAGACCATGGTCATGAAGGTCGTCAGCCCTGCTAATATCTCATTGCGTACATCTACGCCCTTCCTTATCCCCTTGAACACATTGTTAATATATATCTTTCTTATTTAACTTTTGTCCGGGTTGTTTGCTATCTAGAAATGTTTAAATAGAAGTAAAACTATACCATTATAGAGGTGAAAAAATGTTGAGCGGACAACCAATAATTGTGTTGAGGGAAGGAACAAGAAGGGAGAGCGGCAAAGATGCACAGATAAATAACATAAATGCTGCTATAGCAATAGGTAATGCGGTGAGGTCCACACTTGGACCAAAGGGCATGGACAAGATGCTCGTTGATTCGATGGGTGATGTGACCATAACGAATGATGGTGTGACAATACTGAAGAATCTTGATGTTGAGCATCCAGCCGCAAAGATGCTGGTAGAGGTATCCAAGACCATGGATCAGCAGTGCGGTGATGGAACGACAACATCGGTTGTTCTCGCAGGAGAGTTACTGAAGCAGGCACTGGATCTCCTGGGGCAGAATATACATCCAACGGTCATAACAAGAGGTTATTCTCTGGCTTCACAGAAGGCTGTCGAGGTCCTTGAGAGGAATGCAATGCCTATAACAGTGAATGATGAAGAGATGTTGAGAAAGGTGGCTGAGACAGCCCTTGCCAGCAAGAGCGCAAGTGCATACAAAGAAAAGCTGAGCGAGATCTCTGTTAAAGCTGTAAAGCTCATAACCGAAGAACTGCCCGATGGAAAGAGAATTGCGGATATTGATAACATACTTGTGATTAAGAAGCAGGGAGGCGCAGTGGATGATACATCACTCATCGATGGTATAATTCTGGATAAAGAGAGGGTGCACGAGGGCATGCCTAGGGTTGTTGAGAATGCGAAGATAGCTCTGCTGGATGCAGCCCTTGAGGTGAAGAAGACAGAGGTTGATGCAAGGATAAGCATAACGAGCCCGGATCAGTTACAGGGATTCCTCCAGCAGGAAGAGAGCATGCTCAGAGAGATGGTTGATAAGGTGAAGGCGAGCGGTGCAAACGTGCTCATATGCCAGAAAGGTATAGACGATGTTGCACAGCACTTCTTAGCCAAGGCTGGCATATACGCTGTCAGAAGAGCAAAGAAGAGCGATATGGAGAAGCTTGTTAAAGCATGTGGTGGAAGAATAGTGAGCGCTCTTGATGATCTGAGCGCAGAGGATCTGGGATTAGCAGGACACGTTGAGGAGCGCAAGATCGGAGAGGACAAGCTCACATTCGTGACTGGCTGCCCGAACGCAAAGGCCGTGAGCATTCTCATACGCGGAGGCACAGAGCACGTGGTTGACGAGATAGAGAGAGCAATGCGCGATGCACTGAGTGTGGTTGCGAGAGCTGTTGAGGATGGAAAATTCAGCATCGGTGGAGGAGCAGCAGCCATGGAGCTAGCCCTTGAGCTGAGAAAGTATGCTCCATCCGTTGGTGGCAGGGAGCAGCTCGCTATAGAAGCTTTTGCAAGTGCGCTCGAGGTCATTCCAAAGACCCTTGCTGAGAACGCAGGTATGGACCAGATAGATGTGTTGCTCAGGCTGCGCAAGGCGCACAGTGAGGGTAAGAAGTACTATGGCGTTAATGTGCTGGAGGGAGATGTTGCGGACCTCTTTGAAAAGAGCGTCTTTGAGCCTCTCAAAGTGCCAAAGGAGACCATAAGGAGTGCAACTGAAGCTGCTGTGATGATACTCCGCATAGACGATGTTGTTGCAGCTAAAGGGACAAGGGCTCCTGCAGGGCCAGGACCGCAAGGCGGATACGGAGGCCCTGAGGGCGGAATGATGGAGTAATCCTCCTACTCCTCTACTTTTTTTAGCTGTTTTTTATATAACTCTATGATCTCTTTTGTTGTTGTTGCTTCCTCTGCGCTTTTATCTTTTCTCCACCTGCCGGTGAACCTGGGAAATCTTATCGCCAGGCCAGAGCCTTTTCTTATGATATCTCTTGCGCACGTATGCACAGGGCTCAGAGTTATCTCCGCACCCAGGACCTCCATAACGATTTTGGGATCAAACCAGTAGTCAGGCTCTATCGCGCTCTCTACTCTTGCTGGTTTTTTATTCTTATTGTTGTCCTTATCTACTCTCTCAAAGATCTCTGGCATTTTTGCAAGTGTTTCATCATCGAATCCTGTGCCTACCTTACAGACAGTTTCAAAAGTGTCCTCCTCATCATTATAGCATGCGAGAAGCAGCGCTCCATAGGTCCCTGCTCTCCTGCCTTGCCCGGCAAATCCACCCACAACTACAAGATCTACGGTGTCTATCATTTCGCTCTTGTAATCCCTCTTGTATTTTATCCAGCTCCAGCCCCTCGCCCCAGCTTTATACTCACTCTCAGAAGCTTTTGCGACTATGCCTTCGCATCCATCCTCTATTGCTTTTAAAAAGAAGCTCTCTATCTCATCCTTATCTTTACTCCTTATCATATGGCTTGCTCTTATTTCCTGGTCTGGTTTGAGGAGCTCTTCAAGTTTTTTCCTGCGTTCGGAGAGAGGTTTCTGTGTCATGTCTTCGCCCTCAGCGTAGAGGCAATCAAAGAGAAACAGGGCAACAGGAAATTCCTTGGCAGTTTCCTCTACCTCATATTTTCTTCCCCTTCTATGGCTTATGGCTTGAAATGGAAGCATTTCGCCGGTCTCACGGTTTAGAGCGACGCATTCCCCCTCCACTATAACCTCTTTGTCAAAAACTTTTTTGAGCGCATTTACAACGTCAGGAAACTGTTCGGTCAGGTTCTCAAGCCTTCTTGAGAACAGGGATATCTCCTTCCCTATATGCACCTGAAGTCTTATGCCATCGTATTTGTACTCCACGACAGGATCTCTTATGTGCTCCAGCATCTCCTCTATTGATTTTGCCCTCTCTGCTAGCATCGCCTTTATCGGCACGCCTACCTGTATCTTAATCTCTTTCAAGCCTTCTAAAGATCCTTCACAGAGCTTTTTCGCTATGCCGCCGAGATCGCTGTAGACGTTGTATGCTCTCTCTATTGCCGGTCTATCCTCTTTTGTGGCAAATGCGATGGCTAATGCGTCAAGAATTGTCATATCAGCTATGCCAAGCCTTAATCTCCCCAGAAGGGTCCTGATTATGTACTTGTCCTCCTCCGGGTCTCCGTTCTGAAGCAGCTCACATAAGGTTTTTATCTTCACATCCTGACTATCCTTGCCCTGCGCTTTTGCTATCCTGACAAACCCGTCATACGCGCTTTTTACGGTGAGCTCTTCTCTGAAAAAGCTTCTCTGCTTCTTTTTTTTCATGAGTTTTTCGGTAGCTTCGCCTATGTCTCCTGTTTCCCTGATCTCTTTCTCTATCTCTTTTTCTGAAAAGCCTGAAGATATGGAGATAGCCTTTATAGCCAGTTTCTCCGCTACCCCCAGCTCAATGTTGACAAAGTCGGGATATATCTTTCCCTGCAAGAGATAGACGACTTTATCTATGATCTCTGGCGGTGTTTTTTTGAGCAGCTCTACCAGATGCGCGGTCATCTCAAGCCTTTTTGTTGTGCTCTCTATCTTTTTGTAGGTTTCAACGAGATCTCTGAATTTCATAAATGCCTATGAGCTTGATTGTTAATAATTTTACTTACTGCTTGAAGTTTGGAGGATTTCTAGCTATTTAGCGCTAACAATCATAAACAGAGATCCTATTTAAAACGGGCTAAAGAAAAAGGACTGTGTATAAATTGAAATTCCTGGCTCCCAGCACTTGAAAGATCTGTAAGCACAGCCTGATCCTCTATTGGAAGTTGGAACCCTTTGGATTTATGCCTCAAAGCATCTATGCATCATTCGGTATAAAAATTAAAGATGCTTGTCTGTCTGTAAGTTTCGCCAGGTCTAAGGGTCGTTGAAGGAAACTCTGGATGGTTTGGTGAATCCGGATAGTGCTGGCATTCCAAGGCAACGCCGGAGTATTTTGTATATGTAGCATCATCCTTTGCATTCTTAACATCAAGCCAATTTCCAGTGTATACGTGTAATCCCGGTTCTGTGGTGTAAAGGTAAAACCCTCTCCCAGAAGCAGGATCGAACAGCATAGCAGCAAATTTCAGCTCATTTCCACCGTTAAGAACAAAGTTGTTATCATAGCCCCCATATGCAGGACGCTGAACTGCAGGATCATCTATATCTTCTCCTGTGGGTATCAGGGCATCATCTGCGAGGGTATAACTGCTAGCGTTTATCATAACATATGCTCCAATATCGTTCCATTCCTGTGACCATTGAGGTTCCAGTATGCATGATTTGTGAGATCTATCACTGTGGTTTTGTCTGTTTTTGCTTCATAATCTATCCTTAAGCTGTCTTTTGTAAGTGCGTATACAACTCTTACTGTTAGGTTACCAGGAAAGCATTCTTCGCCATCATGACTTTTGTATAACATTCCTACCGCAGGGCCTTCCTGCGTGTAATAACGACGCCCACCTTCTGTTCTCCCTGATGAAGGTAATAAGCCAATATTATCATAATGCTGAACGGTACGAATCGTCAGTCCGGTAGCAGAAGCGATTTCACCGCTTGTATACTTTTTATCGGACATTTTGTCACTTCCCCGCGAATCCTTTTCTATTGGTTATCCGCCCAAAACGCATTCAAATCAGTTGCCAGCTCGTCCACAACCTCCATAGGTAGAGAGTGGGTTGTATTTGTCCATACCCTGACCGTAGCGTTGGGAATTTTGTTTGCATTTTCAGCCGCCTTTTTTCCGGTTATCGGTGAATGATCTGCTAATGCAACATAGACTGGCATATCCAGCTTTTCAAGTTCCGCTGTTGTAAGGGTTTTTGGCGTTGGTAACGACGAAGAATAGTAGGTAGCAGCGGCCTTAACCATTCGCGCGATGGGGTCATCTGATGCTATATCGGAAGCATCTGCTCCTGATATTTTCGCCAAACCGTAATTGCGCCAAGCTTCGGGGAGAAAACCTATACTTGCTACTGATGCCCAGAATAGAGTGGAAAATGGAGGAATATTTAATGCAAATGCCGGTTCAAGTAACGTCAGCGTTTGAACTTGTCCCGGATGACGAAGCGCAAAATTCGCCGCATAACCTCCGCCAAATGAATGCCCGACAACATGAGCGCGTTTGATGCAAAGCCCATCCAGTGTTTCGCTAATCCAGCCGTTGACATCATCAATGCTTTCCAAAGGTACGGACTGTGTGGATTTGCCTGCGTCGCCAAGTGCATCAATGGCATAGACAACATGATTTTTTGAAAAGCCTGCCATATTTTTTTGCCACATCGGTGCTCCGGAACTATGCCCAGGTAGGAGAACCACAGGAGGCACGCTACTGTTTTCCCCATTTAACCATTCATAGGCTCTGACTGTTCCCCAAGAAGTATTAATATCATGTGTTGCAGTCGGAGAGGGCATTGCTCCCATGACATCGTCATATGCCTTAAGATATATTTCTTTCCCCGCCACGTCCGTAAAATAGCCGACGCCGCGACGCTTTGATTTTGTTTTTTCAGGTGTTGTATTTTTCCCCATGTGCGTTTTGTATGGTTTATATTTAATATATCTCTTTCTATAACATCAGACTGCACTAAAAGAATTGATAGCAAAATATGTAAGAGCGAGTAAAGCTATTCTTTTGAGAGGAGGGGTATCAGAGATAGGTTGAGAAGAGGGATGCTTTCAAGATGGCTCAAAAAGATATTTGGCAGAAGCCACGCAAAGATAGGGATATATGGGCCACCAAATTCTGGAAAGACCACTCTTGCGAACAAGATCACAAATGATTGGATCTTGTTCCTTCAGTGCAATGCAGGAGGATGTCAGGTGAGGAAGAGATCTCAGCTATTAAGAAGCTTGTTGCAGGGATCTATGCACTGCAAAGGGGGAATACAAAGGAAGAATGATAAATTCAGGAAGTTAAAAATGATAGGGGGCGCATTTGTATCTGCATCTGTATGCCGCCAACTAATCCTATCTTCAGAGGAGTCAAAATATTTATCCTGAAAGAATCTTTCCCATATGTGAAGAGATCCGACATTAGAGTCTGCATCCTGCGTATAGAGGGGACAAACTGTGAGGATGAGACAAAGCGAGGTTTTGATAAACTTGGAGTAAAAG
>WOYO01000009.1:0-8482 GCA_011620765.1 Thermoplasmata archaeon
AGATCTTCAAAATGATCCAGTTACTTGTTTGTATACAAAACGAGATAGTTAATATCATGGTAAAACTGCGGGAAGTCAGGGGTAGATGCTTGTCGGCATGCAAATCCAGGCACTATGAAATGTATAGCGATGGTTATCCAGCAGATTTATTTTTCAACGTTTGGAGGGGCTCTATGGGTGCAGATATTCATCCACAGGCATTTTTAAAGGAAAATACGGAAATAAGCTATTCATACAGGATATCAGCTCGAAACAAATAAACAAAGTTCTTTTATGAGCTTGCATGGTGAAGATCCCGCATACTATCCAGATATAACTGTAATTGGTAAAAAACAATGTTTGCTTAACTTTCTTGGAAGAAAGTTCAAATAGAAAAAATGTGTATGACCTGCTATGAACAAAACAATATTTTTAGGAGCACTAACTGGGATACTGCTTTTTGCCCCAATTTTTGGCGGGATGTCGAGACTAAATTTTGGAAAGGAAACCATAGGCATTGTTATACCAGTGGATTATGAATTCCAGGCATTTAACGACATAATGGATGTGGAAAGTGGTAGAGCAAAAACCATTGAGAATATCACATTCTATACCCATACAGTAGGCGATAAGAAAGTTGTAATAACTAAAAGTCAGTATGGCAAAGTAAATGCTGCCATAGCCACAACAATGCTCATAAATGATTTTGATGCAGATTATATAATATGTGCTGGAACTGCTGGCGGTATAGCCCCAGATTTGAAAATAGGAGATATACTTATTTCAGGAGAACTTTTGCAGTATGATGTGGCTGAAAAAACCGATACTTCATATGAGCTGATGGCGATCGATATTGATGATGATACCGCTTTTATATACTTCGAAGCAGATCCACATCTCAAAGAAGTGGCACTTCAATCCGCGGAAAAAGTTGATTTTCTTCCTATGGATGGAAAAGAAATTGACGTTAGAGAAGGCATAATAGGAACAGCGGATATATTTGCGGGTGGAGCAGAATATCTGGATTTTGTGGCGCAGTGGAATGTGGATTGTGCAGAAATGGAAGGTGGAGCAGTAGCAGAGGTATGTTATAAGTTCCATAAGCCATTTGTAGTTCTACGAACAATGTCCGATTTGGTGGTTGAAAGTGAAGAACAATACCAGAAATATGCATATGCAGTATCTAAAAATCTGGCTTTACTGGTAGAAGAAATGATTCCCGCAATATGAGCGGGATCCCTCTTTTTTATTTGAGCTGTGGAACAAACAACATTTATAAAGCGTCAGAAAGCTAACCCCCATGCATGCAGATGGCAACTTTGATAGACTGGTGGGATATAACCTGATAAGCGCAAAGGATGGTGAAAGCACCGTTGAGCTCGAGGTTAAAGAGACACTCAGGCAGAGGTTTGGCCTCCTGCATGGTGGCGCTATAGCTACACTGGCAGACTACTGCATGGGCACAGCTTTTTACTCCATGGGAGAATGCATGGCGGTGACGGCACAGATGGACATAAACTATATAAGCTCAGTGAAAGAAGGAAAAGTGACAGGATATGGAAGGGTGAAGAAACTCGGCAATAAATTATCTTTCTGTGAATGCGAGATAAAGAGCAGCTCAGGAGAGCTTGTTGCCACAGCGACAGGCATATATTACAGAATAAGTTAAATCAATCTCTTTCCATCTATCTCCAGAGTCTTCTGAACCCTGTAGTTTTCCCATATGCTGAAGCCAAAAGCTCTTTCACTCTCTCTCACAAAGCTCTCTGCATTTATCTCTCTTTTACATGAAAAATCCAGCATTGCGGTGTGACTGTAAACAACAACCTTTCTCTTCTCATACCCCCACTTTTCTATCATTCCCTCCAGAAGTTTCTCGAGAAGCTCTCTCTCTTGAGTGCTGAGGTATCTCTTTGTTGATAAAAAAATTCTGATGCGATACCTGTAAAGCTTCTCATCCATAAATGAGATGATATTTCCTTTCCATATTTCTTTCCAAGATGTAACGGAACAAAAGAATTTATAATGGAAAAGAGGTTTATACCTGTGATCCTCGTTCTATGCGTTGATAGAGATGATGATCTTGGGAGAAAGACGGGCATTCATTCCCCTGTTATAGGTAAGGAAGAAAGCTTAAAAGCTGCAGTAGCCCTTGGCACTGCAGATCCTGAAGAGGCAGATACGAATGCGATATTCGGCGCGATAAATATTTATAATGATCTGGTTGAGAAAGGTCATAATGCGAAGATAGCCCTGATCTGCGGGGATAGATCTGTGGGTATTGAGAGCGATAGAGAGATAGCAAGAGAGCTTGAAGAGGTGATAGCAAAAACAAATGCTGATGAGGTTTTCCTTGTGAGTGATGGTGCAGAAGACGAATATATACTCCCTATAATAACCTCGAGGATTAAAGTGGCATCCGTAAAAAGAATCATAGTGAAACAGAGCCGCAATATAGAAGACACCTATTACATAATAAAAAAGTTCTTTGAGGACGAAAAGACTCAGATAAGAATCGTTGTTCCAATAGCGCTCATCCTTCTTGTTGCGGGATTGTTTGAGATCCTCAGTAAAATGGAGCTCACCCTTCTGCCGATAATCGCAATACTTGTTGGCGTATACCTCATAGCTAATCCAGCATACAAATTACTCAATTACCTCTGGAAGAATATAACAACGGGCAGGGTATCTTTTTTTATGCAGGTCATAAGTGCGATAGCTCTGATAGGAAGCTTCATCTACATCTATAACTCCATAGTGACCTCAACGAGTTTTGAGAGGTGGACCTATAATGAAATCCTCTCTTTTGTGGAAAGGGAGGTAATATGGGTGGTGATAGCGCTGGCGATAGGCGGCGCTGGAAGAGTTATAGAAGCATACATCACAGAGAGAAGGATCCTCATTTCTTACTGGGTGTTTTTCTTCTCCATTGCAGCTATCTGGTTTGTGGTTATGGGCTCTGCTGACATAATAAGGTACTCCATAGAGGGCATACCATACACATCAGCTGTTTTTATACCTGTGATGATAAAGATAGCTCTGGGCATAGGCATAGTTGTCGCAGGTGTTGTATCCTATGGATACATCAGAGGAAAGATAAATGCAGAAAGAACAGACGCAGATGGAGAGATAAAAAAATAAAGAATAAATCCCATTAACACAGTGGCTCTCTCTAGCGTTCTGGCGCGCAGGATCGTTATTCGATGTAATGGAGATGAGAAAAGGATAAGCTATTTTAGCTCTATTATCACCATCGCAGCAAACTGCCTGCTTTTTTTGATAAAGATAATAACAGGTATTATCATAGGAAGCATAGCTCTCATAGGGGATAGCATAGACACGCTCTTCGATGTTATTATAGCTGTGGTCGTGCTCATAGGCTTTTTTGTAGCCTTTAAACCCCCGGATAAAGAGCATCCCTTCGGGCACGGGCGCTTTGAGAACATAGCCACGATAATGCTATCCATGCTTCTCATGATCTCCGGTGCAGCTCTGATGTATGATAGCTGTTCAAGACTATTTATAGACGTTGTGATATCCTTTGAGCTCTGGGTTATCGCTGTTGTGGTATTCAATATCCTGCT
The DNA here is from genome assembly GCA_011620765.1 of Thermoplasmata archaeon. GTDB lineage: Archaea > Thermoplasmatota > UBA186 > UBA287 > UBA287 > UBA287. The sequence goes on from WOYO01000009.1 coordinate 3,564, forward strand.
GAAGTTTTTCCTTGTGCGGTTCTCTTACTCAATAAACCATGAGCTAAATAGCGAATCAATTGAAGCGAACGCTCTAAACTACTTTGGGGATGTGCTTAACTCCTTTGTTGTTCTGATATCTTTTATCATATACTATTTTACCGGCTTTGAGCACATTGATGCAATAGCAGGAATATTCATAGGGCTGATGATATTCTCTGTGGGCGTAAGATTTGTGAAGAGCGCGTCATCCCAGCTCATGGGAGAAGCTTACACTGATGAATCTTTGAGGGATCTCGTTCTCTCTGTTGATGGTGTTTCCGGGGTTCATGACATAAACAAGCACTCATATGGCAGAAGAGGAGTTCTGGCTATGCACCTGGAGGTTGATTCCGCTCTCAGCGCTGAAGAAGCACATGCTATAAGTGAGAGAGTTGAAAAAAAGATAGGCGAAAACTATAGAGATATTGATAGCACAGTGATACATGTAGAGCCTATCCATACAGTGGAGGAAGAAGAGATAGAAAAAAGGATAACGGAGATCATAAGGACGCACAGAGAGATAAAAAGCTTTCACAAGATAAGTGTTAAAGGGCGGATCACTTTTCACATACAGGTTGATAAGAGCATGACAGTAGAGGAAGCACACAGACTGGTGCACAAACTAAAAGGGGAGGTGGCCTCATTTTTCAACGGTGATGTTGAGGTGCATGTTGAGCCCTATTATAAATACGGAAGGGATAATTATAAATAAAGATATGTAAATCTCGTAATATGATCGAGGCAAACAGGGTTATGGAGGTATTGAAACGCTGGATACTGGTTGATGGCTTTGATATAGTAATAGATTTTGATAAGAGCCATGGCAGCTACATCGTGGATGCAAGGAATGGAAAAGAATACCTGGACTTCTATACATTCTTCGGCTCTTCAGCTCTGGGCATGAACCATCCAGCGTTAAACAACGAAGATTTTAAAAACTACATATTCAAGGCCGCTGCCCACAAAGTAGCGAACTCAGACATATACACGCAATATTACGCAGAGTTTGTTGAAGCGCTGGCAAAGATAGCCACACCAGATTACTTTAAGCACTTCTTTTTCATAGATGGCGGAGCTCTTGCTGTGGAAAATGCTCTGAAGATCTCATTTGATTGGAAGGTGAGAAAAAACCTTGCCAATGGAAGGGACGCTTTAGGAACAAGGATCATTCACTTTAAAGAGGCATTCCATGGAAGGACAGGTTATACTCTCTCTCTTACGAACACAGCAGATCCGAGGAAGACAATGTACTTCCCGAAGTTTGACTGGCCAAGGATAACAAATCCAAAGATAACCTTCCCACTGGAAGAGCACATAAAGGAGGTTGAAGAGGCTGAAGAGAGAGCAAGGAAGGAGATAGAGGCGGTGCTGAAGGATAGAGATGATATCGCAGCGTTGATAATAGAGCCTGTGCAGGGAGAGGGTGGCGATAACCACTTCCGTAAAGAGTTTTTCCAGTATCTGCGCAGGGTTTGTGATGAGAATGATATCCTTTTGATATTCGATGAAGTGCAGAGCGGAGGTGGCATAACCGGCAAGATGTGGGCACATGAGCACTTTGATGTGGCCCCGGACCTTCTGGCGTTCGGTAAAAAGCTTCAGGTTTGTGGCGTTATGGCAACAGAGAGAGTTGATGAAGTTGAGAAAAACTGCTTTGAGGAGAGCAGCAGGATAAACTCCACATGGGGAGGCAATCTTACAGACATGGCGAGAAGCACAGAGATACTTGAGACAATAAAAGAGGAGAACCTCCTAGAAAACGCCTCAAAGATGGGCAAAGAGCTAAAAGATGTTCTGCTCAGATTGCAGGAAGATTTTCCCATGATATCCAATGTCAGAGGGCTGGGCCTGATGTGCGCCTTTGATCTGCCCGATGGTAAGACAAGAGACAGGCTAAGAAGCGCAGCCTTTGAGGATGGCTTGCTCCTCTTAGGCTGTGGTGCAAAATCTGTGCGCTTTAGACCAGTTCTCTGTGTAACAGAGGAAGAGATCAATGATATGGATAACAGGTTAAGAAAAACTTTAAAACGTCTATGAGGCTTTTCATTGAATCGCAGGACGCTTACAGCAACATGGCAGAGGATGCTTCGCTGATAGAGCTCTCTGGTGAGCCTGTGTTAAGGCTCTACACATGGAGCCCAAGGGCTGTTTCAATAGGCTACTTTCAGTCAATAAGCGATGAGGTGGATGAGGAGTTCTGCAGAGAAAATGGCATAGATGTTGTCAGGAGAATGACTGGTGGAGGAGCGGTCTTTCATGATGATGAGGTAACATACAGCTTCATATGCCCTCTGAGCATATGGGAGAGGAAAGCAGAGAGCATGGGCAAAAATGGAAAAAACGTCAGAGATACATTTGAGATCATATGCAACTGCATAGCTCTGGCTCTGAAAAGCCTTGGTCTCAATGCAGGATTTGCAGGCATAAATGATGTGGAGGTGGATGGAAAAAAGATCTCCGGAAGCGCGCAGACGAGAAAGAAAGGGAGCCTGCTGCAGCATGGAACGCTCATATATGACATAAATGAAAACCTCATGTTCAAGGCTTTGAGAATAGGAAAGGAAAAGATCTCGGATAAAGGTATAAAGAGCGCAGAAGCAAGGGTCACATCAATAAAGAGAGAGCTGGGGGATATAGGGAAAGAGAGGGTTATGGGAGCTCTTGCCGATGGTTTTGCCTCTGGCTTGAGCATGACTCCTGTGCATGGCGAGATGAGCGAGGAAGAAGAGAAGAAAAAAGAAGAGATGAAAGCTTTGTTCATGAGCAGGGAGTGGAACTATCAGCGTTAAGAAGTCTGGAAAGCTTATAAGGTGCAGGGCTACATTCAACGATGGAAGGATAGAGAGCATAAGGATAACCGGTGACTTTTTTCTTTACCCTGAAGATAGGCTGAGCGCTCTAGAGCTCTCTCTCTCAGGAGCTACCATTGATAGCGCAGAGATCATAGTGAAACAATTTTTTAGGGAAGTGGAAGCGATAGGTATATCTGCAGGAGATGTAATTGAACTTATAAGGGAAGAATTATGCCCTTCATAAATGTTGATGGCAACAAGATAGAATACAGTATTAAAAAAGGCAGGAGCAGGAGATATATATACATCAGAGCTAAAGATGATACTGTGGAGGTGGTTCTACCAGATGAAAAATGGCTCTACTTTGTTGATCCTGAGGATATAGAGAAGGTTTACAGAAAAGCTGCAGAGAAAAAGAGATTGATAACAGAAGAAGGCTTTTATTTTAATGGCAGATGGGTTTCAGGTAAAGACAGAGATGCAGAGAAGTTCCTGCGCATTGAGAGCAGAACATATCTGGAGAGCGCTATCAGAGAGCTTTCTTCACTTATGGAAGTGCAACCAAAAAGCTTTAAGATTGTGGATACAAAATACTGGGGAAGCTGCTCTGCTAAAGGCGTGCTCTCATTCAATTTTCGCATAGCATGTTTGCCTGATAATATGAGATAATACCTTGTTGTGCATGAGCTGGCGCACTTAAAGCATTTCAACCATTCTAAAGCTTTCTGGAGTGATGTTGAGAAGTTGTGCCCCGAGTATAGGAAAATTAGAAAAGCTCTAAAAAGCTTTGCCCTATGAATGGACGGTGTAAGAAAAGAGGTCATCGATATAGCAATGCCAGCTATAGGATCAAATGTTCTTAGACTTCTGGTAACCACTGTAGACACGATTGTTGTCGGAAGGCTTGGCTACTATGAGGTGGATGCTGTAGGGATATCGAATATAATGATATTTCTATTTCAGGCCGTTATGATGGCAATATCGACGGGTGCAATGATTGTCGTTGCACACCTCTATGGCATGAAGAGATTTGATGAGGCAAATGAGGTTCTTTCAGAATCTGTGCTGCTCTCAATAACCCTTGGTGTTGTTCTCATGATCTCTGGTTTACTTGCAAGCGAGCCGTACATCTCTATAATGACAGACGATCTTTTTGTTATAGAGAGAACACGGAGCTATCTTACAATTGTGCTTTTTAGCTTTCCCTTCATGTCTTACGGCTACCTTTGCGCCAATGTTTTCAGAGGTGCAGGGGATACAAGGACTCCTCTTTATGTGGACTCTGTGGCTAACACTCTGAACGTGATCCTTGACATACTCCTTGTTTTTGGTTTAGGCCCTTTTCCAATGATGGGAGTGAGTGGTGCGGCTTTAGCTACGGCGATAGCATTCACCGTAAGCGCCATCCTGTATACCATCATATTCTCCTCTGGCAGAAGAAGGCTCCGCCTGGGGTTTTCATGGAGAAGGGATTACTGGAAAGAGATGCTGTATTTAGGTCTACCCAACTCTGCAGAGCAGATAGGAGTGCAGATATCCAACATAATATATACCGCAATGGTATCCTCCTTAGGCCCTATGATACTCGCAGCGCATATAGTGGGCGCAAGGGTAGAAGCTCTTTCATTCATGCCCGGTTTCGGTTTTTATACAAGCTCTGCAGTCCTTGTTGGACAGAACCTTGGAAGAGGGGATGAAGAGAGGGCAAAAAGGTCAGCTGAAGAATCTTTGAGAATTGGCATGCTTCTTATGGGCATACTTGGTTTAACATTCTTTTTCTTTCCGGATCAGTTTGCATGGATATTCATACCAGGAGAGCAGGAGGTCATAGAGACAAGTCGTCTTTATCTGAGGTTGATGGGTGTATCTCAGATATTTTTAGCTATGGACTATTCTATGACGGGTGCACTCAGAGGTTCTGGCAACACGATGTTTCCTATGTATGCCACACTTGTAGGCAGGTTTGCCATAAGACTGGTGCTTGCCTATCTGCTTGGTTTTGTTTTCAATATGGGAATACTTGGCATATGGCTTGGAATGCTTTTCGATATGGTATTCAAGGGACTTGCAGTTTACATCAAATTCAAAAGAGATGGTTTTAAGAGA
>WOYO01000009.1:8582-11315 GCA_011620765.1 Thermoplasmata archaeon
AATTTTTCATTCAATGAAGGCACTATCTCTCTGTTATCCCCCAGAAAAGGCTTTACCCTTGCTTTATTAAGCCTTATGTTCTCGCAGAGATAATGGAAAGCTTCTTCGTTTATCTCGCAGCTGTAAACCTCAGCTCTTTTTCCCATAGGTATAGAAAAATATCCTATGCCGGCAAACATGTCAAGCACCTTTTCACCCTCTTTGACAACAGCACCCATCCTCATTCTCTCTTTTTTGTTTCCGCTTGAGAACATAACTTTTGAAACATCCAGCTTATACAATATGCCATTCTCTTTAGTTATGGTCTCTGTATCTTTTCCATAGATAACCCTTACCCTTGGCTTTCTCTTCAGCCCATAGATCCCTTCCTCAACCACAACCGTTTTTGCCCCAAGAACTTCAGCATATATCTCACCAAGCTTTTGCTCATACTCTTCATGCTCGCCTATAGCTTTTAACACAACAACATCCCCTAAGATCTCCCAATGTTTTGGCGGGATCATCGGGAAAGCTTTAGACCTTATCCTGTCATATGGCCTCTGCATAAGCCTCACCTGCTTTGAATAGGGCATATCTGGTTAATGGTGGTGCAATGAGCTCGTTTATTATTGTGGAGGCAAGAACACCGTTCAAAAGCACAACACCCATGGAGGGAAAAGTCTTGCTTGCAAGAAGCGCTAGACCTATGGTGATGCCGGCCTTCGGGAGCAGCGCAAAACCAAGGTATCTCTGTATAACCTCCGGTGCCCTTGCCAGCCTGCCAGCAGCTCTTGTGCCAAGATACTTTCCCCCCCACCTCCCTATAACTATGAGCACCCCTATAGCGCCCGCTGTCGCAAGGGCCTCTATCTCAAAGCTCATTCCTGCGTACACAAAAAAGAGCACAAAAACCAGCTCTTCAATGGTGTAGGTGGCTTTTATCGATCTGCCACCTCTGTTGGCCACAACAAGCCCCATCATCATGCAACAGAGAATGTATGATAGAGAAACGCCAAAGATCTCGTTTATATAAATAAAGAGACCCACAATAAAGGTTATCACACCCAAAGTCCACGCAAGGAGCTTTTCTCCAAAAAAAACCTCAAAGTATGTCATCAAAAGGCCCAGCAGTGCTCCCACACACAGGGATACAGCTACCTCCAGGATGGCATGCATGATCATAGTGACCAGAGAGATTGTAGCCCCTGTGAGGGAGGAGGCAATGGCATTGCCTATGGCAAAGGCTATGAGGGCAAAAGCGTCATCTATGGCCACAATAGCCAGTAAAGCTGATGTCATAGGTCCTCTGGCTCTGTACTCATGCACTATAGCCAGGGTTGCGGCTGGGGCGGTGGCGCATGACATAGTGCCTATGAGGATGGCAAAAGCCAGATAATGGTTCATAGAAGGGAGCTCTATCAAAAAGGGAGAAAAGAGAAGCAAAATCAGAGTTGTGATTAAAATTGCTCCTCCTGCCTCAAACACCAGGAGAAGAGGGATAACCTTGCCCAATCCAGCAAGCTCCCTTAACTTAAGCCCACCACCAACCGTAAATCCTATGATCCCAAGACCAAAGTCCGTTATAAGGGCTAAACCCCAGCTTCCATGCATGAATTCTGGTGGTATGAGGGGAGAAAGATTGAGCAATAGCCATAGAGATGGGCTCAGGATTATTCCAGTGATTATGTAGCCTGTGATCGTGGGCAACTTTGCTTTTTTTATCAATAAACCCCCAATAAGACCTAGAAGGATTATGAGGCCTACTGCAAGGATCGGATTGATCATTTAAGCAGCAAGCATGAGCTATACCATCCAAGTATTGCATCCAGTGTTATTTCTCCCACTAACTTTTTTGATTCAACAACAGCAAGCCTGTTAATTCCATGATCTCTTATGAGATCAAGGGCTTTTTCTACAGTATCCTCAGGCTTACAGCTTATAGGGTTTCTTGTCATCAGGTTCTCAGCAGTTTTAAGCTCCCTCTGCTGTATTGTCTTGAAGATCGTTACCCCTGTCACCCATGTGCTTCTGGGTATGGGGCTTATCACCCTGAGAAAATCCTTATCTGTTATAACCCCGAGCAGTTTCATATCATCCAGATTGTTAACAACCCACACATGGCTTTTTGTTCTCAGCATCTTAAGCACATCGTCTATGGATGCATCAACCGCTATTATTGGCACCTCTTTTGTCTCTACGTTTTTCATAATTTCTTTAACCTTCTTTTCATAAAATTCCTTAGTAACCATTAAACCAAAACCTTTTTTATAGTGTATATACTTTTCTAAATGTGAAGATTGAAGCGCCAATCAGAGCGATTATACTGGTTCTTGCCCTCATCTCTCTGATAAAGGGGGATGAATTGTGGGCGATAGCCGGATTTATTTCATTTTTTCTGACCTTTTTGCCAGCCATAGTGAAGAGAGAATTCGGGGTCTCGATAGAGGTTGAGTTAGAGGCTCTCATAATGATCGCTCTTCTTTTGCACCTTCTCGGCGGGGTTCTTGAATTTTATACAAGATACAGCTGGGACTCTCTAACCCATTTTGTTTCCTCTATTCTGATAGCAACAATGGGTCTTGTGTCAATATACACAATAGACAGATATGCTGACTCTATCGATCTTACTCCCATCTCTTTAGCGTTTCTCACAATAATATTCACCATAGCTGCAGGTGTGCTCTGGGAGATAGGGGAGTTTGCTTCCGATGTCTTCTTCGGCACCTCTGAGCAGTATAGCTATTTTGATACAAT
>WOYO01000032.1 GCA_011620765.1 Thermoplasmata archaeon
CCACCAAATTCTGGAAAGACCACTCTTGCGAACAAGATCACAAAGGATTGGGTCGGAGAAGAGCTCTGGGCAATATCAAACATCCCGCATGAAACGAGAAGGGTGAACAAAAGGGAGAATGTGATCATAAACAATGGTAAGGGTAAGCTGGAGATAGACATAGTTGACACACCTGGTATTGCTACCAGGGTCGATTACAGGGAGTTCCAGAGCTTTGGAATGAGCGAAGATGACGCCAGGGCCAGAGCAAAGGAAGCAACGGAAGGGGTTATTGAAGCGATAAGATGGCTTGATGACATAGATGGGGTTCTCCTCGTTCTTGACTCATGTGAGGATCCCTATACGCAGGTGAATATAACGATACTGGGCAATCTTGAGGCAAGGAACATACCTGTGTTGATTGTGGCAAACAAGATAGATCTTCCACAGAGCTCGCCGAATGCAATACAGAATGCGTTTCCACAGCACAGAGTTGTGCCAATAAGCGCTCTGGATGGGAAGAACATGGAGGAGCTTTACAGGGGGATGTTTGAATGCTTTGGTTGAGGTGCAGAATATGGATGGGATAAGCATAGATCTGATATCTGAAGAGATGCTGGGCAGAATGGGCAGTTATGAGAAGGTGAGGTTCATTCTGGACAATGTCAAAAATGGAAAGATCCTTGTTCTTGAAAAGGGGCTTGATCCCAGAGAGGAGGCAGAGCTCATAGAGAGGACCATGAATGAGATAGATCAGGATAAATTCATAGGGATAGAGATGGAGAGTTATGAGAGCAAAGGCAGCATATGGGAAAGAATTATGCGCAAAAAGAGAACAAGAATGGAAGTGATAGGTCCTGCAGACATGCTTAAAACTGTCTATAAGGATGGTAATGTCATAAAGGCACTCATTCTGACAAGGGGAGAGGTGCTGGAATGAGAATGGTGAGGCGATATAGAGATGCATCAGTGTCTTAAATGCGGAGCGGTCTATGAGGACATAAAGGAGCTTGAGAGTGGCTGCAGGGTTTGTGGTGGTAGAAGATTCTACTTCGCAGACAGGCCTCTGAGTGATGAGGAGCGCAGTGAGATAAGCCAGAAGAAGCCATCAGGCATAGCAAAGATAATGATGGATGAGAGCAGGCTTGATAGATGGCTCGAGGCTGAGGTCAAGCCTGAAGAGCATAAAGGGATAATTGAGATAAAGGGCAAAGGGAGCTATGAGATAGATATTGAAGCGCTGCTTGAGGAAAAGCCCATAGTTGTGGAGAAAGATGGTAGCTATCTCATCTATCTCCCGAGCCTTTTTGATAGCCTTAAGAGGGGTAAGATTAAATGAGAGCTGATGAGTTTTACAGAGCTTTTCGCGAGTATGAGGGTAGAAAAAAGAAGGCAGAGGAGCTCTCCAGCAAGATAAATGCTCTTGCTAAGGAGACAATAGATAGCAGAGAGAGCATGGAAGAGCTGGATAAGCTGTTTGAGGAAGCCCTGTCTCTGGTAAAGGAGGACCCTTTCCTTTCCTCCATATTTGAGAGATCTTTTCAGTCTTACTGTGAGGCAAAGCTCTTTCTCTCTTTTCTCAGGGATAAGAAGATAGAGATCGCAGAGAACATTGATCTAAATCTGTCTCTGGGCTCGCTCAAGCATATGTTAGGTGATCTGCGCAGATACTTTCTTGAAAAGATGGAGAGAGCAGATATAGATGAGGCAAAGAATGCTTTTGAAGCCATGGATGAGATCTTCAAGACTCTGGAAAAGCTGGGAGAGGAAACAGAGGATCTTGCGCGTATGGTGGATAGAAGCAGGGAAGAGCTCTATGATTACAGGAGAAAAAGAGAGGAGCTGGATTTAGACGATGTGTGGTTCAGAAGATAAGAGCCATGAAGAGAGATAAAAATATATAAACAGAGAAAAAACATATACATGTGTAAATCATGAGCCTTTTACCCTTCTACGTGTACCTTGCATCGACAGGTGCAGCAGCCATTATAGCGTTATATGCATTTTTCAGATTTTTTCTGAAGTACAGAGACATATATACGCCCCAGCTTTTCTATCTCTCAATGTTCTTCTTTTTCTTCTCAATGAATTACTTTATCATGTTTTTAAGAGCCCTCCTGGGGAGAAATATGTTTTTTTACATGATATCCAACATCTTTGGGCCGCTGGCGCTTGTCTTTATAACTGCGTTTGCCGTATCGCTGGTGTGGCCAGGCAGAGAGAGGCTCTCTTTTGCTTTTTCTTTATCTATGTTTGCGATATTCTTCGGAGCCAGCATTTATTCAGATTCTAGCGTGATTGCGCTCTATCAAGGTGTCTCTGAAGTTGTCTACCCATATTCTTTCGTTCTTCTGACTCTGCTAACTATCTCTTCCCTTGCTTTCTTTGTCTTTGCCGTCTTTTCTGTTTACACTTTCAGAGCTAGATGGAGCGCTCTGAGAAGAGGTGGCATGATGTTTGCATCAGGTTTTCTTATTCTGGCCATATTCACATACCTTTTTGACTGGCCGGGGCTTTTTGCTTTTCTTCTTCCGCTCACCAGGCTCATGAGCGCATCTGGCATCTTTCTTGTATATCTGGGTGCCAGAACACTGCAGAGCGCCAAGGTGCCATTTTTCTGAGCGCGGATCCTTATTTATATTATATCCTTATGATCTCATCTCTCTCAAATGGTTTCATGGCTTTTCCTCTGTATCTAACCTCTCTCTTTCCATCTTTGCTCACAAGCCCTATATCATAGACTTTTATCCCTTTTTTTTCTATTCTCTCCTTCAGGCTCTCATCCTTCGTTGTTATTATCAGGGTGCCGGAGGATATGAGCCCCAGAGGGTTTAGAGCGAAGTGGTTGCAAAGCTCTTTCGTTTCTGCACTGATAGGAAAATCATCAATATCCATGCTTACGTTTGAGGCGACACACATCTCATAGAGCGCGTTCAGCACCCCACCCTCGGTCGCATCATGCATTCCATTCGCGCTTTTTCTTGCTATCATCGCTTCTCCATAAACAGACAGTTGCTTTTTGTATGAAAGCGCACGTTTTAAGAAGGCTTTTCCAAAGGTAAGCTCGATCTCCTCTCTCTTTTTTTCAGCGATTATCGCTGTGCCCTCTATGCCTGTGCCCTTTGTTATCAGAACTCTATCGCCATCCTTAGCATTGAATGAGCCTTTGAGCTCGTCTTTACCGCATATGCCCACCATAAAGCCTGAGATCATGGGCCTGTTCACTATGGAGCTTATTTCTGTGTGCCCGCCGCCAAAGCTTATTCTATATCTCTTACACCCTCTGTATATCTCCTCCATTATGTTATCCAGCTCTTCATTGCCTGGAGGCAGTATTATGGTCGCCATGAAAAACAGAGGCTTTGCTCCCATGGATAGGATATCGTTGAGATTAACATTTATGCAGTAGTAGCCTGAAGAAACAAAGGTAACAGGATCGCATGTCGCAACCAGAAATTTTTTACCTATGTCAAAAACAGAGCAGTCCACACCTATGCTGGGTCCTATGAGCATATCCTTTCTGCCGTATGAGTATTGATCTATCAGCTTATCAAGCATGTCATAGGGTATCTTTCCTTCTCTCATCCTCTTCTCTTTTAATTGCATAGCACAGATTGTTTTCCTCTCTTATCATTTTTAGCTGGGAGCAGAACAGAAGAGATATATCCATAAAAAAGGATTGCAACTATGAAGGTCATAGGCTCAGCATTTGTTGAATTTTCTCCTTCAGCAATCCATAAAAATATAGAGGACGTCAGAAGCTTTCGCAAGGGCATCGGTGGCTCAGGCGCAAACATCGCCATAGCGGAGGCAAGGCTCGGTGCAAAGCCGCAGTTAGTAAGCGCCGTGGGCGGGGATCGCTTCGGGCAGTTTATCATAAATGAGCTTGAGAAAGAAAAAGTAGAATGCACACATGTAAGCGTGGAAAAAGAGTATCTCACAGGGATAAGCTTTTATGAGCTGGATGCAGAAGGGAGGAGCAACTATTATTTCTATAGATTTCCTGGCATAAGCATGCCTGAAGAAAAGCTGATGCTGAGGGGAATAAAGTTTGAGAAAGAGGAGATAGTGACAATAACTGAGGCGGCGATAAGAGGTGCTGAACCAGATATAGAAGCTTTGAGTGGAGCCAGAATATTCTACGAGCCAAACATAAGAAAAGCCTTCTGGAATGAACAGCTGAGAGAGAGGACCATGAAAGTGATAGAAAATGCTTATGCGGTCTTTCCCAATAGAGAAGAGCTATCTCTCATCACCGGCATAAAGGGCATAGAGGAAGGCGCAGAAGAGCTGCTCAAGCGCACAAAGCTCGTTGTTGTCAAGATGGGCAGTGAAGGTGCTAAAGCATTTTTCGAGAAAAGATCTTTTTACGCTCCTGGAATTGAGATAGAAGCAAAGTGCGAGATAGGCGCAGGAGACACATTTCATGGAGCTTTCGTTGCAGCGCTTACGGGGGGCAAGGATCTGAGCGAGGCGCTTTTGCTTGCTAACAGAGCTGCAGCCTTCAGGGTTGCCACAGGAAAATTTCCCAGAAAGAAGGATCTTTTTTGATGCAGCATCAGAATTGTGCATTCTAGAATATATCGGGTTAAGGCAATTATACCTGCATAAGTGTGTAATACACTCTACGGTTGTGTTTGCCCTTGTTCTCCACCTTTGTTATCTCTATTCTCCCTATCTCTTCAGTGCTTTTCACATGCGTCCCTCCGTCTGCCTGGGCATCTATGCCATCTATCTCCACGATCCTTATCCTGTCCACATCAGGCAACCCTTTAGCAAGAAGCGTAGGCACGCTGGTAGAGTCTGTAAAATAGCTCTTTACCTCTCTACCCTCAGCTATCAATCTGTTTGCTTCGTCACAGTGCTCATAGATCTTTGCTCTATCAAAGTCCTCCAGGCTAAAGTCTATGCGGGACTGCTCCACACCGAGCTGATTGCCTGTTATCATGGCTCCTGTTTTTTTATGAATGACAGCGCTAAGAACATGCGCCGCTGTGTGCATCCTCATCAGCTTATACCTCCTGTCCCAATCTATCCTGCCCTCTACCTTTTCTCCAACATCGAGGCTACCTTCTATCTCATGCACTATGTCTTCTCCGTCTTCCGATTTTGATACTTTCAGCACCCTGTGCTCCGATTGCCCTATAATAACGCCTGTATCGCATGGCTGACCACCACCGGCAGGATAAAACGCGCTCGCTTCAAGCACAACCCTGTTGCTATCAACTTTTGCAACTATCGAAGAAAATTCTTTCAGATAGGGATCATCAAAATATAGGTGTTTTGTCATAATTTACTGTACTGATAATAAATAAAAAGAGGGGGTGTTCTGTTCAGGCAACTCCCATTCTGAAAACCTGTGTTCCACACTTCGGGCATGTCCCCTTCGTGGCCATCCTTCCGTTCTTCAGCTTTACCTTCTGGGGGTTCTTTATTTCCACCTTTGCTCTGCACTTCACGCAGTATGCTGTGACCATTGTTTCACCTCTAAATGCTTATATCTCTTATCCTATTTATAATTTACGCCTATCGAATTCGTTAAATGCATAACCTTTATTACTGTTTCTCCTCAGTTTTGCTTTTGAGATATTTTTCTTTGAACTCGCTTCTTATCCTGAGAAGCTCTTCTGGCGGGAACATTGAAAGCAAATCCCATCCTATATCAAGAGTCTGCTCAAAGCTCCTATCCTCGTTTATGCCCTGATTGACAAATTTGCGCTCAAATTCATCAGCAAAGGATAGGTACTTTCTATCGTTCTCACTGAGCGCCCCTTCACCTAGGATAACCGCAAGGTCTCTTGCCTCTTTACCAGAAGCATAGGCTGCGTATAGCTGGTTTGATACATCCGCATGATCCTCTCTAGTCCTCCCCTTCCCTATCCCTCTGTCTCTCAATCTGGACAAACTTGGCAGAACGTCTATTGGAGGATAGATATTTTTGCGCTGCAGATCTCTGCTGAGGAATATCTGTCCCTCTGTTATGTAGCCTGTCAGATCTGGTATTGGGTGGGTTATATCATCCTCCGGCATTGTGACTATCGGCATCTGTGTTATCGAGCCTTTCTTTCCTTTTATCCTTCCTGCTCTCTCATAGATCGTGGCGAGATCTGTGTACATGTAGCCGGGGTAACCCCTGCGCCCGGGGACCTCTTTCCTGGCGGCTGAAACCTCGCGCAAAGCCTCGCAGTAGTTTGTCATGTCTGTGAGTATGACGAGCACATGGTAGTCATATGTATACGCCAGATATTCGGCTGCGGTAAGAGCTATCCTGGGTGTTGATATTCTCTCTATTGCAGGATCATTTGATAGGTTTATGAATAGTATTGAGTTTTCTATGGCGCCAGTTCGTCTGAGATCACTTATGAAGTAGTTTGCGTCCTCAAAGGTTATGCCCAGGGCAGCAAAGACAACAGAGAACTCCTCACCGCTCTTCACCTTTGCCTGTCTGGCTATCTGCGCAGCAAGGGCGGAGTGCGGTAAGCCTGAACCAGAAAACAAAGGAAGTTTCTGCCCTCTTATCAGCGTGTTCATTCCATCTATGGCACTTATGCCTGTCTGTATGGACTCTAAGGGATAGTCTCTGGCATATGGATTCATCGGCAGACCGTTTATGTCCCTCTTCTCTTCAGCTATTATCTTTGGGCCATTGTCTATAGGATCCCCAAAGCCATTGAATATCCTTCCGAACATCTCTCTGCTGACCCCTAGCTCTACCCCATGGCCTAAAAATCTAACAGAAGCATCTTTGCTTATGTCTCTGGTCCCCTCGAAGACCTGCACAAGGGCCTTATCTCCTTCAACCTCGAGCACCTGCCCCCTCTTCTTCTCCCCGCTTGATAGAGCTATCTCTACAAGCTCGTTGTAGGCAACTCCTTTTGTTCTCTCAACGAAAACCAGCGGGCCAGAGATCTCACTTATTGTTTTATACTCTACAGGCATCAGCTCATCTCCTTTATCTCTTTTTCAAGTTGCTCTATCTCGTTGATCTCTTTGAATTTCATTTCAGATATTTTGCTCACAAGCTTTGATGACTCAAGCTCTGATAAGAGCTTTCCGCCACTTAAAGCCTCAAGTGCTTTATCATAGAAGAGGAGGATTACGTTCAGCATACGCGCCTGCTTTTCTAAGGGCGTATACGTGTCTATCTCATGAAAAGCGCTCTGATACAGAAAATCGTTCCTTATCATTCCTGCCACATCGAGCAACAACCTGTCTCTCTCGGATAGCCCTTCTATACCCACCAATCTGACGATCTCCCTGAGCTCACTCTCCTGCTGCATTATCGCCATTGCTCTGTTTCTGTTATCCACAAAATGTTCGTCTATCTGCGAATAGTAGTCCTTGAGCTGATCTACATAGAGAGAGTAACTGTTAAGCCAGTTGACGGCAGGGAAATGCCTTGCGTAAGCTAACTGCGCATCCAGCGCCCAGAACACCTTTGTGACTCTCAGAGTTGATTGGGTGACAGGCTCAGAAAAGTCCCCGCCCGGGGGCGATACTGATCCTATAACCGTGAGATTTCCTATGGTGTTGTTTAAATTTTTCACCTTTCCGCTACGCTCATAGAACTCTGCAAGTCTTGAAGCCAGATATGCCGGATAGCCTTCTTCTCCAGGCATCTCCTCTAAACGTCCTGAGATCTCTCTCAAAGCCTCAGCCCATCTGCTGGTTGAGTCCGCCTGTAGAGCAACGGTGTATCCCATGTCTCTGAAGTACTCGCCCATCGTTATGCCAGTGTATATGCTGGCTTCTCTGGCAGCAAATGGCATGTTGCTTGTGTTTGCAACAAGGATCGTTCTCTCCATCAGCGGTCTGTTGCTCCTCGGGTCTAAAAGCTCAGGAAATTCCAGCAGGACTTCAGCCATCTCATTACCGCGCTCACCGCATCCCACAAATATAACGATATCAGCATCAGCCCACTTTGATAACTGGTGCTGTATGACTGTTTTACCGGAACCAAAGGGCCCAGGAACGCAGGCTGTGCCCCCCTTTGCGACAGGGAAGAATGTGTCAAGAACCCTCTGCCCTGTTATTAAAGGCTCATCAGGGGGCAATTTTTCAATGTATGGCCTCTGTCTTCTGACAGGCCAGCGCTGAAGCATCTTTATCTCTCTGTCACCCACAACAGCAACGGTGTCCTCTACAGCAAATTTTCCATCATATATCTCTTTTATCTCTCCCTCAACACCGTATGGGATCATTATCCTGTGCTCTACTATGGGCGTTTCCTTAACCGCCCCTATTATTGAGCCTGGAGATACTTTATCTCCCTTCTTTGCTGCTGGTTCAAAGTCCCATTTCTTTTTTCTATCTATGCTGGGCACATCTATTCCCAGAGGGATAAAATCCCCTGTTTTTGCCCTTATGACATCGAGTGGTCTCTGGATCCCATCGTATATCGCTCCTATCATGCCTGGAGCAAGCTCAACACTCAGAGGATAGCCCAGCGGCTCTATCTTATCCCCAACCTTCATGCCGCTCGTCTCTTCATAGACCTGTATGACCACCTTTTCTCCTTCTATTCCTATAACCTCTCCCACGAGCTCTCCAACCCTGACAACTTCATTGACAAAAACTTTTAAATTCTCACCAACAACAACAGGACCGGCTATTCTGACTATTTTCCCAGCCATTTTTTTCACCTTTCCCCATTTTCTTTAAATATGTCCATTCCAACCGCATTGATAACCATTCTTCTTATCCTCTCTCTTGTGTAACCCGCACTACCGCTGATCCCGGGAACCTCTATGATCACCTTTCCTTTCTCCTTTACCTCTTTCAATTTTCCCTCAAACTCTTTAGCAATTTCCTCTTCTATGAGTATGACATCATAAGCTTCTAAGGCCTTTATCACGCCCTCTCTGTTATTATTGTCCGTTATTACTGGCTCAAACCCTATTGATGAGAAAGCATATGTGATATCTTCGCTGCCAATGATGCACATCATAGTCCAGCCCTCCTGAGCAGATAAGTTTCTCTCACAAAATCCATTTCCCTCATCTTTCTGTAGAAGTGCCTGAATACGGGCTCGAAACCTATGCTCATGTACGTATAAGGGTAGCTATCCATCTTTTCCCTTATCTCTTTTTCAAGATTTTCCTCCAGCTCTGTGAGCCTTAAATCTCTTATTTTATTTCCAAAAGGGATAAAGATCCTCTGGTCTATTCTACCAAGCCTAAGGTATGACCTTGTGTTTGCGTAGTCAGCCTCAATCTCAAGGATCTCTCTGACAATGTCTGTCTTTTTGTACTCTTCATATATTTTCTCCATATAGTATCTATCTATTAGCTCGAGAGCTACGTCCTTGTTTTCCATAGCATTTTTCAGGATCTCTGATGAAGTGTCCATATTGCTGGAGAACATCATGCTAAGAGCCTCTTCTTCAGTGAGCTGTCCATCAAGCATCCTGAAGACAATCTTATGATCATGGCATTCATAGCGGTAAAAGAAAAAGTCATATAGCTGTGGAGCAAGTCTTTTGAGATCTTCAAAAAACTCACTTTTTACTCTCTCAAAGTCCAGATCTCCGTATGGAGTGTCTGAAAGAACAGCTTTGAGGCTCTCCATGTCCTTCGCATTTCTGATCTCCTCCAGTTTGCTATTGCTTAAAAGCTCTCTGGTAGCTATAACACCAGAAGCGAAGTATATATCAGAGTTCATCAAACAGCTCCTCCCCTACCATTCTCTCAAGTTCGTCCATGTGCTCTTCGAGCAGGCCCTCAAGGGAGTAGTCCATTGTTATCTCTCCTTCTGTTATTATCGCTCCACCCTTTATGTTTCCAATTTTAGATTTTCGGAAGAATTTTTTATCTCTTTCATTAATGATAATCTCTTCCGCAGAGATCTCAGAGAGCCTCTTCATAAATTCTTCATATTCCTCTGTTCCTCTGAGCTTTTCGATGCTCTTTTCAATTGCGTCATTTATAAGAGCTCTCTTCTCAGCAAGGATCCTCTTCTTTCTCTCTATGCTCTCAATGGCCCTCGTTCTCTCTATCTCTTCTCTCTTCTTTTGCTCAGCCTCTTCCTTTGTTTTTTCTATGAGCTTATTTGCTTCTTCCTCTGCTTCTTTGATTATTGATTCTGCCTCTTTCCTTGCTTCTTCCTCAATCTCTTTCGCTCTAGTTTTGGCGCGCTCCTCTATCTCTTTCAGTATCTCTTCAAGAGCCATTTCAGAAACCAAAGAGTATGAAGAATATTCCCAGTATCAGCCCGAATAGAGCATAGAGCTCTACAAGGACCGCAAGGGTCATAGCCTGCCCAACCTGCTCGCT
>WOYO01000029.1:0-7642 GCA_011620765.1 Thermoplasmata archaeon
TTATCATATCTCTGTATCTTAAGCGTGCCCAATTACCTGCCAGATTGAATATCCAGAAAGCCGAGTTCAGATCGAGGGTATGATGATCTCCTATGGTGTACGCTTCCGGTAGCTGGGTTATACCACAATAGAAGGGCACATAACAGTTTGTATCCCCATCATCAACGCCCCACCATGCAACACCCTTTACAGGATCTGGCATCCATCCCCTTACCTGGTTTATTACCACATACTCGCTGTTCATTATTGCTATACTTCTTAATGGCTTGTACTCCTCAACTCCCGGTGCTGGTTCTGGCCAGTTGGGATCACCAAATGGACCTGTTGCTAAACCTCTGGTCTGATCGAACTCCGTTCCCTCAAAGTGGTCGCCATGTATATCTCTTATATCAAAGAATGTCACCTTTCTATCAGGTTTCACGTAGAATGGATAGTCCTCAGCATATGGTCTCAAACCGAGAGATGGGGCGACCATTGAGAGCGCTCTCCATGTGCGCAGACTGTTCGCTTTTTTGTTGCTGTATGCCATATCCCATCTGAAGGGCTCCTTACCATCCCACCAGCCATTCTTTAAAGCTACGTCATAAACATTATCGGATGCCATAAAACTCTCATTGCTCAAATCAATCTCTTCTATTATACTCTCATTGGGGATAACAACAAATCCATCATCCGGCACCCTCTGGGCGCACCATATAGCTCCGCTTCCCTCACCCTTCCAATGGGCATCAGATGGATGGATCTCAAACACCCACACCTCATCTCCATCCGCTATTATGAGAGACTCCCCTGCCCACGAACCCCTGAAACCAAATTCCTCAGCAAGGGAGCCCATGAGCCTTATAGCTTCTCTGGCACTGGTGCATCTCTCCATAGCGATCATGGAGAGCTCTGTGACATCAAAGACAGCTTCAGAGTCGTTAGCTGGATACAATTCAGGCCTGCTGGATATGGTTGACTCTCCCATTGCAAGGCCACGCTCGTTCATAACACCGAAAACCGCTCTGAAGTATCCATATGTGTGGCTCACTTCAGGTATCTCTGCAATAACAGCTCCAGGCTTATTGATATAGCCATCGCTAAGTTGTGTCCATTTTCTGATCTGTCTTATGCTTCCAGCTTCATGATCAGAAGCGGGAACGTAATGAATAGTAAAATCACACTCTCCACAATCTGCTGATTGCGTGCATATGGTAGAGCCATCCCATGTAGCGTCTTTTCCTACACCTATGGCTGTGCACAGCTTACGATTGCAGGCTTCACAATCCCCAGCTTTAAGCTCTTCAGTTTCCTTTGCCTGATAGCTGAATGCAGAGGCTATCAAAAGCAGGAACATCAATACAGCTAAAGATCTGCTCATAAATAGCAGAAGATACCTCCTATATAATCCTGGCGCTACCCTTTATAGCTAGCCCTTTACGGCTCCCGCCATTATCCCTGCTCTGATATACCTCTGAAAAACAAAGGTAAAAATGAAGGCAGGAATAAGGAGGAATATTGATATTGCCATGACATAAGGATACTGCGGGTAAGATATGTACTGGGACATAAAGGCTGGCACTGTGAGCTTTGTTGTCATAAGCATCATTGAGAAGAGCAGCTCATCCCATGATATCAAAAAGCAAAAGATCATTGATGTTGATATCCCCGGGGCTACTAGAGGCATGGCAATTCTGTAAAAAACCTGCAGCTTGGTGCAGCCATCAATTTCTCCCGCCTCAAGGAGATCGTTAGGCACCTCCTCAAACAGGGAGGTCATTATCCATATAACAATTGGAAGAGCCAGCAAGGAATGGACAAGAATCAGCCCTAAATAGGTATCACTCAGCCCTAGCCTGTGAAATGTCTCTATCAGGGGTACAGCTATACCAACATCGGGAACCATTCTTGAGAGTAAAGGTAGCATGAGAAATATATATTTCAGGGGAAAACGCACCTTCGCAAAGGAATATGCTGCAAGCGATCCTATGATAGTGCAAAAAACAGCGGTTCCTATTGCAACAATTATACTGTTCATCAGATAGTTTAATAGCCCAAGATTAAAGACAAAAGCAAAGGTCTCAAATGAGAGAGTAAGGATAAGCATGGGCAATGGAAAAGCACCCCTCAATTGAGGTGGCATCACTGCAGTGATCACAAGCCAGTATATCGGGAGGATAACAGCCAGAGATCCTATTATAAGAAGGATCACCAGGAAAATCTTTGAGCCAAATATTCTGTCAGCGCTCATCTCTCAGCCATCCTCCTGTTCACATAGGTTAACACAGCAACGCTGAATGCAACTATGAGCACAAGCATTATAGAAGCAGCTGCTGAAGGGCCCAGTAGGCCGTGCCTGTATAACCTGACAATGTATGTGCCGAGCACAGGATATATCCCCCCGCCTCCAGTTATTATCCATGCTGATGTGAATATGCGCAGAGCATCAACAAGCCTTACAACCAGAGCAGATACAATTACAGGAACCATAAGGGGCAGGGTTATGTGGAAAAAAGATTGCACTGCTGTTGCACCATCAACATGTGAGCTCTCTATAAGATCTCTGGGTATTGATTGAAGCCCTGCCAGCAATATGAGCATAACGAGCGGAGTCATCTTCCATGACTCTGCGATGAGAAGTGGTATGTATGGTTGCTCTATGAGCCAGTTCGTCATCGCATTTGATCCGAAGTGTGCCAGCAGAGAGTTGAACCAGCCCATGTTTGAAAATACGTACCTCCACAGGAATGCAGAGGCAACTGTGGGTATAGCCCACGGAAGGATGTATAGAGAACGTATAAAACCTCTGCCTTTAAAGTCCTTGGATAGCATGAGTGCAGCAATGAATCCGAAGCAGAGCTCCATAGCAACGCTACCCAGCGCTATAGCAAGAGTGAAAACGACAGCGTCTCCAAACATGGCATCTCTGAATATGTACTCATAGTACTCTAAGCCTGAGGAAAAGCTCAGATCTATGAGGTATCCCAGAGGGTATATCATCATCGCTACGATGTACACAACTGCAGGAAGAGCAAGGGCAAGTCCGAATATCGCTTCTCTCCTTTTCGGATTCATGCTCTACGGACTATGCTCTCTATCTGTGAGGCGGTCTCCTTTACGGCAGAAGCTGCACTTTCACCTCCATAAACAACCCTGGAAAAGCAGTTCTGTATAGCAAAGGATACCTCAGCCCATGCATTTATCTGCGGTCTCGGTTTTGCATATTTGTCAAGCATCTCTCTCTGAACCGCAACAAGATCTTTCTGCCACTGGGGCCATGAAGGATCTATCTCCCAAGCCTTTGTGTTTGCCATTGACCAGCCAAGCTTCTCATTCATGAGAAGCTGCATATCGTCGCTTAGCATGCTTTTTATAAACTCCCATGCAAGCTCTGGCTCCGGAGCATTCTCTGGAACAACAAAGTACCAGCCACCCAGAGCTGTAGTTCTTGTTTCGGCTTTCGGCGTCAGAGTAACCTTCCATTCATCCCTTCCCGCGTTCTGAAGCATTCCCATAGCATAAGGCCAGTCCATAGTCATGTATATCTGGTTTGTCATCATTCCTTCTTCAACTATCGAGCCCTCTCTCCATATCCTTGAGCTCTGGTGTATCAGCCCTTCATTCCATAGCTTTTTCAGAAAATCAAAGGTCTCAACCGTTTGAGGGCTATCAAAAACTACATTACCCTGTTCATCTATAACGTCTCCTCCATTAGCCCATATGTATGAGAGCACGGTGCATGTCAATCCTTCGTATAGATCCCCTTTTATTCCCATCTTTGCGCTTCCAGTTTTTTCTTTAAAGGTTTTTGCTGCTTTGTAGAGGTCATCCCATGAATCCCATTCGTCAGGCAAAGGAACGTCATACTCATCAAAAGCTTCTTCGTTATAGTAGAGAACTTCGCAATCCGTTCTCAAAGGAAGCGCAACAACCGTATCATCTATGATCCCTGCGTTGAGAACTGGCTCAAATATCTCTGGTTTGTCTGTCCAGCCATTATAAAGATCCGTTAGATCATAGTAAGCATTTCCCCCATACCACATACCCAGGTATGCTATGTCTGTCATCACCACATCAATACTTCCTCCCCTCCCAGCTCTTATCTCTGCATTTACTTTATCTATGGTATCAAGGTTATCCAGATTGACACCTCTTATGCTGGCACCTATTTCATCCTCAACTGCTGGAAAGATCTCATTTTTCAGAGTGTTTTCCTCCTCTGCAACGAGCTGGTAGTAAACCGTGACGGTCTTTCCCTCTCCCTCTTCAATACAAAGAGACATGCTCATCAAAAGAGCTATGGAGAGCGCTATTGCAAAACCATTCCTATGCCCCATAATTTTGTATGAAATACATCTTATTTATATTTTTTTATTTTCTCTGACAAAAGTAAAAGCTTAAAAAGGGATATATATTGTCAGCGCATATTCTGCTTATGGTTATAGACCCTGTAGTTGTCATGGATTTTCTGGCTGGCTCTTTTGGCATAATCGCCAGCATCGTTCTTTTCCTTAGATATTACACCTATAGATACAGAAGCGTCCCGGCGCTTGCCCTTGCACTCTGCGTTTTTATATACGGACTTGGAAATTTTCTATGGGCTATGGGAGATCTTTTTACCGGTGAAGAGCACATCATAGCCCTTCTTGCAATGGTCTGCAACTACCTTCCTGCATACTTTGGATCCCTCTTTGTGATCTGGACCATAGGAAGGAAGAAAAAGGAACTTTTTATTATAGCTACAATCATAACTCTTATAGGAGTAATTGGTTTTGCCATTTATCCGTTAGAGTATGAGCTGATTGGGAATACCTTTGTATATTACCTTGGCTCTGAACTGCAACTCGTTCTCCTGCCAATTGTGCTTATGGCGCTTTCCTTGCCAATATTCCTTCTACTATACGGATTAACAATGCGCAGAGCAAAGAATAGGAGAGAAGCAAGAAAAGGATTCCTTCTTTCCTTTGGATTTTTGCTGATGGTGCTGGGAGAATTCATACTTGTGCCTTATTTTAGAGCCCCTTTACTCGAAGATCAGATATTGCTGTTTGTTGGATTTGCATTTATATTCTCTGTATTCCTATATACGGAGCTGCATGGGTAGTTATTTTTGTTGATAAATCTCTGGTTTGTCTGTCCAGCCATTATAACGATCCGTTGGTCATAGCTAGCACCTATTTCATCCTCAACTGCTGGAAAGATCTCCTTTTTCAGGTCATATTGGTGATCCAGTACCCAATATTAAAAAGAAATATATACTCTCCAGATTTTCTTAGTTTGTGGATCCTGTAATAGTAATGGACCTGCTTGCCGGATCTTTTGGTTTTGTTACCTGCGCGGTGCTGTTTCAGAGATATAAAAAATATGGGAATGCTCCAGCCCTTGCTCTTGCATTCTGTGTGTTTGTTTATGGTATCGGAAATTTTTTATGGGCTATAGATGATATGCAGACTGTTGAGCAACTAGCCTTTGTGCTCCCTGCATACATTTCTAACTATCTTCCTGCATATTTTGGTTTTGTCTTTGTAGCTCAGACCATAGGCAAAAGAAAAAGAGAGATGATAGCGTTAAGCACAATAATCACTTTGATTGGCGTTTCTGGTTTTGTGCTTTTCCCATTAGAGAGGTCACTTCAAAATGGAAGTTATGTCTACTTTCTAGGACCGGAGCTAAGGCTAATTCTCATACCTCTTGTTATAATGGCTCTATCTCTGCCAGTGCTCCTTTTTTTCTACGCTCTAGCAATGCATAGAACCGGAAACAGAAAAGAGATAAAAAAAGGCTCTTTGCTCTCAGCAGGATTTCTGCTCATGGTGCTGGGGGAATTTATACTTGTACCATATTTAAAAATTCCACTGCTTATCGATCAGGTCATCTTACTGGCAGGTTTTGCACTTGTATCTTTCACATTTCTATACTCTGAGCAATAGACATAGCAGTGCAATAGGCATAAAGTAACTCCAGGCTCTTTCCATACTCCATATTGCTTTATTTAGTAAATAATATTACGTTACTATATTCATAACATAAACTATTTATCGGATTGTTTCAAATTCGCCCTTTTCTCTAACCTTGCGTACATTATCCCAGAAAAAGCACCTTCCATTCATTGTTATGTAGACCCCGTGAGATAGACTCTGTGCGAATGCTATGGCGCAGCCTAAGTTGAAGAGTCCATCGGAGCTGCCGAACACATACGGGCGCATGGCTCCTGTAAGCACAATTGTTTTGTCATCTATGCTTTGCCCCAGATGCTTTGCGGTTTCAGCCATCGTATCCGTTCCGTGCGTTATAACTATCCTTTCTTCCTCGCAGTTCCTGCATTCTTCTACTATAAACCTGCGCTGCTCTTCTGTCATATTCAGGCTATCAACAAGCATCAATGTCTTTATTCTCACAGGTTCCCTGCATCTTCCTATGCGCAACATTTCACTTACGTGGGTCTCCCTGAAGATCAGCTTTCCTGTTATCTCATCATAATCCTTATCAAAAGTCCCACCGGTAACAAAGAGTGCTATGGCCATAAAAACAATAGAGTTAGCTGCTTAAAAAAATTATCCGAACGATTTAGATAATACCAAATAAATATTGTAATGATATACTATTTACATAATAATCTATACATATTACATAAAAGATAATGCAGCAAATGAATGAGATAAAAAAAGTTGCCATAGTTAAAGCCAGAGCGTTTTGCGGTCATATCCTCTCTATACATTACCAGATTTACGCCTGTATTTTCGTTTTGGACCATTTTTCATACAAAACCCCTACCCTCTACGTTAGAAAAATAGCCCTGCAGAGAAACAGAAAAAACGGGATTCTGCAGCAGATCGCTAAAAATTAAGGTAACTGCGTACACAACTCCTTTCACGCGTGTGTTTTTCAGTTTTCCCAACTTTTCAAATGAAAAGCCAAGACTCTATGAAAAACAGTAATTTTCTAAAAATCCATTTCTGTAACGGCTTCACATTTACATATAAAATGTGTAACGTAATGATGATTATTTTAGTATGCTTCTAATGAAACAAAATTTCCCAGGAAAAATAGAATAGCAGTTAATGTGAAAGCGTACAATAAATTTTGTCAAACGCTTCCGAAAAGCAGACAAAAGTCACAGGCGTAATTTACAGAGAGATCTTACAAAACTTTTCCAGTATAAAAATATATTCATCCAGCAGGCTTTGGGACAAAATTCATAGATCTCTAATTATGATCTCATAGGCCCAAGCACCTTTTTGCATCAAACTTAGAGTCCGTACCAAAACACTTTTTCCTCATACGAGTGTGTAAGGATCTCTGTATAGTTTGCTATCTATCCTGGTATAGCAATAAAAAAGTTAGAGATCCTGAATGTTAAATAATGTGAAGATAGCCCTTGACAGACACCATGGCTCAAGAAGTGTTCTCAAGCGCTTTGGAGATGTAGGCGTTTACGACACAAGAGAATCTGTAGCTGTATTGTAAAACATTTTCTTTGTGGGGATTCTTAAGCAAAATCTACACCGGATAGAATGTATGAAAATTATAGTACACGATAAACATGATGTAATAAAGCAAAGAAAGATATTATATTTACAGAGTAATGAATAAACGTATATCTTCTGATCAGAGGCATTCAATTATTGATCTCTTTGAGCGATCCTGCATCTGCATGATGGTT
>WOYO01000029.1:7742-10175 GCA_011620765.1 Thermoplasmata archaeon
GGCTTATACCTATATCTCGGGCCTTGTTTTCTATGCCCTCTTCAGTGTAATCTCGCAAATAATTTAGAGCAACTTAGATCCAGAAAAAGACTAATAATGCTCATAAGTTATATTATAACTATAGTATCGTTATGACATTTATATAATTATTATATAGTACATACTCTAAGACACTTTCTGCTCAAGCCCCTCTATCAACTTTGGCACAACTTCATAGAGATCCCCTACAATTCCATAGTCTGCATAGCGGAATATGGGAGCACTTGGATCGCTGTTTACTGCTATTATCATTTCAGAGTTTCTCATTCCTGCGAGATGCTGCGAGCTACCGGAGATCCCTATAGCTATGTATAGCCTGGGTTTAACCGTGTTTCCGCTGAAACCCACCTGGTGATCCTTGCTTATCCAGCCATCATCCACCAATGGTCTAGAAGAGCCAACAACACCGCCTAATAGAGAGGCAAGCTTCTCAAGCATCTTGAAGTCCTCTTTGCTATTCAGCCCTCTTCCTCCACTAACTATGATATCTGCATTCTGTATGTCTATGCTCTCTATTTTTTCTCTCTTAACCAGAGGAAAAGATTTTTTTATGTCAACGCTTGACTCCTTCTTTATTATCCTGCCTTCCCTCTTCCTCTTCTCCGCAGGCTTCATAACCCTGTAGCGCACCGTGGTGAGCTTCGGTGTACTCCTTGTCTTTATGTGTGCCAAAATATTGCCTGTAAAGGCGGGTCTTATCTGTATGAACTCTTTTTCCTCAACTCTAAGATCTATGCAGTCTGCGGTAAGCCCTGCGTTGAGCGATGCAGCAATCCTCGGGGCTAAAGCTCTCCCAAACTTTGTGGCGCCAAAGAGCATGATCTCTGGTTTTATCTCTGTAGCTAATGAGGATAAGCATTCTTTGCACGACTCCTGTTCGCCCTCATAAAGGTAGACATTCTCAGCACCATAGTCTATGAGCTCCTGCGCAGTGCTTTCATCACCTCCAAACACCACAGCCTCAAGTTTTATTGAGAGCTCTTTAGATATCTCTTCCCCTTTGCCAAGAAGCTCAAATGCTACAGGGTGTATTTCCTTCCCCTTCATCTCTGCGAAAACTAAAACGCTCATGCTACGCCTCAAGTACGCTCAAAAGAGCATCTATGCCCTCTTTAACATCCCTGTATATACTGCCCTTTCTTCCTTCTTCTTTAGGCACCACTGTTTTTGCAACCCTTGTGGGGCTTCCCTTTGCACCAAATCTCTCTGTATTACCCCCAAGCTTCTCTGCATCCCATATCTCGACGCTTTTCTTCCTGGCTTCTAGCTTTTCCCTGAGCGTGGGCAGCCTGGGCACATTAGCGTCCTTTGTTACGGAAAGCAATGCCGGCGTATCCACTTTATAGACAAGTTTTTCTCCATCCAACTCTACGGTGGCATAGATGTTACCATTATCTATACCGAGCATAGAAACATAGTAAAGGCTTGGAATGCCAAGGAATTCCGCAACTTCATTGCCAACCTGACCTGTATCCCCATCAGTTGTTTTCTCTCCGCACAGCACAAGATCAAAGTGTTCTAATTTTCTGATAGCTTCTGATAAAGTGCAGGATGTTGCTAATGTATCTGCACCGGCAAACCTTCTATCGCTGAGCAAAACTGCTCTCTCAGCTCCCCTTGCAAAAACATCTCTGTATACTCCCTCTGCGCTCTGGGGCCCCATGGACAAAGCAGTTATTTTTCCTCCAAACTTTTCTTTTATTTGAAGAGCTGCCTCTAACGCGTTTAAATCGAAAGGATTTATCTCGCTCTCAGCCGAGCTTCTATCTACCGTGCCTTTCTCCATGTCAAACCTCACCCTCTCTATGTTTGGCACAACCTTCACAAGAACCACTATGTCCATGAATGAAAGAGCTCTGTTGATATTAATGGTTTATGGGTTATATTTAGAAGGATCTGTTAGTAGAAGTTACGGTCTTACATAAACCAAGGCAAAAAGTGCAAAGGGCTTTGACATGCATGCTGTTACTGCAACAGGCTTTATAAAGAAGAGGAAAAGAAAAAAGAGATGGGCGCAGAATATGTAAGCTTGTTTCAGTTTCTGACTTTATTTCCATACATGCTCCATTGGCAGAGGACAGGGCACATGGTTGGTGAGGAAGAGTTTAAGAGGACGAAGAAAAATTGCACCCTGATAAATACCGCTCGTGGATGAAAAAGCTATGGTAACGGCTCTGAAAGAAGGATGGATCGCAGGTGCAGGTTTGGATGCGTATGAGAATGAGCCTGCAGTTACACCTGAGCTTTTGGATATGGATAATGTGGTTTTATAGCCGAGAACTTAATAAACTAAACCATAAAAGTTCTCGACTGGTTTGGAACTTGCTTGAGCAAGTTCAAAGAAACCCGACTAACGTCGGGTTGAAAGTGAAAGACCCTAATAAAATTTTAAAA
>WOYO01000008.1 GCA_011620765.1 Thermoplasmata archaeon
GGCTTCAAAGTCTCTATCTCTTCTTCAGGCTTCAAAGTCTCTATCTCTTCTTCAGTTTCTTTTTCAGCTCCCCCTTCTTCTATGCTCTGGACCTTTTCACGAAGCTCTCTCAATTTTTTTTCAAGCTCTTCTTCAGCCATCTTTAATACCATATTAACTAATTTGTTTATCAATCTTTCTTTTTTCAGATGCCTGTTACTCTGTTCATTGCGTTATGGATGCATCGCGCTTCACTCATTTCTCGCATCAAAAATTTCCCCACCCCTGAAATCTATACTGGCTTTAGCTGAATTGTCGGTATATGCAGCTTTTTCTCCATTTACATAGAGAACAGTAACACCTTCACTGCAATTGAGATCGCACCCCATGCCTCTATATTCGAAATGGAAGCTGCTGTTACCAAAGGGAGGGACAGCTATGCCAGCAGTTCCATTCACCGCAGGCCAGAAGCCAAAGCCACCAAGAAGCAAAGCAGCCCCCGGCATGGAGCTCCATCCCTGTTTAAAGCCCCAGGTTCTTGCGCCCGATGCGGGCTCTGGCGTGTACCATTCTACTGGTGTGAGCCATTGCTCGCTCAAGGAATACTCCCACCACCGTGTGAGAGGGTACTCCCAATCCTTATCTCCAAACCACATCCTTGCAAAACCATTTATCCCATCTAGATATGGCCAGTCAGAGCCGTTGTGATAGTGAAATGGCAGCGCGCTGGTATCGAAGGTATCGCCCCCTCTTCCATTAACACCCAGAGGGTAGGTAGAATATAGAGGATAACAGCACATAACACCCCAGTCACCATATGGCTGGGCTCTGTTGTTCTTTGTGTTTAGCATCTGTGTTGCTCTCTCAAAATATCTGTTGCGCTGGCTCTCATTGGCAACACCGTAAAGAATTGCGATAAATGTATCCTCATTCAGGTGATCCTCTACATGATATGGCACATCTCTCACGTAATCGATGTAATAACCCAGCTCATCACTCCAGAATTTATCGTTTATAGCCTTTTTTACCCTTTCCGCTTCTGTGGCTAACTCCCCATACAGGCCCTCATTCCTCTCTCTTGCTATCTCTGAAGCGCACACGAGAGCCCTGTAATACAGGATAGAGTCATAAGCTACCTCAGGATCTCTATAAACCTGATCAGCCCAGTCTCTCTCACAGCGCCATGGTTTCTCCGGCAGGTGGTTCTCATTGCTGTCTGTGTTTTCTAGATACTCCAGGCATTTCAGAGCTTTAGCCCATATGCTCATGTTTCCCGCATTTTCCTCAAGTATTCCCAAGTCACCTGTCCATGCTATGTAATCATAAAGAAGCATGACAAAGTAAGAGGGAGAATC
The DNA here is from genome assembly GCA_011620765.1 of Thermoplasmata archaeon. Lineage (GTDB taxonomy): Archaea > Thermoplasmatota > UBA186 > UBA287 > UBA287 > UBA287. Next base: position 1,335 of record WOYO01000008.1, read on the forward strand.
ATAGTGGTCGCTCCACCAGTCAGAGCCATCAAAGAAAACACCGCTCGCACATTGTCCATCGTCATGCACCCCCTTAGACAGAGTCAATAACTGATCCCTTACTATCTGCGGAGCAAATGGAAGCAGGATCTGAGAGGTCCAGTAGGAATCCCTGAAGTATGTCCTTGCAGGCTCCCTGTACTTTGTTCCTGCGAATAGCCCTTTTGTACCATTTGAGACCTTGTATGAAGAAAGGGCACAATCCAAAGCGCTAGAAAACATGCTCTCGTAGAGGCTGTTCTCTGCGCTGAACCTGCTATCTATCCAGTCAGCTCTCTCAAAGGACTTTTTAAAAGATTCGTAGGGCTCTGAAACGCTATCTGAAAACTCAAGAAATACCGGTTTATCACTCTCAAAGTTGATGTCAACACCATCCGTAAGAGAGGTGTAGTTTTTCCATGGAACGCTGGAGGTTATGCACAGACTTCCTATTCTCAAGCTATTATTCTGCTCTGAAATGCTTCCGTTTTTATATACGTGTATGGTAAAGTCTATCCGCTCTCTTTTCTGAGGTATGATGCTCTGAACAAGCCCGCTCTCATTGCTGCAGCACGTCACAGCTATCGCTCTGGGGTTAGAATAATAAAGGGCAAATATGTTTGGTCTCGAGAATGCGGCTGAAGGCAGCATATATCTATCATAAGAGCTAATTTCGGTTCGTGTCATTTCTAAAAGGGGATCGCTCACGTTAGCTATCCAGAGCTTTTCTATACCGAAGAGAGCGTCACTCCGGGCTATGATGTGCTCATTACCATAATCATAGGTCAGCGATTTTTTTGGATTTGTTATGAACCTAGTGTCAGGTGCTTCGAAGCTCTTCATAACCGCCGTGTATGTTTCATTCTCTCCCTCCTCAACGCATCCAGCAAAAATGCTGATAAAAAAGAGAAGCGCTAAGAGAATTACGCCCTTCATGAATCGATAATGTAGAACTCATTAAAAAGCTTTTTGAAAGCGAAAAAATATATGATCTCACCCAATTTAAAGATAGCAAAGAATGTGAAAAAATAGTAGATGAAGATCGCCCTCCATGGTAGACCGAAAAGACCTTGTTCAGCATTACTCCAGAAGCCAGAGAGCAGGCTATAGCTCTCAGCAATGAGCGCCGTGAAAGATATCCCTAAGTAATATGCCGGATAAAAGAGCACTCTGTTTTTATCCTTGAGCATAATCCATTCAAGCACTATCGTAACTATCCCCGTAACAACCAGAGCATTGATTCCTGTCAAAGAAAAAAACCAGCCTGCAGCAGGAAAAACATATCCAAGAACAGCTCTCAGCAGACCGCACAGAGATCCTATAAAAAGAGGCAAGAATGCTCTCTCTCTTTTTGCTGCAAGAAAGGATAAAATTAAGATAAGGGCATAGAGAGAAAGCAGCAGATCTACCATTTTCCCACCAGCATTCTTATAGCGCTGCCAAGTTTTATGGCAAAATAAAAGAAGAGCACATAGCCAAACAGAATAACACCAGCAAGAGAGCCAAAACCGGGATAGTCCCAGTATCCTTTCTGGATGCCTGAGATCTCCATGAAAGCACCCACAATTATACAGCTGATAAAGAAAGGCAACAGCACTTTAAAGCTCTTCCCACCCTCCATTCGGGTCTCAAACATGAGAGAGAATATCAGGAATATGAGAGCAGCAAATATTATGATATTGGGATCTCCAAAAAAGAGGTCCAGCAGGATACCTGCTAATGAAGTAAAAGGAAGAGCCATGATCAGGGGCATCAGAGACCATAGCGCTCTACCGAATCTATTCCGTTTTCCTAACCTCGTTCCGATATACGCAAACATCAAAGAAAGAAGGAGCACGATGCTCCACAGGTATAAAGGCATGTATGGGTTATGAGTTGTATAAATATAAAATTATTCCAGCGATCTCTTCAGCGCCTCCATGGTGGCAAAACAGTTTGCAAGCTGCGCGCTATAGCCCATGTGCCCTATGCGTATAACCTTACCTTTCAGCTCGCCCACGCTCCCAGCTATGAGAATTCCGTAATTCTCCATCTTCTTTACAACGTCCTTTGGTGGAGATTTTATGGCTGTAACTGTGTCAGAAGCTATGCTCTCACTCTCTGGCCAGAGCTCTAAACCAAGGTTCTTTATTCCTTTCCTTATACAGTCAGCAACTCTCTTATGTCTCCTGAAAACATTCTGAAGCCCTTCCTCCAGGATTGCGTTCAGAGACTCGTTCAGTGCATAGATCTCTGAGATAAATGGGGTGTAGGGAAAGCTCTTTTTGTCCCATGCGTCCCTCCAGTCAAGGATGCTCAGATAAGAGCCCCTTAATCCTACTCTTTCCATAGCTTCCCAGGCGTCATCGCTCACAGAGATCATTGAGAGCGATGGGGGACAGGAGAGACATTTCTGAGATGCTGTTATGCACAGATCTATACCAGAGCTCTGTGGTTTTATATCAACACCCCCAAGAGATGAAACTGCGTCAACTATTGTTATTACTCCGCGTTTCTTAGCTTCATTGCAGATGCTCTTCACATCATTCATTGTTCCAGCTGGTGTCTCGCAATGAACGACCGTTAACGCCCTGTACTCTCTTTCATCCAGCTTTCTCTTCACCTCCTCTACGTCTATAGCTTCATTCTGCGGGCATGCAATCTCGTCAATCTCCGCACCCTTAGCATAGTCGCCAAAGCTCTTCCCGAATGGCCCTGAGTTCAGAAGGAGAAGCCTATCCCCTTTAGAGAGAATGCTGCGCACACTGGCTTCCAGGGCAAGAACGCCCTCTCCCTGAAGAATAACGACATCATTCTTCGTCTGATAAACCCTCTTAAGCTTATTTATGGTATCATCAAAAAGCTCGATAAATCCGCTATAGTAATGATGCACCAGCGGGCTAGATAGAGCTTTCAAAACTCTGGGAGAGACCTCGGTAGGCCCAGGAGTCATCAACAGTTTTATGCTCCCTCTGGCACTGTCTGCATTTATTATGTGCTTTTGATCCATGAATTAAAAGCCCTTCAGGAATATTTGCTTTTTGTTACATCTCTATTCTCATTCCTCTTTTATATCCGCACCTTTCAAAACGATAGAAATATCAATAAAAAGTGCGCATCCATCATATGCGCTATGAAATTTTATGCACCAGATGCAACAGGAGGGCAGAGGAAGGAGACATGAGGTGCGGATGTGGTGCCCCGCTGACCGTTAAATACAGCATTGAAGGCAGATGGAAGGACGATAACAAAGAGAGCATAGCCAGATACCTTGCTCTCCTGCCTGTGAAGAGCCTGCCTCTGATACACACAGGCTGGACTCCTGTAGCGCAGAGATCGAATGCTATTTTTAAGATGGAGTACCTCAGTGCTGGGGGATCATTTAAGGACAGGGGCGCATGCATAGCAACCGAGAAGGCGAAAGAGCTGGGGGCGGAAGAGATAGCTGTCGATTCTTCGGGCAATTCTGCCATAGCCTTTTCCCTCTTCGCAAAGATGCTGGGGCTGAAAGCGGAGATCTTTGTGCCTGCAACCGCGCCACAGGGTAAAAAAAACCTTTTAAGATTTCTCGGAGCAAATGTGCATGAAATTGATGGCAAGAGAGAGGAAGTCAATAGGGAGGCCATGAAACATAAGTTTTACGTTGGTCACTGGTGGAACCCTTATTTCATAGAGGGGACAAAGACAGTAGCGTTTGAGGCATTTGAGCAAACAAAGAAAATGGATTGTGCAATAGATTGCGCTATTGCGCCCGTGGGCAGCGGGACTCTCTTTTTAGGCCTCTATAAGGGTTTCAGAGAGCTTATTGAGCTGGGAGAGCTCGAGAAAATGCCAAAGCTTATTGCGGTGCAAGCAGGTGGCTATGCTTCTCTGTGTGAAGATAGCAACATGGAAGAGTCAAAGCTGGCTGATGGCATAGCGATAAAGGATCCTCCGAGAAAGAGAGAGATATCCAGAGCTATTGAGGATAGCAACGGCGAGTGTATAGTGGTAAATGATAGAGAGATAGCTGAAGCGCTCATTGATCTGAGGGATATGGGCTTTATAGTGGAGCCAACAAGCGCAACAGCATATGCTGCCTTTAAAAAGGCAAAGCCTGAAGGAAAAACATTGATACCTTTAACAGGCTCCGGTCTTAAGTTGCTGGATGAGCTGATAAAAATTCAGAAGGACGTAGAGAACAGGTAAGAGGATCCAAGATAGTCCTTGATGAGCCATAAGATCTTGGTGGAACAAACAGAGGAATGAGCCCTGTAGAGGCTACGTTGTGCCGTTGGATCATGCGAGACCATTGTTGCCTGCATAGTAGCAAAGTCCATGGGAATAGACCTAAAAGGTCTCTGGGTAGAGGTTGAGGTTGAAGGACCTGCAGGAAATCCTGATGTAAGACCGAACATCAGGAAGTGAAGGAAAAACTGTCTAAAAATTTCTACGAAAAGTGGCTTCTACAGGATCTCAAAGACATAAAGCTTCTCAAAAAAGAAGCTCTTTTCCGCAAGTATTTTATGCCTGTAAGGCTTGAGAAGCTTCTCCGGGAGATCTAATGAGGAGAGGAGGAGATAACATCTACCTCCTTGCTTTAGATGTTTTCCAAGGTCCTTTAGAAAGAGTTTTGATAGCTCATAACCCTTTTCTCCGCCATCCAGAGCTATGTCTCGTGGTTCCTCTTCAGGCAGATATGGAGGGTTGAATACTATTGTTTCAAACCTTCCTTTTACATTCTCAAAAAGATTGCTTTCTACAAACTTTATTTTTTTATCCACTCCGTTGAGTCGGGCGTTTTCTTCAGCTAGCGCCAAAGCTTTTTCGTTTATGTCTGTTGCTATAACTTCAGAGCCGCGTTTTGCGCAGTATATCGCTATTATCCCGGTTCCTGTGCCGAGTTCAAGGACTTTTTCTGGAAGCTCATCTATTTCCTCCAGAACGTCCAGAAGAAGAAAAGTGTCCTCAGCTGGCTTATAGACCCCATCATCTGTCTTTACGCTTAGATCTATCTTCCTTTTCTGCGAGGCGTAATGGATCTCTGGCGCAATGCGCTCGTTCATATCCTGAATCCATTTGCTATTTTATTAATCTGCTCAAGCACACTCAGTAAAATGTAAAGGAAAAGTGATCTAAAATAGGCGCCAGCCAGGAAAGAAAAGTCCAAGGTTGTGAAAAAAAGCATTGGAGATCATAGGTATAGGATTTCATGAAAAAAGAAAAGGAGAAAAAAGAAAAAAGAGAGGGCCGCGCTCACAATGTGAGCTGCTACAGGCAAAGCCGGAGCGCAGATGCCCTGAAGACTAGAGCTCTACAAAGATTGCTCTCTTACAGCATAGAACTCACTGCTCTCATTCCATTGAGGATGCTCTTCTGCAAATGAGAGATCAACGCCTATGCGGAAGAGAAGCTCAAGATCCTGCATCACTCCAGAGAATTCCCAGTCTTCGCTATACTCATCCTCTACCGTATGGTAGTACTTTTCATTCCACTCTCTTTTCAACCTCTCCCCATACTCCTTGCCTCCTGTCTCATAATCTATACCGCTCTCTACATAAACGCTGGGCACCCCGACCTTTGCCAGGCTGAAGTGATCAGAGCGATAGAAAGAACCAGCACCCGGGTTAGGATCTGGTGTCAGATATCTGCCCTGCTTTTCAACCTCCGTTTCAACAAGAGCTTTTATGTCATCGCTCTGGTCATAGCCCATCATCACAACATCCTTTGTTTTACCCCATATATTTGCACCATCTATATTTATGACAGCCAGCGTCCTGTTCAGAGGGAATAGAGGATGCTGCGCGTAGTACTCTGAACCAAGAAGACCCTGCTCCTCTCCTGTGGTGGCAAGGAAAAGGATGCTTCTCTGCGTTTGCGGCTCCATAGCTTTAAAGGCCTTTGCTATCTCTATGATGCCTGCGATCCCTATCGCATTATCTAGCGCCCCATTGTATATCTGATCTCCCTTCAGGCTCTCGTCTATCCCAAAGTGATCCCAGTGCCCCATGTATATTATGTATTCGTCCTTCTTCTCTGCACCCTCAAGAAGTCCTACGACGTTTTTTGAATCTGTATAGATGAGCTCTGTGTCTATGGTAAGGCTTGCGTTTGCATTTAGCTCTACAGGCTCGAAATCTTCCCTCAAAGCGAGCTCTTTTGCCTCTTCATATGTTAAGCCTGCGTTTCTCAGCAGTTTGTCCCCCGCATCCTCTGTTATCCACCCCTGGAGCTTGAGCTTTGATGGGCTTCCTGCTAAGGAGAATAGCTCACCTGTGTTGGAGCTTACAACGACATTCCATCCATAGCTTGCTGGCTCTGTTTCATGTATTATCAAACAGCCTGCAGCCCCCTTCCTCTCAGCCTCCTCAAACTTGTAGGTCCACCTTCCATAGTATGTCATCTCTTCTCCCTTAAACCTCTCACCAGGGGGATCGTTTACAAGAACAACGATTATCTTCCCTTCCACATCATCCTTGAAATCGTTCCAATCATATTCTGGTGCATCAACACCATAGCCGAGGAAAACCAAGGGCGCAGTCACATTTACGTGCTCCTTTTCTTCCTCATTCCATGCTACAAAATCATCTTTGTATTTCAGTGTAAGATCTGACTTTCCGTGTATCACCAGATCGCCTGGTTCAGGTTTAATGCCCACCATAGGCACTTCTTGAAAATAACTTCCATTGTTGGCGGGTAAAAGCCCGAGGGATTCAAATCTTTCCACTATGTACTCTGTAGCCATCTCCTCCCCTCTGCTACCGGGTGCTCTTCCTTCCATTTCGTCGCTAGATAAAGCCTTTACATTTTCTGCAAGCGCTTCAGCGCTCATCGCATTAACAGCAGCTTTTATGCTTTCTTCATCTGGCACTTGAAACGTTTCTACACAACCCGCCATCAGCAGAGCTACTATAAGCAATACCCCTCTTTTCATAGATCACTATCTATCGTTTTTCATATTTATATTTTGATGTTGGATCTATCTTTTACCCATGCACCTCTCTCTGGCATTTTCTATACGTTCTTTACAAATAGCGTACAGCTCTTCATATTTATAGCTAAGGCCTGCTATGCCTTCCCTTATAGCTTCCATACCTACAGCGGTCGCCTCTCTAACAAAAGGCTCGGTCTCATCCATCCTTGGAATTATATAATGTTCACTTAACCTTTCGCCAACACTCTCTGCTAAAGCGTTTGCTGCTGCGATGCACATATCATCTGTGATTTTCTTTGCTCTAACATCCAGAACACCCCTGAAAACTGCTGGAAAAACGAGAGAGTTGTTTATCTGGTTTTCAAGGTCAGAACGCCCGGTAGCAACAATCATAGCTCCCGCATTCATTGCCTCTGCTGGCATTATCTCCGGCACAGGGTTTGCCATTGCAAAAACTATCGCATTGTCGTTCATCATCTCTATGTGCTCCTTTCGAAAAGCTCCGGGAGCTGAGGCGGCTATGACAACATCAGCGCCTTTCATAGCCTGAGCTATGCCACCAGACATGCTTTCCCTGTTCGTTCTCTCACAGATCGCCCGAGCGTATGGATTGCTCTCAAGGTCCTCTCTCTCCTCATTAAGTATACCTTTCACGTCCGTTACTATGATCTTCCCTTCATCCACTCCCATCTCCGGCAGAAGTCGCTCTATAGCCACTCCCGCAGCTCCCGCTCCCACGACGACTATTCTGATATCCCCTGCTCTCTTGCCTACGACCTTTAAGGCATTAACTAAACCGGCAACAACAGCTGTGGCTGTGCCCTGCTGATCGTCATGCCATACAGGTATATCAAGAGTGCTTCTGAGCTTTTCAAGAAGCGAAAAGCACCTCGGGCTCTCTATATCCTCAAGGTTTATACCCCCAAAGGTTGGTGCAATCGCTCTTACAACTTCCTCAACTCTGCCATTCAGACAGAGCGGCACAGCATCAACGCCCCCAAGGCATTTGAAAAGCAGTGCTTTCCCCTCCATCACAGGTAAAGCAGCCTCCGCCCCTATGTTACCTAAACCAAGGACCCTTGTGCCATCTGTAACTATAGCTACTGAATTCCACCTGTTTGTCAGCTCAAAGGCTTCAGCTCTATTCTCTGTTATAGCCCTGCAGGCTTCAGCTACCCCGGGGGTATACCAGACAGCAAAATCATCATAGCTATTAATATCACACTTCGGCATGATCTCTATCTTACC
>WOYO01000075.1:0-2314 GCA_011620765.1 Thermoplasmata archaeon
AGGTTAACGTAAGCGAGGTATGATGTTCTTTCTAAAGCTCTTGCCGGGAAAAGCTTCTCAAAAGAGCTCCTGCTCGTGTAGGGAGATGCGGATATGTAGACCAGAAGATCACAGGGAGAGCAGAGCTGTGGAAAGAAGAGATCATAGCATATGAGCACGCAGACTCTAGCGCCTTTGAGTGCAAACGTTTTTCTCTCACTGCCCTCGCAAAAAAACCTTTTTTCGTTGAATGGGCCAAAATTCGGGAGAGAGATCTTTCTATAGGTGTCAATAGCTCCATTCTCGTCTATCACAAAGGCTGAATTGTAGTATAGACCTTTAACTTCTTCATCCTCCTCCACAGCCCCAAAGATCACAGCTTTCTTATTCTTCTCAGCGATCTCTGCTATCCTGCGCATTAGCGGAGAGCTCTTTCTCTCTGCGAGCTCAAAGGCTCTCTCATTTATCACATAGCCAGTGAGGAAGAGCTCTGGAAAGATTATGAGATCTGCCTCGCTCTCCTCCAACCTCTTCTTTATAAAATCTGCATTTCTCTCCTTATCAAATAGCCTCTCATACCCCTGCACAAGCTCAAGACGCATAACCTTAATAAGCCTCCTGGTTATTATTTTTATGATTTTAAAAATAGAGAACAGAGCCAGAGAGCAAAAGGAGGTTATAATCCATTTTCTGAGAAGCTTTGATAGACCTTTCATACTGGGCATGAGCGGGGGTTTGGACTCAAGCGTTGTTGCAGCTCTCTGCTCCGAAGCTGGAAGAACAAGGGCGCTCATAATGCCTGATAGCGTTACCTCTGAGCAGAGCATAAAAGACGCTGTTGAGATGGCTGATAAGCTGGGGGTAGAGCATGAGCTTGTGGATATAGATGATGCCGTAAAAGCTCTGGGCCCATTTAAAACCAGAGCCTCTGAGGCAAACGCAAAGGCAAGAGTGAGGATGTGCCTTCTATACAGGAGGGCAAATGAAGAGAATTGCTTTGTTGTGGGAACAAGCAACAAGAGCGAAATAATGATGGGCTATTTCACAAAGTTCGGTGATGGGGCTTCGGATATCCTTCCTATAGGGGACATGTACAAGACAGAGGTCCGCTTTCTAGCGAGAGAGCTGGGGATACCGGAAAATATAATAAAAAAGGTGCCGAGCGCCGAGCTTTACCCGGGGCAGACGGATGAAGGAGAGCTGGGCATGGATTACGAAACCTTAGACCTCATCCTTAAAGGGCTTGAGCTGCAGGTCAACGATGATGGGATAGCAGGGGCTTTGAATATGCCTGTAGACCGGATTAAAAGAGTGAGGGAGATGGTAGAGTGCAGCAGGCACAAGAGGAGAGCACCGTACATATTAAAGCTCGGTAGCAGAACACCGTGGATAGACTGGCCTTAGACCAGAGCTAAGCCACAACCCACTCTGGCACCAGAGCGCCGTTTATCTCAACGTGTCTCTCTCTGAAAGCGGAGATAATGCTGCTGACATCCATAGAACCTGCGACCGAAAGAGAGGTCCTGCATATAACTTCAAGGTTCTCTCTTGAGAGAAAAACAAAGGCTGTTCTCAGAATGGCCACAGACAATCTATACAGAGATGAGAGAATAGCTGGTAAGTCCTCTATGGACGTAGAAGTGATAATCCCGAAGAGCACGGTGAATATGGAGCTCGGAGAAAAGAGTAGCATAAACGCAGCAGATATAAGCTCTGGCAGGGCTCTGGGCAAAGCCCGCACAAGGTAGATCGCAGCATCGGATATCTGAACTATCTGCTCATCAGAGAGCCCGTTGAATAGAGAAATGAGCGTATCCGATATCTGGGGAAGGTATGAAAGAAGAAGAGCAGACAGACCCTCAAGATCTATCTGCGAAACAACCGCTGGCAGAACAGGACTGAGATCTACAATGATCTCAACGATCTGTGGCGTGTATGACAGAATAATCGGGAGAGAAAAAGCAAGAGCCCCAACAATAACGTCTATGCTTTCCAGAGCCGCTGGCATAAGGGAGCTCAGAGCTTTTGACAAGCCAGCAGGATTTTCATTTATGGTTATCACTAAAGAATTTATGAGAGCATCCGCGTTTGGAAAAAAAGCCTCCATGATGTATGGTAGATTTATGAGGATCTCAGGCAGTCTTGTAAAGATGTAAGGTATGAATTGCGATAGCGACGGCAGCACATCGATAAGCCTCTCCATAAAAGCGGGATCTGAGAGCAAGGAGATGCCGAGAGGCACTATCTCTTCAGGGCTCTCCACGAGCGCATCAATGATCTGGGGCAGAAACAGCTCAATGAGCGAAGGATCCTCAACAACAGCATTCGCTACCGC
>WOYO01000075.1:2414-5667 GCA_011620765.1 Thermoplasmata archaeon
GGGGCAGAAACAGCTCAATGAGCGAAGGATCCTCAACAACAGCATTCGCTACCGCTTCAAGAGGAAAATTCTGCGGTATTACGGAGATCTGGGCTTCTGCTGGTAACTGAGCAAATGCTATTGGAATAACCAGCAAAAAAACAATGAGCTTTTTCATCCCATCAGTGTGCCCACAATCCTTAACAGATCTAGCAGCGAGGATTGTTGTGATTGTTGTGGTTGCTGTGGTTGTTGCGCTGAGCTCCCCATCATCTGTGGCAGGATACGGATGCACATTGCCGCAAGGTCTAGCATCTGTTGTATCAGATCTATGAGCGTTCTTATGTAATAAGGCAAGGATGAAAGAAGAGTCCAGAAGCCTTCCAAGATAGAAGGTAAAGCCCTTGCTACCCTTATCAAAAAGACGCATGAGAGCGGTATGACTCTTAGCGCTCTCTCAATCATCTGGGGGATGTATGGAATTGTATTAAGCGAAGCTGAAAAGCATGTTGATATCCAGCTAACCACTGATCCACTCTGCAGCATTGTGTTGAAAGCGTTCTCCCAGATATCCAGAACACCCACGTATTCCTGTGGTTCCTGTTGTGGCTCTCCCTGCGGTTCCTGCTGTGGCTGTTCCTGTTGTGGTTGTGTTTCCGGGGTTTCCTCTATGGGCACAGGTTCTGGCAGGATCACGGGTTGCTGCTGGGCGTAAGCGCTTATGGGTATCAGCGCGAAGAGGAGCAGCGAAAGAACAATAGCTAAGCGTTTCATGTGGAAGAAAGAGGTTTTTTGTATATATTTTTATCCATTTAATCATCTATAAACTTGAATAGATCTTCTTCGCTCATTTCTTCTTCTGGCTCTTTTTCTTCCGGTTTCGCTGCCTCTGGCTCTTCAGGCGCCTCTGGCTCTTCAGATCCTTTATGGATCCTTGGCAGAGATAGAATCACAGCAGTAAAGAGCATAAAAGCAGATAAGGTGTAAAGGAAGTAAAGCGTGCCCGCAAACGGATGCATAAAATTTTCAGGGTAATACAAATCGAAGAGCACCATCGTCGCAACCGCCACGACAAAGCCTGTGACATTGAGGTAAAGCACTGAAAGCCTGGTGGCAAACAGCCTGTAGGTTATGGAGATCATGCACAATGGAAGAGCTACCCCAAGAAGAGTAACGGCTATTTTTATCCGTAATGCGTTCTCAATGCCCAGAGAAAGCACCAGCGGCCCTGCGAATATCGCAAAGATCGCTCCTACAACCGCAAGGATCATGCCTGAGGCAAGCGTGGTCCTGAAGAGAAGCATCGCACTTCTGTCGCTCATCTTTAACTCTCTGACCTCTAAAAGGTATTTATTAAGCTCTGAGGTTTTGCTGGCGTATTCGCTGATCGTATTATCTCTCTCTTTTATAACTCTCTCCTTCTCTTCCAGAGACGCATTTAACATCATTATCGTGCTCTGGTGCTCTGATATTGCCTCGTTGAGTTTGGAAATCTCTTCGTCCTTCTGCTTTATAACAGCCTCAAGCTGTGATGCATTCTCTTTACTCTCTTTTATGCGCTCTTCATACTCCTTTATCTTTTCTTCATATCTCTTTATCCTCTCATCATAGCTCTTAAGCTGGCTCTCAAGCGATCTTATGCTCTCATTGAGCTTTGCATTCTCACTGGAGAGACGCTCATTTTCCCTCTTGATATCTTCCAGGGCTGCTTTCTCTTTGCTAAAGGCCTCCTTCTCTCTCTCAAGCTCCTCTTTCTGCTTGAGCACCTCAGCCCTCTCTCTTGCAAAAGAGCGCAAAACCCCTTTTAGCTTCTCTATCTCCTCATTCTTCTGGACAACGGCTCTTCTGAGGTTGTCTATCCTCTGCTTCATATCATTGATGTAATCAGCTGGAATAACCTTCCTGGGGACAACCCTATACCTTACCATTATTATTACTTAGCTCTTTGTTACTAATAAATCTATTCTTCAATTGAGAGAAGCCAGAAAGAGTTAACGTTTGTGCCTGTTGAACCAGTCACTATAAGCCCCCCAAGCTTCTCAAAGAGGCTCAGAGTGTCATTGTTTTTCAGATGCTCTTTGATGTCTAAACCCAGCTCTTCCGCCCTTAAGCTCGTTTTATTATCCGCAAAAGCGCCAGCCGCATAGGTGGAGCCATCTTCACCATCGCTCGCAATGCATGCTATCGAAGCTTTTGCTCCATCAATACCCAGAGCAAAGCTAGCCGCTATCTCCATGTTCGGTCCACCTCTGCCACTTCCCTTAACATTAACAACAGCTTCCCCTCCGCAGAGGATGCATACCTTTCTCATCTCCATGCCTTTTGCTATCGCAGAGAGAAATAGCCCTAACTGCGCAGCCTCCCCCTCAAAAAAGGGTGAGAGAATAAAAGAGCTATACCCTCTTTTCTCTGCCGCCTCTTTCATAACCTCAAGGGATCTGCGGTTTGTTGCTATGAGATAATTCTTTGCCCTGCTCTCCACAACCCCCTCCTCTGATGACAGGCATTCAATGACCTCATCATCAGCCTCTATGCCATATTTTCTGAGGATCTCAAGAGCATCTCTGTTTGTGCTCGTATCGCTCACTGTTGGGCCGGAGGCTATGGAGCCCAGGGGATCACCCACAACATCACTCATTATCAATGAGATAACTTCTCCCTGCGCGAGAGCTGCGAGCTTGCCTCCCTTCACCATGGATAGCTTTTTTCGGATGGTGTTTAGCTCCTTTATGTCAGCCCCGGCCTTCATCAGCCTCTCTGTGATCTCTCTGAAAGTCTCTAGGCTAACTTTGGGGCAGCAAAGGAGAGATGACCCACCACCGGATATGAGGACAATGACAAGGTCCTTAACGCCGCAATGGTTGAGCAGCTCCATGACTCTGCGCGTCGCTTTTAAAGATCTCTCATCCGGCAGAGGGTGCGAGCCTTCCATGACCTCTATTCTCTCTGTCAGCCCCAGCCTCTTTTTTGTTATCACCAGCCCCTCTGAGATCCTGTCACCGAGGACCCTTTCTATGCCTGAGGCCATGCGCTCGCTCGCTTTACCAGCACCAATAACAAGGATATTTTCGTAGTTATCAAGATCAAAACTCTCTTCACACACAGATAAAACACTATCATTCAAGGATACGCTTTCCATCACCGCTCTTTCAGGATCTGCTGCATCTATGCCCTCTTTTGCTATGCCTAATAATTCTTCAAACTTCATATTTATACATCCATTTATGATATATAATATACTGCGCTACAGGGATGATGTGATATTGCCTACACA
>WOYO01000075.1:5767-9692 GCA_011620765.1 Thermoplasmata archaeon
CATTTATGATATATAATATACTGCGCTACAGGGATGATGTGATATTGCCTACACAACCCTTTTCATGGTATCGTACTGGAAGCCTTCATCACCTATCTTGTACCTGTTTATGCTTATTTTGTGTGGAGAATTCTTTATCTTTTTTATTATAACAAGGCGCTCTATCTCATCTATCCTTCTGTTCGTATCAAGCTCTATAACACAATCAACTATGGACTCTAATCGAAGCTGCATTGATGGGTATAGATCTTTTGTCAATGAAAAAAGAACCAATCCTCCTATATTCTGAGTATACGTTTTTATAGCCTGAACCAGATTTATAGCCTCCTGCTGTGAGTGATAGTCTGCTATGAACTCCAAACAATCAAACACAGCCCTTATCGGTTTTTGCATCTCGGTAAACTCAGCCCACACAAGATTGACAAAATTTATCTCCTCCTCATTGTATGGTGTCTCTGTGTCCTCCGATGCAGCCTCGGCTATCTTTTCTACGGAAAGCTCCCTTCTCTCCTTGGCTATTCTCAGAGTCTGGCTGAGTATCTTCTCATAGTAGATCCTTCCCAGATCAACGATCTTTATATCCCCTTTCCAGCCATGTTGCTCAATGAAGCTATATATCTCATCCTCTCCCTCTGTAGCAGTGAAGTAGATGCATTTCTCACTCTCGCTCTTTGTGCCGGCAAACTGTTTCAGAAGAACCTCCTTTCCTGAACCAGGCTGTCCTATAACCAGAAAAGAAAAACCTTTGGGTAGAGAGCCTCCAAATATCCTGTCTATCTCCCTTATCCCGAATGTGAGATTTTCATCATCAACTATTCTCTTCATCAGCCCTTACTTGCTTTCCTCAGCATCAGCTCCACTAACCTTCTGAGGGAAAAAGTTCAATAGCATTATATCCCCAACAGCTGAGACCCACCTGTAAGGCACAAGGACACTGCGCCCGCCTTCCACAAGGTTCGGGTTCGTTCCTGTGAGCAAGAGCCCTCTTATGCGCCTGTTTGGAAGGTCAAGCGCTATGTTGTCCACCTTGCCTATGTACGCCCCATTCTTTGTGTAAACTCTGAGTCCTTTGAAAGATCCTGTCTCTTTTACCATGCTCTCCCCAAGTGTGATATGCATATTATTATATAAAACTTTATGCAAGGAAAAACTATAATTTCTTGCACCCTCATATTCTATAGATGGAAGAAGAACTCAACTATGAAAAGATAAGAGAGATCCTTCAGAAATGCAGAAAAAAAGAGGTGATAGATCTACCTGCGGATTTTTACAAAAGCGCCAGGAAATATCTAGAGTCTCTGCAGAAAGAGTTTGCCAAAGAGAGGGATGTTTTTTCACCGAAGGCGAGAGCGCTCTCAGATAATATAAACAGGGTAACACAGGACATAGATGAGATATACAATCTGAGAGAGGGCTTTGTGATAAATGCGGCCATAATAAGAGCAAGAGGCGGTGAGATAGAGTACACAAAAAACCTCTCAAGGGATGAGAAGGACCTGTTAAATGAGATCATTGGATGTTTGAAAAAGGCGAAAGAAAAAGCCTTCAGTAACGATGATGAAAATGAGGAAAAGAGCAGCAGAGATGAAGTAAAGAGAGAAGAAAAACTGCTTGTCATTCTCGAGGATCTTCCTCCTTTTGTCTCACAGGATAGGAAGAGCTATAATCTGAAAAAGGGAGATGTGGTCACTTTACCGACCGAAACAGCAAAGATCCTGATAAAAAACAAAAAAGCAAAGGAGGTTGAATGAGAAGGGTTGTGCTCATAGCGCATGATGCAAAGAAGGATGATATCGTGGAGTGGGCGGGATATAACAGAGGTACGCTATCGAAGTGCAAGCTCTACGCAACTCACTCAACAGGCACCATGCTGAAGGCAGAGCTTAACCTGGATATTGAGCTCTTGCTTCATGGTCCTCTGGGTGGAGATGCCCAGGTATGCGCAATGATCGCTGAAGGAAAGGTTGATGTGCTCATATTTTTCTGGGATCCTCTAACGTCCCAGCCGCATGATGTTGACGTGAAGACTCTTCTCAGGCTAGCTGTCCTTTATGATGTACCAACCGCATGCAACAGAAAGACCGCAGACTACCTTATAAGCTCACCACTCTTCCCATAGAACAGTTGCTACACAAACTGCCATTGGCGCAAGGAAAAAGCCAGAGATGCCAAAAGCTAGCCCACCGCCTATGAAAGCTAAAAAGAGCAGCAGCGGGTGAGTGTTCGAATACCCTCCAACAAGAACCGGTCTCAAAAAGAATTCAGGGAGAAAATAAAGGAACACTATGCCTATGATAAGGAAGGCTGCAAAGGGTATAGCCCCTCCGATGAGAAGGACATAGAAAGATAAAGCAACAATGATCATCCATTCCGCAAACACTGGTATGAGCGCTGCCAGAAATATGAGGCCTGATGCTATGGCCCAGAAGGAAATATCGAAATAGATGAGAAATGGAATAGAGACCAGAGCCATGAATATTGAGAAATAGAAACTACCAACAAAAACCCCGCTTATGCGCTCACTGCTCGCCTCCAGCATATGGAAAGCTCTCTCGCTGAGCTTCTGTTTCAGCGCATCCGAGAGCCTTTTGCCATCAGCAAGGAGATAATAGCAGGAAAAAACCGCTATAAAACCATTGAGCGCAAGCATAACAACACCTGTAGCATACTCTAAAACCGGAAGGCTCTGTAAAAATGAGCGCGTCGCATCAGTAGCCCAGCTTAAGCCACTCGCGAAAAATTCCTCCAGCCGCGGATTTAAAGCAGAGAGATATTCATAAAACCTCTCTATTAAGCCATCCAGATTCTGGACAAGAACTATGGCCTGGGAAGCGCCCTCAAGCAGCCCCAGAAGGAGTATGACAACTATGGGCGCAATGATGAGCAATGTGGCTAATAGAGATGCTTTTCTATTTCCTATCCTCTTCTCCATTCTTTTCTTGGCAGGATTGGCTACATAGGCAAAAACTATGCCAAGGACAATTCCATCGAGCAGGGGGTAAAAGAAATAGAGAACAGCAAGCAGAACAGCAAGTGACGCACCAAGATAGAGGGCTTTCTTTTTATCCACACAGTGTATAGAAAAATCTCTTAATATTATTTTGTGCTCAAGAAAGCTATATTAAGAAAGCAGCGCATTAAAAATATGGACGTCATTGTTATAGACAATGGAGGGCAATGGACGCATTTAGAGCGCAGAGCTCTCAGAGAGCTGGGAGCCAGTGTGAGGATATTGCCGAACACAACAGAGGTTGAGAGCATAGAATGTGATGCCCTCATTCTCTCCGGGGGCAGGGGAAGTGTCAATCAGGGATGCGGTCTGTGCGATGAGTACTTAAAGCTGGACATACCGGTATTGGGCATATGCATGGGTCTGCACATCATAGCAAAACACTTTGGGGGCACAGTTAAAAGAGGAAAGGGCGAATATGGAAGGACCAGCATAAGGATCATTGAAAGTGATGATCTCTTCAATGGCTTACCCGGTAGCATTGAGGTATGGGAATCGCACAGTGAAGAGGTTACAGCCATACCAGAAAACTTCTCTCTTCTGGCAAGCTCTGATGGCTGTGAGGTGCAGGCGATAAGATTTAAAAACATATATGGAGTTCAGTTTCATCCTGAGGTGAGAGAGACACAATATGGGAAAGAGATCTTAAAGAACTTTCTGGGGACCATAAAATGAACAAAATATATGAGATCTACGCATACATCGCAATGCACTATGCCCTTGGCTTATTGCTATTTATTTTTGCTCCTTCTGCAATAGCTCTGAAAGTGATACTGACAGCACTGTATGCTCTACTCGTACCGCTCTTCTTCCTGCTTTCACGCAACAGAGATATGCTTTTTCTGGGGCACTTCACTCTGGCAGTTTATCCCTTCTTTGCGGTAGCCCTCTATTTTCTTGGCAGCGAAGAGATCA
>WOYO01000075.1:9792-43844 GCA_011620765.1 Thermoplasmata archaeon
TTCTTGGCAGCGAAGAGATCAACACAGGATTGCTTGCGCTTATCATATCCTGTGCACTCGCTGTAACTGCTCTCTTTTCCTATCGCAGATTGATAGCCATCGAAGCCAGAACAGAGCCAGAAACCGAAGCAGAGGCAGAGACAAAAGAGCCGGCAGATCAGGGAATTGCTATGGTAGATACAGAGCAGAGCCTTGAGAGCTACATCTCCATAATAGAGGAGAGCATAAAGGAAGAAAGAGATAGGAATGAAAAGCTAAAAGAAAGAATAAGAGAGATAAAGGAAAAGATAGATTCTCTGCAATAGGGGCTGTAGGGTAGCTTGGTATCCTACGGGCTTCGGGAGCCCGAGACCCCAGTTCAAATCTGGGCAGCCCCATAAAAACAAATAAAGCATCAATCAAAAACTATCCTCTTTTTTCCCCTGAGATAGGCTGTCCTTATGCCTTTTGCCCTCGCCTCTCTGCGCAGCTCTCTGTCATTTGTAGCAAGAGTGCAATCAAGCATTGATGCGATCTCAAGGAGATCTCTATCAGCAAAGGTGGAAAGACTCTCTATAACCTTGCATCTATCCTGAACGAAGCTCAGTGCAGCCTTTGCGTTCTGGGAGTGCATTGATCTCAGCTCATTCACAACGCTTTCGGTGACAAAAAGGTCTGAGTTTTCATCCAGTGCTACATTGAACCTGAACAGAGAAAGAAGCATGTTCGTGTCGAGAAGCACTTTGATTTTATTTGAGGATCCCATAGCCTATCAGACGCCACCTTGAGCCAAACCGCCTGCTTATCGCCACCCTCTGGCTTTTGACAGGGCATACCGGAACCTTCAGAGTTATGTATGCGCTGTTTCCTTTTGTGCTTTTTACCGTGCCCACAGTTGTGGCAGAGCCCACGTTGAGCATCAGCGGCTCCATCGTCTTTATGGGCTCAACAGGTATGTCTCCCTCAAGCCCCACGACACGATCGAGAAGGCTTACCTCCACATTAAGGTCAAAAAGAACCTCTGGTAGAGAGCCTGGCTTACCAAGCGTTTGACCTGCGAGAGAATCACTTTTTGTCAGAGAGGGATCCAGATATGTGCCAACCGCGATAAGCCCTCCTCCCTTTGCTCTTTCAAGGTCAAGCTCTCCAGCTCTGAGAGAGGATATTTCGGAAAAAAGAGGCTCCCATACTATCTTGTTGTGCTCTTCCTTCTTGATGCCTGGCCTTATCTCTATCTCATCCCCCACCTCCAGCTGTCCCTGGAGCATAGAACCGCCCAGAACACCACCCCGAAGCTCTGAAGGCTTCATGCCTGGCCTGTTGATATCAAATGATCTCAAAACACTCATCAAGGGAGGCTTATCCAGATGTTGATCTGGCACTGGTATGTTCTCTATTATCGCCTTTATGAGCATGTCTATGTTTGCATTGTGATGAGCAGAAACAGGGATTATAACAGAATCCGCAGCGATAGTGTCTTTCACAAAATTCTTTATCTCCTGATAATTCTTTTTGACATCATCCTCCGGGACAATATCTATCTTTGTCTGTACTATAACCACATTTCTTATACCGAGGATCTCCAGAGCCTCCAGGTGCTCTCTCGTCTGGGGCTGTGGGCATTTCTCATTCGCAGCGATAACCAGCAAGGCTCCGTCCATCACAGCAGCACCTGAGAGCATCACAGCCATGAGAGTCTCATGCCCCGGGCTATCAACAAAAGAAACCACACGCTCAAGCTCGGTTTCGTTCTTACATGCAGGGCATACAGGAGCAGCACAATAGCACTGTGGCTCTTCACACTCCCTGCATTTATAGAATGCAGCATCAGCGTATCCGAGCTTTATCGATATGCCTCTCCTCATCTCTTCGCTGTGCCTGTCAGTCCATTCACCCGTAAGAGCGTTTGTCAGGGTAGTCTTGCCATGGTCTACATGGCCTACCATCCCTATGTTGACTTCAGGCTGTCTCGGAACCTTCATCTTCCTTTTCTCCTATGGGCCTTGATCCCTCCTTCACTACCTTCATGTTTATCTGGGTTATCTCCTGTGAGATCATGTTTCCACGCACAAGTCTTCTTTTTCTCTGCCCCTCTTTCGCATTTCTGAAGCCCTTGCTCTTAGAAAGAAGCACATCCTTTCTTCCTATGCCTGAGATATCTTCTCTCATCGGAAAGCCGTCTCTATCGCTCCCTCCGGTTATAACAAGCCTGTAGCCCGGAAGACCAACGAGAATGCCATCAACCTCGTCACCTATCCTCTTCCCGAGTAGCGCACCTGCATGCTGTTCCTTTACCTCAAACTGCCTCGTTTTTCCATCCTTTGTGCTCACGTTGACACGAAACTCAACCATGCTTGAGGAATGGATTAGTGCAAATTAAAACTTTCTATTATCAGGATTGAGGTTTAGAGTGCCTCGGGACTACTGTTTTCCTTGCCTTGTTTGCGTGAAAGAATGCCTTAGAAAACTCGGTAACGATCTCCGGGTCGTAGTACTTGCATGAGAAGCAATCGATATAAGCGCTCTTAAGCTCGTTTGAGAGGTGTCCTGAGATGAGTGAGGTCTCTATCAGCTGAAGGAAGCTCAGACCCTCTTTATCGCCACTACCGAACCTGTAGACCTGGCATTCACCATAGCGTTTCATTTCTATGAGATCGCAGAGCTCCACAACGAACCTTTTTATATTCTCCTCCGAATTTATGATCTCTGGATCACAATCAAAGAGGTCTATCGAGGTAAGCATACCCCATAGCGTCCCTTCTTCCATGGCCTCGCTGTAATTCATGGAGGGCAAAAAGATGTCAACATATTTAAAAATTTTTGTGCCGTTGGTGTGGGAGTGTAGTTCTATGTTATCCCTGCATTTGATCTAGCCATTTACAAAAAAAAGCATAACAGGTTTTTCCCAAGTCTAAAAACGATGGGATAGCAAAAGATTAAAAGACAGAAAACAATGGAAAATAATGGCAAAGGAAGTTGTGAGCATTGAGGATCTTCCGGGCGTTGGTCCTGCCACTGCAGAAAAGCTGGTAGAGGCGGGTTTTAGTGATCTCATGAGTTTAGCTGTTGCTACGCCTGCTATGCTCAAGGAGGCTGCTGATGTTGGTGAGGCCACAGCGATGAAGATAATAATGGCAGCAAGGGAGGCCGCAGATGTTGGCGGTTTTGAGACAGGGCTAGAGGTTATGAAGAGAAGAGAGGGTTTGAAAAAGCTTACCACAGGATCACAGCAGCTTGATGATATGCTTGGGAGGGGTTTAGAAACCCAGGCGATAACAGAGTTCTATGGGGAATTCGGTAGTGGAAAAACCCAGATTGCTCATCAGCTAGCCGTGAACGTTCAATTACCAGAGGATAAAGGTGGGCTTGGTGGACATGCAGTGTATATAGATACGGAGAACACCTTTAGACCGGAGCGTATAAAGCAGATGGCTACCGCTCAGGAGTTAGACCCTGATGAAGTGCTCAGCAGAATACATGTAGCAAGAGCATTCAACAGCGATCATCAAATCCTTTTGGTGGATAAAGCAGGAGAGCTGGCAAAGGAGTATCCGGTGAAGCTTCTCATAATAGATTCCCTGACAGCACATTTCAGAGCAGAATTCATTGGTAGAGGGGCTTTAAGCGACAGGCAGCAGAAGCTCAACATACACATGCATGCTCTCCAGAGATTTGCTGATGTGAATAATGCTGTGGTTTATGTCACAAACCAGGTTCAGACAAATCCCGGTATAATGTTTGGTGATCCTACAAGGCCAATAGGAGGAAACATAGTGGGTCATACCGCAACCTATAGAGTGTATATAAGAAAGAGCAAGGGGGAAAAGCGTATTGCAAGACTTGTGGATAGCCCTAGCTTACCAGAGAGGGAGGTTGTGATAAGCGTTACAGAGGCTGGAATAAGAGACTGATGAAACGGCTTGACGATTTTCTTCAGGGCTCAAGTAACATTGAGAATAGTTCTGAAAAAAATAGAGATGTTCTGGCTAATGTAGATAAAGAGGAAAGTATAATAGGAAATGTGGATACAGGCACAAAGGCAGATACAACCAGGGAAGAAAAAACATTCACATTTGCGCACATGGCTGACTGCCATCTCGGGGCTTTTCGGGAAGATTACCTTAGAGAATTAAATCTAAAAGCTTTTGAAAGGAGCTTTGACCTGTGCATCGAAAGAAATGTGGATTTTATAGTTATAAGTGGGGATCTCTTCCACCGCAGCTACCCTGATCTTTCAGTGGTTAAAGGGGCTGTTGAGAAGATGAAGGAGGCTGTTGATAAGGGCATAAGGATCTATCTTATATACGGAAGTCATGATTATACCGCTAACACAACAAGCCTCATAGATGTTTTGAGTAGCGCGGGCCTTTTCAAGAAAGTTTTTATAATCGATAGTGAGGCAAGCCTGAGTCCTGTCATCGATGAGACTGGAGCTGAGCTTATGGGCATAAGCGGTAGAATGCAGGCTTTAGAAAGAGAGTATTACTCTGCCATAAATGCCGTGCCGAAAGGAGAATTCAGCATATTCCTCTTTCACACAGCGATAAGTGAGCTCCGCCCTTCCTATATACCTCAGGATGATAGCATGCCACTGAGCATGTTACCGAAAGGCTTTGACTATTATGCTGGAGGTCATGTGCATGATAGAATAGAGCATGGAAATATATTCTATCCCGGCCCCCTCTTCGGTGCTGATTTCAGGGACTTGAGCGCTTTAAAAGACAGAGGCTTCTATATAGTCAGTGTTGAGGGAAAGGATATAAAAACAGAGTTCTTGCCCATAAAGGTTGCAGACTTTACTCTCATAGATCTTGACTTCAGCGGCATGGATAGCAAGAAAGCTTCAGAGCAGTTGAAGCAGAGATGTGCCGGTAGCTTTAAAGGAGTGGTTCTTTTGAGCCTGCATGGAAGGCTTAAATGGGGCTCCGTTGCTGACATAGATGTGAATGGAGCAAAAAAGGAGATAGAGGACAATGGGGCAGATATAGTGGTTGTGAGCAAGAGCATTACAACGGAAGAAAAACCCGCAATCGCAGCTGCAGGTAACACCAGAGAGGAGATAGAGGCTAAGCTATTCTCGGAGCTCTTCGATGATGTCGTAAGGGCGAAATCGCTATTCTCAGAGCTATCCATAGATCCAGAGGAGGTGAGCATGAGTAAGAGCGATTTTGAGGGAGAGATAAAAAAACGCGGTTTAAGGTTTTTTGATCTGGAGGAAGAGGATGATAATTAAAGAGATAAGGCTGAAGAACATAAGAAGCCACGCAAACTCTGTGATAGATCTTAGAGAAGGAATAAACTTCATACATGGTGATATCGGTGCGGGTAAGTCATCAATCCTCTATGCTATAGAATTTGCTCTCTTTGGCACAGGCTCCAGGTTCGTGAAGAATGAGATAAAGCTTCTGAGAGCAGGGGAAAAGAGCGGTTTTGTTGAGGTAGAGATAACAACAGCAGGAAAAAATTACCTTTTTCACAGAGAAATAAAAGAAGGCAATGACAGGGGAGGCTGGATTATAGAGGATGGAGTTAAGGAGCAGTTGTCGGCGAGTGAGCTGAGGAGGGAAGCTCTGGAGATCCTGAAGCTCAGGGAGCCGAAGAGCTCCAGATCAAGATCTTATATATACGAATACGCGATATTCACGCCCCAGGAAGAAATGAAGAGGATACTTGAGGATAGGCCTGAGGACAGGATGAAGCTCCTCCGCAAGGCATTTGGATTGACAGATTATGCTAACGCGAGAGATAACGCAGAGATAATAGAGAAAAGTTTTGGGAATGAAATGAAAAGTTTAAAGATGCAGACGGAGGATATGCCAGAAAAGGTAGAGGAGCGCTCCAAGACCATGAAAGAGCTGGAGCTTTTGAGGGAGAATGAGAAAACGATCTCTGCAGAGATCTATGATTTAAGAAGGGCAGAGGAAGAGCTGAAGAAAAAAATTGCTGAATGTGAGAGAAGGGATGAGGAGCGTGAAGAGATTGACAAAAAGCTCGATAGCGTAAGGAATGAGACGGGCTATCTTCATTCAGAGCTCAACAGAGTTGAGAGCGAACTTGTGAGAATTGGAGAGCTCAAAACGAGACTTCCAGCCTTAGAGAAAGATTATCTGCGCTACAATGAGCTTGAGAGCACTATAAACAGGGAGTACTCAAAGAGGGAGGAGAGAAAGAGGTATGAGTTCATAGTAAAAGAGCTCAGGAGCAGAATAGATTCTTTAAAGAAGGAGATAGATGAGATAAGGAGGGGGATATCCAGAGAGGGAGAGATAGCCGAGCGCATAAAAGCTCTGGAGAGAGAAATTGAGAGATCTGATGCAGAGGAAAGGTCAAAAAAGAACTTTGAGAGAAAAGCTTCTGTAAAGAAGGACATAGAATCTATAGATAATAAACTTAAAGAGCTGAGGGATGAAGAAAAGGGCTACAGGGAGCTTAGCGGTCAGAAATACTGCCCAAAATGCGGGCAGCAGCTCACAGAGGAGCATGTTCGTAGATTGATATCTGAAATTGAGGAAGAAATAGAGAGGAAAGAAGCTGAAAGAAAAGAGCTTTTAAAAATAGAAAAGGAACTTGAGTTAGAGGAGAAGAGCATAATAGAGAGTAGAAAAAGAGTTGAAGCTCTGAATAGAGAACTTCAGAGCGCTATTCGTGAGAGCGATAGAATTGAAGAGCGCAGGAGAGAGCTCTCGGTTAAAGAAGAAGAGATGAGGAGAGAGGAAGAGGAATATTCTTCTGCATGCGCTAAAAGAGATTCCATTATGGTTGGGGATATCAGCGCTCTGGAGGCGGAGAGGAATGGTTTAAAGAGTAAATATGAGGAGTATGTCCTTGCTAAAGGTGAGATAGAAAGAGAGCAGGAGCTGAAGGATGAGAGGGACTCAAAGAGTGAGCGCGTTAAAAAGCTTGCAGCGGAAGAAAAAGCGCTGATGGAAAAAGCAGAATCGCTTGAACCCGTGAAAGATGAGCTGAAAAGACTCAGGAATGAAGAGAAGGAGCTTGTTGGAGAGCTCTCCGCTAAGGAAGAAAAGCTAAAGAATACAGGAGAGCTGATAAGAAGGCTGGAAGAGGAAATAAAAAAGGTTGATGATGAGATAGAGAAGCTGGAGAGAAAGGAGGAGAGAAGAAAGAAATTAGAGATAGCAGCTGAATACCTTACCAATTTTGCTGAAAAGATGGAGATAATAGAGAAAAACATAGTTAATTTTCTCAATCAGGAGTTTCAGACAAAGTTTCAGGAGCTATTCTCAATGCTCATAGATGATGAGATAACCGTCGAGGTTGATGAGACTTTTACTCCTGTTATAAAGGAGAATGGGATGGACATAAACCTCAGCTCTCTGAGCGGGGGTGAGAGAACCTCTGTTGCTATGGCATATCGATTAGCGCTCAACAGAACAGTGCAGAGAGAGAGCACGGGTATGGAGGAGAGCACAATAATACTGGATGAGCCAACGGATGGCTTCAGTGCTGAGCAGATAGAGCAGTTCGGAGAGCTTTTAAGGAATATAGGCTGCAAACAGGTAATACTTGTTTCCCATGAGCAGGAGCTCATGAGTTGTGCGGATCATGTGGTAAGAGTAGAGAAGGAAAATGGAATAAGCAGGGTCATGTAACAGGCTATCTATGATAAATACGTCATATTGCATCACATTATATTCTATTATATTGCATATCGCGAGGTAAAAAGATGGTTGACAATAAAGAATGTGTGGAACTGCGCGGGTATCCAAAATACGATAAATTTGAAAGAGGGATAAGATACATATCGAGAAGCCAGATCTTCCAGACAGTTGAGACTGTAAACGCCTGACTTATGTGGAGGTAAATTTATATAGAGGATATCGCAATAGAGAATGATGGATGAGAGGGACTTTATGATACTGAAAATTCTTTCAGAGAATGTACTGGAATCTTACGATACCATTGCAAAAAATGTTGGGCTCACTGGTAATGCAGTGAGGAATAGAGTGCAAGGAATGATAGATGGAGGCATTATAGAAAGATTCTGTTTATGCCCCAATCCAGCAGTTTTGGGTTATTTTGTGATAGTTGCAATTTTTGAGCATACAGAAAAGGTGGATGTTTTCAGAGAGTTTAATAAAATTGAAAATGTGATGTTTTTAGTTGAGGCCATTAATGGGGTTGGTGCTGTCGTTCTTCTCTTCAGAGAAGAGGAAGAATGGAGTAGAGAAGTAGACTCCATTTTTACATCTATCCCTTCTGCAAAATTGATTTCAGCCTTTGTTTACAAGAGACCTGTTTCGAATGTGAAAATAGAAAAAACCGATTGGGAGATCATAAATCTTTTAAAGAGTGATGCCAGAGAGAGGATGTGCGACATCGCTGTTCAATTGAATTTTTCAACAAAAACTGTTAAAAGGCATTTGGATAAGTTAATTGACAAAGAGATAGTATGCTCCGCAGTGATTACTCAACCTATGAAGATGGAGGGAGCTATCCCTTACTATATGTTTATAGAGTTTGAAGACGATGCAAAGATGAGAGGTTTTGGGGAGATATTTGATAGGTGCTGGTTTAAACAAAAGATATGCGATATGCCTGTTTTCATAATGCAGCTTTACAGCTTTTCCTTTGAAGAGATGTGGAATACTATCAGATTCCTGCAGAGCGCCAATGGAGTCAAAAACCTGGTATATTTCCTTCCTTACAGGATATACTTCTCTGATTGGTACGTGCATGAAGCTCTAAAGAAAACAACAGAAAGTATAGCTATCGAGTAATTGGTCACCCGTCTCAAGGTAATTTTTGATTTTCTATCACTGAGACAGTTATGAGCGTAGTATGTATCTAATATTTACAATGGGAAAAGTGAAATCGAGCCTACCACAAGGTTGACTATGGATGGAATTGCAGGATTCGTGGAGCGAACTGTAACTCTCTTTGGCAACGGTGCAAAGGTGGATTGTCCTAAAGAATTCATGGGAAGAAGAGTCTATCTGGTAGTGTTGAGAGAATGAATTGCAAAGTATGCCGGCAGGGGTACTTGCACTCCGTAGGTGATAGGATCTTCTGGATGATATCGAACAGCTCAAAAAGAAGAGCTCAGACATGAGCTTTAAAAGATAAGGAAAGAGGAGGAAAGGATTGAGAAAGAACAGGATGAATATAGAATGCGACATCCTGAAACAATTGGGGTAAAGCACGGTAAACCATATAAAACCAGATAGCAGGGGAGCAAATCCTAAAAACCGGAGTGCGGTATGCTGCCAGCCTCACAATCGTCCACTACAAATCACATAGATAAAATTCGTCATATGCCTATTTCCGTATATCCTGAATGTAGTGGTATGGAATTAGGTGATATCAAGAAAGCGATAGGTATTCCTGCTAGTAAGTCAATGGTGGTAAAACTGTGAATGGATCGCAGGTAGAAAGATCGTAGAAACACCTGTGCAGGATGCATTACCAAAAGCTGGATAGGCTATTCAGTTTCAAGATATCACAGGAGATCAATGCTCATGTGATCTCCCGCTTGTCTGGAGCTCTAGCGCACATCCTAGAATCTTTTTGGATCTGTGTCAATGTCAACGATGGCTGGCTTGCTGGATTTTATCGCCCGCTCAATTGCGTCCTTCAGCTCTTCGGGCCTTGAAACTTTTATCCCCATCCCTCCGCACGCTTCCGCATAGGCGGCAAAATCGGGGTTTAGCAGATCAGTTCCGTAGTTGGGATAGTTCTCCATCCTCTGCTCAACCTGTATCATTGCGAGCTGTTTGTTGTTAAGGACGGCAACCACCATTGGCAAGCCATACTTTACCGCCGTGACGAAGTCCGCCATTGCCATGGCGAACCCGCCGTCACCGGTTATGCAGAAAACCGTTTTTTCAGGATAGGCCAGTTTCGCGGCTATAGCGCCCGGCAGCCCGAATCCCATTGTCGCTAGATATCCGGACATCACGAACTTCTGCTTTCTCATCCTGAAGGTGCGCCCGAACCACCACGTGGATTCGCCGGTATCGAGAGAGATTATCGCATCCTCTGGAATTGCATCCGTCAGGATTTTCATTATGTATGGCGGCCTTAAGGGTGTGGCGCTTGCGTCCGCCTCCTTTACACGCTGCTCATCCCATTCTTTTTTCATTCTCGCTATTTCCCCTAGAACTTCTTCGTCTTCTCTCTCATTCAGTTTTTCAAGAAGCCGCGGAAGAACAAGGCTGCAGTTTCCCCAAAGGCCAACCTTGAAATTCACCTTTCCGAATTTTATCGGGTCTATGTCTATCTGGATTATTTGCTTATCTGATGGCACGTTTGTCCTTTCCGAAAAGCCGACGCCGCAAGTAAGGATGACATCGGATTCGTTTGCAAGCTCTCTCGCATGCGGCGATCCGACGTCGCCGAGAACTCCCACAACCCACCTGTTTTCTTCGGTAAAAATTCCTTTTGCCCTGAAAGTTGAAAGCACCGGCGCCTTTATTTTTTGCGCGATCTCTGTTACCGCACTGACTGATTCCCTCGCACCCCATCCCGCAATTATGATCGGCTTTTTTGCCGCATTTATGATCTCTGCCGCTGAGTCTATCTTTTCGTCGTCTGGCATTATTGAGAAATCTATCACGCGCCCATCCTTCCCGCGAACTTCTGTCTCCAAAGGCTCGCGCTGCACATCATTAGGAATAGATATCTGCGCCACGCCACGCCGAACTATTGCGTACCTGAGCGCCTTCTCAACCACATTTGCCGCAACATCCCTGCTCGTTATGGTATTGTTGAAGACCGCAACGGGGCGAAAGAAAGCATCCTGATCTATTTCCTGGAATCCGCCGGGCCCGGCATACTGCTTTGCCACCTGACCGTTGAGCGATATGACAGAAGCGCTATCCTCCTTCGCATCGTAAAGCCCAGTTGCAAGGTTGGTTGCGCCCGGTCCGGATATGGTCAGGCAGGCAGCGATTTTTCCGGTGAGCTTGTTGTATGCGGATGCGGCCATCGCCGCGTTTTCTTCGTGACGCACCACTATATATCTCATGTTCTTGTTTTTCCTGACTGCTTCCACCAGTCCAAGCGACGAGCTGCCCGGAATACCGAAGATCAGGGAAATGCCCCATTTTTCCAGCTCTGAAATTACAACGTCGGCAACCGTGCTTTTTGTTTCGTCTTCCGCCAAAAAATCACCTCCATACAGTAACGATAAATTTATGGTGGTGCCTCTATAAATATCTTTTCTGGAAAATGCAACATGGGGAAAGCACACCATAGATCTATGACATCCTCAACTTCATATAGTGAGAAATTACGATATCAACTTGGTTGAAGTGTGATTGCGCATGTCTTAAAATTGAAGTGTAACTTAAGAAACCTATATAATAGGTCAGTGCACATATTATGTGCAGGCAAGTTGAAATGGAGGAAAAGAAAATGGAGAATGAAAAATTTGGTCCTTATGCTCTTAAGGGTGGAAACGAAGAGAGTGTGTGGGAAGGGCACAAAATAACTGGCAGACACTGGGGCACGCCAATTGGAGAGTTAAAAGTAGATAACACATACTCTGAAGACTGGTCCAAAATAGAGGGCACGTTAAAGCCTAAACTGCCAGGTGTTAAGGGGAAATACTTCATGACGCGCGTTAAGGCGAGCGATGATGAAGTGGTATATGAGGGTTACTCCAAGATGATGGGATTCACAACTCCTCTGAGGATGATAATCAGAAGGGATAAAATGATTAATACAGGTATAGGGGAGGCTGAAGAAATTGAGGAAGCACAGAGTGAACTAAACATAGAACCACCCATATCAGATAAAGATTGGGCCGAATTTCTCAATAAAAAGGAGGGGGAAAAATGAGGAAGATTCTTTTAATAGCAGTTCTCTTGTTTGTGATTTCTTCCTTTTCTGACTCTGCCAATATTATTAGTGCCGTTGAGACGGTTCCTCTTCCCTCTGTAGGAGACACGTTTGTATACCACGTGAATGTGACGGGAAACAGGGAGGCAACTAAGGAGGAAGCAAACGAGCACGAAGAGACATACGAGTTCATGGGAGTCAAAGAAGTAAAGGGGCAGACGAAGACAGGCATAGTCGAAAATTCGGAGGCTCTGAGCTCTGCGTGGTGGAGGATAGAGAGGTCTGATAAGGATGCATACACAGATCACTATCTTGCGCTGGTGGGAAGCTCTCAGTGCTTCTATCTCGATACTGAATCTGGTGGTGATATAACATGGTATCTGGAGCCCATGAAACTGTTTGATTTTCCTCTGCAGAAGGGCAAAAGCTATTCAAGCGCATCAAAGACTTACCTGTGGGTCCATGACACGGGCTCAAGGATAGTGAGCACCTACGAAACCGGGGGAAAATATCCGGATTACGGGGACAGCGCGACAGCTAACGTGACCGTTGTCATGGAGAACGTAACAGTGCCTGCAGGGAACTTCAGCTGCTACAAGGTATCCGCGGTCATTACCGTCAGATCAGGCTCCGGCGTGACCGCGTCGACCACCACAGACACAGAGACTTTCTGGTATAGCCCAGAGCTCAAGACGTTTGTAAAGTTTGAGTCAAAAATTGACGTCTCTGCAGCCTTCTGGCAGCACTTCTCTGGCACAAGGACAAGGGATCTCGTCAGCTACGAGTTAAAGGAGGTAAAAGCATGAGTTTAAGTATACCAAGCGGAAAGCAGATAGGCTTTATGGCGTTACAGGGATTCGGGATGTTTTTCACCATAACGGGGATGGCAGGGATATCACTGATCCTTGGACCGTTGAACCTGATAGTGAAGTTTGAGTTCACTACCATGTTCGGGAACGTCATCTACGATTTTCTGTTCTGTATATTCCTCTGCGTCATAGGAGGAGCGATATCGTTCGTAAGTGACGCCTTCATCAAGGACCTATCAAAATAGAGACGCTGGTAAAGGACAACGCAAGGTACTTGGCGCAGAGATTGCAGTCAGGGTAGATTTGACCTGCACGATACTGCTGTAAAGAAGTTGCCTATCGCCGGGGAAAAAGCAGAGGTAGCCTGAGATATTATACAGAGATCAGATGTTCATCATCTCAAATATGTCTTTTTCCATGTCTATTGACTCTTCAGGTATGCTCTCGGGCTTTCCAATAGAGGAGGCTATGATGAATATCTCAGCTAACCTTTCAAGGCGCTCGGCGTTTTCAAATGCCGACTTTAAATCCTTTCCGCAGGCAAGAGCGCCATGATGGCTCAGCAGAACCCCGTTTCTGTTGCCCAGAGCTTCAATGACGTTCTTTGCCAGATCAGAGCTTCCTGGCATACCATACTTTGTGCACTCTATTTCGCCACCAAAATAATTCACCGTCTCGTCCAGTATTGGAGGTATCGAGAGCCCCAGCGCAGCGAGGGCAGACGCGTTCCTGGAGTGGGTGTGAACGACTGCCCGGACATCCTTTCGGCTATTGTATATGCTCAGATGCATCTTTACCTCACTCGAAGGATTCCTCTCTCCTTCAACTAGCCTCCCTCCGAGATCAACAAGGACTACATCCTCGGGCTTCATAACGTGATAGTCTATGCTTGTCGGCGTTATCGCGACAACATCCCCATCCCTGACACTTATGTTTCCAGAAGTGCCGACAACAAATCCTTTCTCCTCCATCAGCCTTGCGTATTCCACAATTTTATTTTTTAGTTCTTCTTCCATATTTTCACCTCATGTTCAGAAGATTCACATAGAGCGAAAGCCACTTCCTGTAGTGCTCTTCATACTCTGAAGGGCGCTCTGGAAGGATCCTCTCAAGTTCTGTCATGGACGAGGAAGCGTCCGCTATGCTGTTGTGTGCTCCCACCCCGACGGATGCGCACATCGCGCAGCCAAGAGCTGAAGCCTCAACCACTTTAGGAACGTTGAGTGGAAGGTTTAAAACGTCGGATAGAATCCTGAGAAAGACTCTGCTCTTGGTCATGCCACCACACACGTGCGCTTCGTCAACTTTCTTTGCGGATATGCCAACGAGCTGCTCGAGATTGGCACGGACGGCGTATGCCACGCTCTCCAGAGTGGCCCTTGCGAGATTGCCGAGTCCTATGGGCTCGTTTACTGGGTTGGTCGGCGAGGGAAACAAAAAGGCGCCTGGCCTGAGAGTCTGCATACTCTTTGCGTTCATTATCTCTGAGCCAAGAAATGCGTAAGTGTTGTTGGAGCCTATCCTTTCTTTTTCAGCCAATAGGTCCATAGTCTCAAAATCGAGTCCAGATATCATGTCCCTAAGCCATCGGTAGGTCATCCCAGCCATCTGGGCATTGCTCTCTATTGTCCATCGGTCCTTAACCATGTGCGCACTCGACCATGTCCTGCCCTCCCTGTCTATCAGAGGCTCGGAGAGAGCTATCCTCACCGGTGCTGTTGTCCCCAGCACTGTCCCTGCATCCCCGTCATTGAAGACCCTGCAGCTTAACAGCCCGCACTCGATATCGGGCCCGCCAATGATTACAGGGGTTCCTTCCTTCAGACCGCTCTCTGTGCCTTTAACTTCTCCTGCAACCTCGCCTGCCATTCTCAGGTCTGGTAAAAGCTCATATGAGATATCGAGAGCTTCAAGAACCTTCTTGGACCACTCCCTCTTACTTATATCAAAGAGGAGAGAGTTCGAGGCTGTTGCAGGTTCAGTTGCGAGCGCACCGCTGAGCCGGTAAATGATCCAGTCATTTATTGATAATACGTGTGCTATCCTCGCATAGACCTCTGGTTTATACTCTCTGAACCAGAGAAGCCTTGATGGTATAAATATAAGGTAGGGCGCATGGCCTGCTATCTCATAGAGCTCCTGCCCCAGGACATCGTCGATTATGTCCTGGACCATAAAACCTCTGGCATCTACGTTAGGCCCTCCATAGAGCTCTTTTCCGTCTCTGTCCAGAAAAACTGCCCCCTGACCCTGACTGGTTGAGCTAACCCCCGCTATCTCCTCTTTTGATACTCCGCCATTGAGCATTGCCTCCCTTATGAGTGAGCGTATGACACTCCAGAAATGCTCTGGGTCAAACTCCTTTCCAAGAGGCTCAAGTCCCTCAGGGCTGGTGTAGCTCCATTCTCTGTAGGATCTCGATATCTCCCTGCCAGTATAATCAAACACAACGCACCTGCAGGCCCCTGTGCCAGCGTCTATTGCGAGAAGATATTTTCCCATCAGTGCGCTCCCAGCAGGTATTTCTCTATCTCCTTTGCCATCATAAGAGACTGTTTTCTAACAGAGTCCACTGTCTGCCCACCTATGTGCGGTGTGACTATGACATTATCAAATTTCAGGAATCTGTTGTCTGAATCAACAGGTTCAACGCCATGTACATCAAGCCCCGCTCCGGCAATCCTCTTTTCTTCTATAGCTCTGTATAAAGCATCTTCATCTATGCAGTAGCTCCTTGAGAGGTTGAATAAATAGGCACTCTTCTTCATAAGCGCTAGCTCTCTTTCTCCTACCAGTTTCTCTGTCTCTGCAGTGACTGATGTGTGAATAGTTATGAAGTCCGATTCCTTCATGAGTGTTTCCATATCAGTTCTTTTTCCTCCAACGCTTGATATCCTTTCTTCATTTACATATGGATCATAGATCAAAAGATCAGCGTCAAAGCCTCTTAGCCTCTTTGCAACTTCATATCCGATTGCGCCGAAACCTATTATCCCTACTTTTTTGCCTGCCAGTTCAACACCAACGAATCTATTATAGAGATCCACCAGATCTTTTTCGTCTTCAACGAAAAAATTACCAGATCGCAGGGTTCTGTCTATCTCTATCAAGCGTCTCGCAGCTCCAAGCATCATCGCTATTGTGAGTTCTGCAACCGCCTCACTATTTCTTGCAGGGGTATGAAAAAATGGAATATTTCTCTTTTTCAGAGCATCCACATCTATGTTCACTGGATTACCTCTGCAGCACCCGACTATCCTGGGCTTAGTTGCCTCTATAACCTCTTCATCAACAGTGTCAGCCTCGACTATAAGGACATCTGCTTTTTCATCTTTTATCTTTTTTATAAAGGCTTTTGGGTCCATGTATATCTTGCCATGCTCTTTCCAACTTTCATATCTTACATCCATATATTTTTTCAGGATGTTCAATCCATCTTCGTGAAAAGGAGCTGTTATCAAACATTTCATAAAAAATGAGAGAAGTTACAATATTTAAGAGTTTCTTGAGTGCCATTTAGATTTCAGGAACTTCCAAAAACTTCAGTTCAGATTGAGAAAGCTTAAAGACCTATGAATTTCTATAGGGATACATGGCATCAAAAGAAGAGATAGAAGGGGGGCTGAAAAAGATAGCGGGAAAACTAGAGGACCCGAAGTTGAAAGAGAGGTTCATGAAGTTCAACAAAACAATGCAGTTCAACTTCTCTGACGTTGACCTGAAATATTGGTTAAGATTTGAGAACGGAGAGGTCAAAGAGATGGAAGAGGGATCTCTGGAAAATCCTGATGTTTCCGTGGAATTTGACAGTGATACTTTCATAAAAGTTCTCAACAAAGAAACAAACCCTGTAGCTGCTTACAGCGCAGGAAAGATACGTGTAAAGGGAGAGATGAGCGATCTGCTCAAATTGCAGAAGCTGCTATAAAAGCATACTCCAAACCTCTTTCTTACCTGCAGGGCTATTGCTGGCGCTCAATCGCAAATGAGGTTATCCTTGCTACGAAATCTCTGTAAGAGATGCCCGCGGCCTTTAGCGCTCTTGCAAAGCCTGAGTCTTTAGGGCTTATGCAGGGATTGGGATTGGCATCTATAACATAAGCCTCTTCGTTAACCCTGAGATCTATTCTCCCATAATCCCTTATTCCAAGAGCGCTGTAAGCTTTCAGCGCTTCCCTTTTTATCATCTCTTCCAGCTCTTTATCAAGGATCGCAGGGCACACTGGTTCTGTTTTTTTATAGCTCTCGCTACCCTCTAACCATTTTGCATCATATGTCAATATTTTATAGGGAGGCTTGAAGAGGATCTCTGAAAGAGCTATTATCCTGTCGCCAAGGATAGCAGCGCTTATCTCCCTTCCATCTATGTACTCCTCGCATATAGCTTCCTGCTTGTACACTTTCTTTATTTGCTCTATGACTTTTTCCAGCTCCTCGGAGTTATGAACTATAGAGGAATCATTTATGCCTATGCTTCCATGTTCTTTAGCAGGCTTTACTATCGCAGGGAAAATAACTTCTCCAGGCTCCCAGAGCTCTGGCACCCTGAGATCTTTTGTTTTCAGCGCTCTTTTAGTTTCTATCTTGTTGTTGCAGAGCTTTATCACCTCACTTGTTGAGCCAGTGTAGGGTATATCAAGCATCTCTGGCACTATATGCTCCTCCCCCTCATCACCTATGCCCTCAGCTAGATTGAATGCGACATCAAATGAATTGATGTAAGAGAAATCCCAGGAGACCTTTATAGCTTCTGCTCTGTGGCCCAGGGCTTTTAACTCCCCAACCACAGTCATAGCTGTTTCATATGGCTCTTTCTGCGCTATATACTCTCTTTCATCCCTGAAATGCTCAGGCATGTTATATATAACAGCTACCCTCATATCTCCTCATGGCTGCATCAATTACTGCCCATATGATCTCATCATAGCTCATCCCGGCAGCATAGCATGCTTTTGGAAATCTAGAATTCTCTTCAGGATCTGGAGCTAAACCAGGGAGAGGATTTACATCTATAACATTAGGCTCCCCTTTTTCATCAAGACGTACATCTATGCGGCACAGATCTCTGCACCTCAGGGCTCTGAAGGTCTTTATTGCAATATCCTCTAGCGCTTCCTTTAGCTCTGTGTCTATATGCGCTGGGCAGACAAGCTTATTCTCATCCAAATACCATTTTACCTCAAAGCAGTCAAACCTCTTTTCTTCTGGCAGTGAAGAGAAGTCAAGCTCTATTATTGGCAGAACTTCAGGCTTATTCCCCAGGAGAGCAACCGTGAACTCTCTTCCATCAAGGAACTCCTCAACAATGAGAGGCTCCTTTAATTTTTTGATTAACTCTCTGGAAAGCTCTCTCAGCTGATCCTCGCTCTTTACCAGAGATCTCTCACTTATCCCTATGCTCGACCCCTCAAGCAGTGGCTTGACGAATAGAGGATACCTGAGATCTCCTATCTCTTCTTCACCATTCCATAGCACCTGGAACCTCGGAGTTGGTATGCCATAGTAATGGAGGATCTCCTTCGTTCTTGCTTTATCCAGTGCTATTGCCAGTGTTGATGAATCAGAGCCAGTGTAGGGTATACCGAGCATTTCGAGCATCATTGGCACCTGTGATTCTCTTGCTCCTTTTCCTGTGCCCTCTGCTATATTGAATACTAGCACCGTTTTCTCTTTCTTTCTTTCCTTGAGCTCCTTCAGCTTCTGAAGGCAATTAATATCTGCCTCTATGAGGGTTGTTTCAAAACCTTTTCGTTCTATCGCTCTTTTTATGGCGTATATTGTCTCTGGTTCGTCATACTCTGCGTCCTCCTCGCTTCTAGCTCCCTTAAGCTGGTTGAACACTATTGCTATGCAGATCCTGCTACGGGTTCCTGTAGGTAAATAATCTTCCTTCATAGTTCTTCAGCACTATCTTTTCCTCATCCAGTTCCTGCATGTAGTCCGGCAGTATGGGCACCTTGCCCCCGCCACCAGGAGTATCTATGACCAGGTGAGGAATGCATAAGCCAGTTGTGTATCCCTGTATCTTTCTGAATATTTCAAGAGCCTCCTGCACAGTTGTGCGGAAGTGCTCAACACCCTGAGAGGGATCGCACAGGTAGAGATAGTAAGGCTTCACCCTGTTCTTCAGAAGCTTCTGGAACAGCTCCTTTAGCGTTTCAGCATTATCATTGACTCCGCGCAGGAGAACAGTCTGACTGCCAAGGGGTATGCCTGCATCAGCCAGTATGGCTAGAGCTCTGGAGCACTCTTCATCTATTTCCCGGGGGTGCTCGAAGTGGATGTTTATGTATACTGGATGATATTTTTTGAGCATGCTCGCTAGCTTGGGGGTTATTCTTGCAGGGTTTGATACAGGCATCCTCGTTCCTATCCTTATTATCTCAACATGCTCTATAGCCCTTAACTCCGATAGTATATGCTCGAGCTCACTGTCTGTGCGCATCAAAGGATCCCCACCTGAGAGAAGGACGTCCCTCACCTCTCTGTGCTCTCTTATGTATTCTATTCCTCTCTCTATCTCGCTCATCGGGATCTCATCTATCCTGCCGACCTTTCTTTTCCTTGTGCAGAATCTGCAGTACATAGCACACTTCGAGCTCACGAGCAAGAGAACCCTATCAGGGTAGCGGTGCACAAGGCAGGAGGTCTTTGAATCTCTCTCCTCCATAAGAGGGTCCTCTCTATTTGAGTCGTGCAGCTCCTCTTTGCCGGGTATGCACTGTTTCCATATAGGGTCATCTTTTTCCTGTATGAGACCCAAAAAGTGTCTGGTTACCCTCATCGGGTAAACCTTCTTCACCGCTTCTATCTCTTTTAGATCCGCTCCCTTGGATGCTAAAAAAGCATCCAGAAAAGACCGCTTTGGTGGCGGCTGTTCAGAGTCGTCACCCTCCTCAGGCACCGATATGGCGCGCATAGTTATCAAACGCTGTATATCCGTAGTTATATTTATTCGTTTCTGTTTTGCTTAAAGTGTTATAAAGGAAGAAAAGCAGATCTAACAAAAAGTTATATAAGAAGATATGCTGCTTAAAATGCATGACAAGATCTTTAGCTGCAGTGCTGCTGATCCTTCAGGGTGTTGTAAACCTTTTGGCCTCTGTGGCCTTTCTTGTGATCCCGGGTATTATAGCAGGCTTTGTTGAGGGAATGCCGTCTTTTGTGCTTTCTTCTTTCTCCCTGTTCTCTGGTGCTTTCGTAGTTGTGGGGATCCTTCAGATCCTGGCAGCTGCTGGAACTTCAACAGGTGCATCATGGTCGTGGGGTCTGGGTATTGGTGTATCAATTCTAGGGCTATTTAACGTTCCGATAGGCACGATACTGGCTATAATCTGCCTTATTGTCCTCCTATCCTCCAGAGAAGAGTTTGATGTGGAAAATGAAGAAAATAAAGAGTGGCCTCTCATTCTTGGCACAATACTGGTTGTTGCAGGAACATTATGGGTGCTTGCAACTTACGTGAAAACTCCTTATGCATGGGCTATTGCCTTTGGTGTCATAGGCATAGCTCTTATGATCCTTGATAGAGCTCTGAAAACAGAGACAAAAGGACTTGAAATCCTGGGGGAGATCTCTCTGGGCATAGGAGTTTTTCTTTCACTGCTTGTTTCTAATATCCGTATTGAATTCTTGGCAGTGCCCATAATAGTGAGTGGTCTTCTCATAATCATTGCATACTACATCTCAAAAAGAAGCAGAGCGGTTGGGAGGATCATTGCTGTGCTATGCATAGCTGCTGTGCTCGGCTCTGTTTGTTCTCCTCTCTATCAAACGAGCGTTGAGTGGGATGAGGACTGGATCTTTGGAAATGAGCGCATCATTTCAGAAATTTCAGAAATTTCAGAGATCTCAGAAACGAAATATCTTGAGCCCAAGGAGAGGGTGAGCATAAACAATGTAAACGGAGGTATAACCATAAAAGGATGGGACGAAAACAGGATTAAGCTTGATTACACTAAGCGAGCCTCCAGCGAGCCTCTCCTGGATTATATGGAGATAGACATCATAGAAAGCGCTGATGAGCTTGTTGTAGTGACAACAGAACGCCCCAGAGAGTCGGGCTGGATATACGTAGAATACAGGATTATGGTGCCAAGGAGCACCTCAGAAGTCATTCTGAAGTCGAGCAATGGGGGAATAACCGTAGAGGGGTTGAGTAGACTTCGAATGCTGGAAGCAGAGAGCACTAATAGCGGGATACATGTAAAAGAGGTTGATGGGGGGTATGCAAAGCTTCATACCACAAACGGAGGGATCAAAGTAGGAGCTTCAGGATTTCAGAATCTAAGCGCTGATACAACAAATAGCGGTTTGGAGGTTGACCTGAAAAGGATAGGAAATATAACACTTGAAACGACGAATGGGGGTGTTAGCATAAGCTCTCCAGATTACAGCAACGTCGTTATTCATGCAGCGACTTCCAACGGAGGAATAGAGCTCGATGATGACATATCTATTGTTATAGATGAGATCTCAAAGGGTAAGCTGATAGCGCATGCTGGATCCCCAACCTACAGAATTGATATAAAAACGACCAATGGCGGTATAGATATAGAGTCTTGAGGAGATAGTGAGATGTGGACGCTTTGTTCACAGCGCTTCTGGTTTTTCAAGCAAGCTTTTTACTTCATTTAAAAACTCAGCCGGAGTGCTCGCCAGCACCGCAAAGTGGTCCCAGACCATTGTGAGGTTCATTATCTCTCTCGTTTCTATCCTGCCCTCAACCACCCACGGCTTTTCTATAATAGAACACACAATGAGCGAGCTAACAGCATCGCCAGTAAGCAGAGCTGAGGCATTATCTATAATGCCTAAAGTGCCCACATTTGATATCACAAAAAAGGGCTCTAAGGGAAAGAGCTGTGCCTTCGGCTCTTTCTTTGCCTCTTTTACCCTTTCATTTAACTCTTCTGCGAACTTAACAATGCTCTTTTTATCAGCGCCATCTATCCACACGCCGTTTGAAAAGTCTCCCACCTGCACGGGAAGGAATATCTTTATGCTCTTTGGTAGATACACCCGATCAATTCTCTCCAACCATCTCCCTGCCAGTATAAGGTGATGCTCCAGTGCTATCGCTGATGCTCTGACAACCATGGCTGTTATCGTTATCTTTTTTTCCTTTTTTGCGAACTTTATCGCTTCAGTCATATCAACGGGCACTGTTAGAGAGCATGAGTAGCTCCTCTCGCAATGTAACAGCTGCCGCAGGGAGAGCATGAAATCATCAAGCTGGTAGTATGCTCTTCCCTTTTCATCAGTATCGTATATCCTCTGCATGGTTGTTATGGTGAAGTTAGTATATCTCTCTAACTATTAAGGATCTGATAGTTTATTTCTTCTATATCTATATATGATGCAATGCCAGAATGTGATGCGCCTATGTTCGTGCAGGAGCTCTTTCATAGCGCAGATCGTAAGAGACAAGTTCATCGGACAACTTTATCCCGGGGCCCTAGGAAGAGTATGACATCAAAAGTGAGAGGTTAGTGGCAAGCGCTGCGTCTTTTGACGTGCTCTCTTGTTATTTTATATATTTTTCTCCGTTTTAAAAGTAAATCCTATATATGCGTAATGCAGTTATGGCAGTGTTATGCGCGGGGTTCATGTTCAACACAATAAATTAAATGAGGCTCTAGCGAGGCCGGCTCTACCACAGCGTGTGATCATTCCACTACATCAGCACACGGGTGCTCCGGCGGAGGCTGTTGTTCAGAAAGGGGATGAAGTTAAAGCAGGACAGCTTATAGGGCAGGCAAAGGGCTATGTATCAGCGAACATACATGCCAGCATCTGTGGCACTGTAAAGGACATAAAGGAATTTTATATACCGACAGGGATAAAGACTAAGTGCGTCGTTATAGAGAGTAATGGAAAAGAAGAAAAGTCGTTCATGGATTCTCTGCCTGAGAGCGCAGCAAGAGAAGAGCTGCTCGCAAGGATAAAGGATGCGGGCATCGTTGGCATGGGTGGTGCTCAATTTCCAACACATGTGAAGCTGGATGCAAAGAAGCCAATTGATACACTGATAATAAATGGTTCTGAATGCGAACCTTTCGTTACCAGCGACGATAGACTTATGATAGAGCATATAGACGAAGTCATACAGGGTGCAAGGATAGCAATGAAGATCCTCGGGGTAAAGAAGGCGATATTTGCGATAGAGAACAATAAGAAAGAGGCTATAGAAAAGGTAAAGCAGGGCGATATCGAGGTTAGAGTTTTGCGCTCGGTATATCCTCAAGGTGCTGAAAAAACCCTTATTTATAATGTGCTGAAGAGAGTTGTGCCTATGGGCGGTCTGCCTCTTGATGTAGGGGTCGTCGTTCATAATGTGGCCACGCTCAAAGCCATAAGGGATGCCTGCTATGAAGGAAAGCCTCTGATAGAGCGGGTTGTTACAGTCACAGGATCTGTAAAGGAGCCGAAAAACCTCGTCGTTCCGATAGGCACAGAATTTTCTTATCTCATAGATAACTGTGGAGGCGTGAGCGAAGAGCTTGCTAAAGTGATAAATGGCGGTCCCATGATGGGGATAGCACAGCCTTCTCTGGATGTGCCTGTTATAAAGGGGACAAATTGTGTTTTAGCTATGGGCAAAAGCATGGTAAAGAGGTATGAGGAGAAAGATTGTATACGGTGTTCAAAATGCGTCTCCGTTTGCCCCCAGAACCTTTTGCCAACAACGATAGCACTTTATGCTAAGAATAAAAAATATGATGAATGTGAGCGTTTAAGCGTGATGAATTGCGTTGAGTGCGGTTGCTGCTCTTACGTTTGTCCTGCCAGGATACCTATAGTTCAATATGCGAAGCTGGCTAAAGCCGAAGTAATAGCAAAGGGGAGGAGATAATGGAAGTAAATGTAAGCCCTCACATCAGGAGCGATTGGGATGTAAGGAAGATAATGTTATGCGTTGTTTTGGCGCTTATCCCGAGCGCAATAGCGGGTGTTTACTATTTTGGCTATTATGCGCTTATGATAATCGTGCTGAGCATTTTAAGCGCCCAGATAACAGAGCTCATAGGTTTTAAGCTTATGGGTAAGCCTGTAGAGTTTGATGGTAGCGCTATTGTCACAGGACTCATACTTGCGCTCATCCTCCCACCCTCAGTTCCTCTGTGGATCCCTGTTGTTGGCTCTGCCTTTGCCATAGCATTTTTCAAGCTTCTCTTCGGCGGGCTTGGAAAGAACATATTTAATCCAGCCGCTGGTGGCAGAGTTTTCCTTCTGCTCTCCTTTGGTGCTGTAATGACGTCTTTCCCTGCTCCGCGTGGGCAGAGCGCAGCAGCATCTACAGCAGCATCTACAGCAGCTACCACGGCAGCCACTACCGCGGCCACCACAGCAGCAAGCCCCTTAGCCTCTAGCGCTGCATATAGCTACATGGATCTTTTCCTTGGTAGGATACCGGGAAGCCTTGGTGAAACGTGCAAGCTTGCAATACTGATAGGAGGCATTATCCTTATAGCTTTAGGTTTAATAGACTACATGGTGCCTCTTGTTTATGCACTTACATGCATTATAATATCTTTTGCTGCTGGGGCAGATCCCCTATACCATCTGCTCTCTGGGGGTTTGCTCTTTGCTGCCTTCTTTATGGCTACGGATTATGTGACAACGCCAATAACCAGAGAAGGGAGGATAGTGTTCGCTATAGGTTTGGGCATTCTCACGATGGCCACAAGGCTTTTAACAGGAGTTGAGAGCATATCCTATATGATTCTGTTCATGAACGGTCTTGTGCCCATAATAGATCGCTTCATCATTCCGAGATCTTTTGGGGAACCGAAAAAAGTAAAGGTAGGAGGAAAGAAAAATGAGCAATGAAAAAGTGAACCTTTGGGATGAGTTTTTCAAGGGCATAGGCAGGATGAATCCTGTCTATATCCTCTTGCTTGGACTGTGCTCTGCTCTAGCAATAACAACAAGGATAGAAAATGCGATAGTTATGAGCGTTGGCGTTATCTTCTGTCTTGTATGCTCTACTGTTATAATATCTATAGTAAGGGCTGTTGTTCCAGGAGATGTCAGGATACCCGTCTTCATATCAATCATTGCAGGTTTTGTCACTCTCTTTGGCTTCTTTACCCAGGCTTATCTGCCTACGGTATACAGTGCTCTTGGAGTCTATCTGGCTCTCATAACAACCAATTGCATACTCTATGGCAGGGCAGAGGCATACGCTGGAAAAAATCCGATCCTGCCTACGCTTATGGATGGCCTCGGTATGGGAGCGGGTTACTCTCTAGCAATAATCGGGATAGCTGTGGTTAGAGAGATCCTTGGCTTTGGAGAGATAGTGTTTCAGGATCTCGCCCAATTTGAAATAACTGTGCTCCCATTTCAGGTTGGCATCCTGCAGCAGTCTGCGGGAGCATACATTGTTATGGCAGGATACCTTGGATTTTTCATGTATCTTTCAAAAAGGAAGGAGAGAAAGAGGAAAGAAGCGATATCTCTGGAGAGAAAGAGGATGATGGAAGAGCGAACTAGGGAGGTGAGCTGATGG
Source organism: Thermoplasmata archaeon (assembly GCA_011620765.1). Lineage (GTDB taxonomy): Archaea > Thermoplasmatota > UBA186 > UBA287 > UBA287 > UBA287. The sequence continues at coordinate 34,894 of WOYO01000075.1, forward strand.
TTGAAGAAAGTCTTGTAGCGCTAGCGATAGGTGCAGTGCTTGTCAACAACTTTGTGTTTGTTCGATTTCTGGGGCTTTGCCCATTCTTCGGTACATCAAACAACTGGAGTAACTCTATGGGCATGGGACTAATGGTTATATTCGTTATGACATGCTCTTCTGTGCTCTCATGGGTCATAGACGCTTTCGTGCTGATACCTTTGGATGCAACCTATCTGAGAATAATGGTATTCATCTTCATAATTGCAGTTTTCGTACAGTTGACAGAGCTTATAATAAGGAAATATAGTCCCTCGCTCTACAAGTCTCTGGGCATATTCCTTCCCTTAATGGTGGTAAACTGTGCTATACTGGGTATAACGCTGATAAATGCCGGGGAGGGTTATGCTTTTCCAGCAGCACTAGTGAGTGGTTTCTTTTCTGGCGTGGGTTTCTGGTTTGCTATGCTGCTCATGGCTGCAGTTAGAGAAAAACTTGAGCTCGTTGGAGTGCCAGAATCCCTCAGAGGCATACCTATAGCTATAGTGGTGGCTGCAGGATACTCTATGGCTTTCAGAGCATTTGCTGGTCTGGTGTAGGTGATAGAGATGAGAAATGATGTGAAAAATATGGTAAAGAACACGCTGGTGGTATTCATAACGGTCTTTGTCTTCTCCCTTATTCTGGCTGAGACCTATCAAATGCTCATAGTACCCATAGAAAAGGAGAGGGCTGCGACGGAGACAAACTACTTTGCAGATCTGTTTGAAGGAGCAACCTTCAACAAGAATAGCGTAAGCTACGAGGGAAAAGATGTTGAGTTCTGGGAAGCTTTGGAGGGGGGAGAACTGGCAGGCTATGTGGGTAAGGTGAACACAACGGGATCTCAGACAGCAGGCTCGAATCCTCTCATAGCATATGTGGCCCTTGATGGAGATCTAGAGGTTATCAGAGTTATAGTGCCTGATGATCTTCTGATGGAGACCCCTGGTCTGGGATCAAGGATAGCTGAAGAGCAATTTCTTCAGCGGTTTGAAGGTTTAAGCGCTGAAGAGATAGCCCTCAGCTCTGAGGGCGGTAGCATAGATGCGATAACCGGGGCAACACAGAGCTCTGCGGCCCTGACAGAGGGCGTCAGGCTCGTTGTTGAGGCTCTTTCTGAGGAGGTTGGAGCATGAGCAGTAAGTTTATACTGTTTCTTTTGCTGTTCTCACTTCTCGTGCCAGCAGTTATAGCGCAGTCCCAGGAATTGCCCCAGGAGCTAAATGCGTTATATCCTCAAGCAACTGCGGTAGAAGCAGAGAACATAACATACTGGAGGATAGACGGAGCCGATGACGCAAGATATATAGGACTGCTCTCCGCTAGAGGGATGGAAGGAGAGATAAAAGGATATGTCGTGCTGGATGAGGACTTTAAAATTGTGAATGTAATGATAACAGAGCAGCATGAGACTCCCGGGCTTGGATCGAGGATAACGGAGGAACAATTTCTCCAGCAGTTTGAAGGTTTAAGCGCTGAAGAGATAGCCCTCAGCTCTGAGGGTGGTAGCATAGATGCTATTACCTATGCAACCATAAGCTCCTCTGCTGTGGTTACTGGCGTGAATGATACAATAGATGCAATAAAGAGCGCTGAGAGCGCTGGCGGCTTTGGCTATCTGACGGTTGTTGGTGTTTTTGGTCTCATAGCAATAGCTTTTGGTATTGGTTTGAGCGTTGCTGCCACAAAATTTGCTGTCCAGAGAGACGAGAGGGTTAACAAGGTCTTTGAGCTCCTTCCGCACCAGAACTGCGGTGCATGTGGTTTTGCGGGGTGCGAGGCTTACGCAGAGGCTCTTGTTGAAAAGCCCGATCTCCTGGGGAGCTGCAGGATAACTCCAAATAGCGCTGCCAAAGAGATAGCACAGATCCTTGGAACAGAGGCAGGTGCGAATCTTCCAATGGTTGCGCAGATGAAGTGCGGTGATGGATGCAAGCCAAAATATGAGTATAGTGGTATCAAAACGTGCAAGGCCGCGGCTCAGGTTGTGAATGGACCCTTGATGTGCGATTATGGTTGTCTGGGCTTTGGCGATTGCATAGAGAAGTGCAAGTTTGATGCGATGTTCATAAATGAACTGGGCATAGTGGAGATAGATGAGGAGCGCTGCACGGGTTGCGGCGCATGTGTGCCTGCATGCCCCAAGAATCTCATATCTCTATTTGAGAGGGACTATAAGGTTATGATAAAGTGCAGCTCTAAGGATATAGGTGTCTTTGTTACCCGCAACTGTGAGAATGGGTGCAATGCATGCAGGAGATGCGTCAAAGCCTGCGAGAACCATGGTGCGAATGCGATCACAATAGTTGATTACCTTGCTGTGATAGATTACTCAAAGTGCGACAGCTGCTATGATTGTGTAGCAGTGTGCCCACGTGGTGGTGGAGGAACTATTAAGAAGATAAACCAGATCAAAAAGATGGTTGAAGCATAGAACCCAAAAAGTCAGATAACATAGGTAACACAGACATATAAATATTGTATCACCTATTGTCCTTTATGAAGATAGAAGTCGAAAGTTCAAGGTACCCCAGTTTGGCTAACCCGAAGATGTGTGTTATACTGACATGTGGAAAGACAAATGCGATAACGCTGGCATGGCACACGCCCATATCAAGGAAGCCACCGCTCTACGGTGTGTCTGTTAGCCCCAGAAGATTTTCCTATGGGATCATAAGGGAAGAAAAAGAGTTTGCACTTAACTTTGTCAGTTTTGATTACTGGGAGATGGTGCATTATTGTGGCACTCACAGCGGTAAAAAAGAGGATAAGATCGCAAAGGCTAACATATCCCTAGAAGGCTGCAAAGCTATAGGCACAGATAGCATAGCTCAGGCATATGCTGTTTTGGAGTGCACGCTATATGATGAAAAAAAGTTAGGAGATCACACGCTGTTCGTGGGTGAGGTAAAGCGCGCTGCTGTTGATAATGATCTCTGGGATGGCAGGAAGCTCAAGGGGGTTAAGCCTGTCTATCAGCTTGGTAGCTATACATACATCACAACCGACAGCTCAAGCGAGATCTATCCATAAATGCACATACATAATCTATATAGAAATTTATATATAGGAGAAACGACATAACAGATATTCTGTTCCGAAGGGAAAACTTGCTTTTTTAATGCGAGCCCCTCACCATTTCTCCCCTTCGGAATATTGTTTTTACTCCGGATACCTTACATCATAGCGCATGAAATCTTCAGCTACTGTTGTGTTTGGGAATATCTTTCTAGCTTCCCTCTCAAGCTCCTTCCCCGCCCCATACCTTCCGCTTATGTGGGTTAGAAACAGCTTTTTGGCATGAGCGAGCATGGCTATTTTTGCTGCGTCGGTTGCGGTAGAATGCTTGAATGTTTCAGCACCGCTTCTCTCTTCCTCTGAGAATGTCGCCTCATGTATGAGAACATCGCTCTCCTCTGCTAATGATGATAAAGGCTCAAAGTATGCGGTATCTCCACTATAACAAATCTTTCTCCCCCTCCTTTGAGGTCCTAAAACAGCATCCGGCTCTATTCTCTTTCCATTCCATACTATGCTCTCACCATTCTGAAGTTTTCTATACGATGGCCCCTCAGGTATACCCAGCTCTTTAGCTCTCTGGAGATTGAATTTTCCTCTCCTCATAGGCTCCTCTATGCAAAATGATAGAGAATTTTTGCAATGGTTATTCTCTATGGTTTTTATTGTATATTTACCCAGATCCAGAGTGTCTTTATCTCCAGCCTCATAGACTATTATATCGAAACCCAATCTGAAATAGCCAGGTTCAAGCACATGCTCTACCAGCTCTTTTGTCCCTTTGGGCCCTATTATCTCTATGCTTTTTTCCCTGTTGTTCAGATTCATAGTCTGCAGCAAACCAGAGAGGCCCATGTGGTGGTCACAGTGAAAATGGCTTATTATTATTCTCTCCACGCTCATGAAGCTCACATTGCACCGCATCATCTGTCTCTGTGTTCCTTCACCGCAGTCAAGGAGGCATATGGAGCCATCATCAAATCGCAGAGCTACAGAGGGCAAGCCCCGGAATACTGTAGGTGCTCCTGCAGACGTTCCAAGAAATACAAGCTCCATACCCTATAATGGCTCTCAAAGATAAATAATATAATGATGCTTTACCGATGCAACACCGAAAATTTTTTTATTTAGATACGCATTCCTTATACTACAAGCTCCCGTGGTGTAGTCCGGTCAATCATCTCGGCCTCTCGAGCCGAAGACTCGGGTTCAAAATGAAGGGTTGTGCCCTTTCAAAACCCCTGCATGAAAATCCCGACGGGAGCACCTTCTCATCTATTCGTTTATCCTGGCCCATCCATAATTATATAAAACATAAAAATCATTCTCTTTTTGAGGGTGAAAAGATGATAAAGGTAGGAGTAAACGGGTTTGGCAGAATAGGTAGAAATGTCCTCAGGGCTGCGATATCTCGGGAGGATTACGGTAGAGATCTTGAAATAGTAGCTGTCAATGATCTCATGGATATAAAGACACTTGCTTACCTGCTGAAGTATGATAGCGTTTTCGGGCCGCTGAACCATAAGGTAGAGACAAGAGAGAGTGCGATAGTGGTTGATGGCAGAGAGATAAAGGTAACAACAGAGAAGGATCCTGAAGTTCTACCATGGAGTTCTATGGGTGTTGACGTTGTGATAGAGTCTACTGGAAGGTTTACTGACAAAGAAGGGGCAAGTAAGCATCTAAAGGCTGGAGCGAGGAAGGCGATAATTTCAGCCCCTGCAAAGGAGCCAGATATTACAATAGTAATCGGTGTTAATGATAAGAGCTATGATAAGAGCAAGCACAACATAATATCCAATGCTTCATGCACCACAAACTCTTTAGCTCCACCTGTTAAGGTTCTTGATGAGCTCTGCGGCATAGAGAGCGGTTTCATGACAACAGTTCATGCCTATACCAATGATCAGAACCTTCATGATTTTCCGCATAAGGATCTCAGAAGGGCCAGAGCTGCGGCGGTATCAATTATACCGACAACCACAGGGGCTGCAAAGGCAGTGGGTGAAGTGTTGCCGCATCTAAAGGGAAAGATGACAGGGATATCCTTAAGGGTGCCTGTGATAGATGGATCAATAACAGATTTTGTTGCTACTGTCAGAGAACCTAAGAGCGTGGAGGAGATAAACGCTGCATTCAGGAGAGCAAGCGAGAATGAGCTTAAGGGAATAATGGATTACACAGAAGAGCCCATAGTCTCCAGAGACATAATAGGGAATCCCCACTCCGCAACGATAGATGGTCTCAGTACGATGGTTGTTGGCAACCTTGTAAAGTTCCTCTCATGGTATGACAATGAGTGGGGTTACTCAAACAGGCTTGTGGATCTAATAAAGATCGTGGCGTGATACCATGTTCTTCACTCTCGATGATTTTGACGTAAATGAAAAAACAGTGCTTGTGAGGGTGGATATAAATAGCCCTCTTGACCCAAAAACTCTTGAGATAATTGATACAACGAGAATGGAAGCATGCGCTCCAACGATAAAAGAGCTCTCCGATAGGGGAGCAAAGGTTGTCGTGCTGGCGCATCAGGGTAGACCTGGGGAGTGGGACTTTGTGCCATTGGATAAGCATGCAAAAGCCATGGGCAATATTCTCGGTAAAAGCGTTAGATATGTTGATGATATCTTCGGGCAGAGGGCAAAAGAAGCTATAAATGCTATGATGCCAGGGGATATAATCCTGCTTGGCAATGTCAGAGGCTATAAGGAAGAGACGGCAAAGAAGAGCGCGGAAGAGCTCTCTAAATGCGATATGGTAAAGGAATTAAGCGCTTTAGCTGACTACTTTGTTAATGACGCTTTCGCTGCTGCGCACAGATCGCAGGCCTCTCTCGTCGGCTTTCCCTATGTGCTGCCTTCGATGGCTGGCAGGCTCATGGAGAGAGAGTTAAAAACCCTGAGCAAGGTCTTTGAAAAGCCCGAGAGACCAACGCTCTTCTTCTTTGGTGGAGCAAAATTTGATGATGCGATAACCATGATCGAGAAGCTGAAGGAAATGGGTATAGCGGATCACATAGCCATGGTGGGTCTTGCCGGCGAGGCTTTTGTTGCTGCAAAGGGCGTAAACTTTGGCAAAACAATGGAGCTCCTGAAGGGTGATTTTGAGAGGGCAAAGAAGCTTATAGATGAGAGCATACTTCTTCCTGTTGATTTTGCCTATGCAAAGGAAGGAAAAAGGGTAGAGGTTTCTATAGATGCTTTACCCGTAAATGAGGTAGTTTATGACATTGGGCAGAAGAGCATAGAGCTTTTCAATAGCCATATAAAAGAGGCAAAGACGATAGTCGTTTCCGGTCCTGCAGGAAAGTTTGAGGATGACCTCTTCATCAAAGGAACAAAGGAGCTTTTTGAGGCAATAGCGAAGAGCAAAGCTTTTTCACTCGCAGGCGGAGGTCACACCACAGCTGCTCTTAAAAAATTGGGTCTGGAGTTCTCCTATGTGAGCACGGGCGGAGGTGCTCTTGAAGCCTTCATGCTCGGTGAGGAGCTCCCGGCTGTGAAGGCTTTAGAGGCATCATACAAAAGGTTTAAGAAATAAAGACTTAGCCTTCACAAAGTATATATCCCCCCTTTCCTATTCCTTTTATGCCTTTTGAGATGTATGTGACAGATCACACCCCGATGACAGGTATATCTGATATAGATGTTGTTGCAATAACATTCCTGCATCAGATAGGATATTTTCCAAAAGGGTATGATCCAAAGACGAACACAGAGAGCATAAAGCAGAGCGTTCCGTACAAGCTCTTTATGAACTGCTTTATGAAAAATCCAGAAAAAGCCTGGAAAATAGATGAGCTGATAACGATACTCAACACTTCCAGGCCTACGGTTTACAGGCATCTAAACAAGTTAAAATCTCTGGATCTCCTGGAAGAGGTTGAGGCTGAGAATGGGAACAGGAGAGTAAAGTGCTACAGGATAAGGTATGGTAATCTATCAAAGTCTTGGAACTTCGTCGAAGCTCATGTCAAGCTCTCAATGGAAAATTACAGAAAGACAATAGAGCACCTGCAATCGCTAATAGATAAGAGCAGAAGAGGAATGTAGGCATGGAGGTAAGGCTGATAGCCTATACGCCTGAACCGGATAAGGTATGCGCTGCTGCAGCAAAACTCACGCACTCAAAGCTTGCGGGGGAAAAACTTGTTGAGCAGATGAGTGAGGAAGAGATATCAAGGCTTTTGGGCAATGTTATGAAGATGGGGCACACCAGTGTTATAGAGCATGCCTCCTTTACATTCAGCATAAGCGGGATCTCAAGGGCATGCTCCCATCAGCTTGTGAGGCATCGCATAGCCAGCTACTCACAGCAGTCCCAGCGCTATGTAAAAGCAGGTGATTTTGTTTTTCCCCCGAAGATAGCTGAGAACGAAGAAGCAAGCAAGATCTTTGAAGAAGCCTTACAGAGGTGCTATGAGACCTATGAGAAGCTGATGGATATGGGAATACCAAAGGAAGATGCACGCTATATAATGCCGAATGCTACAAAAACAAACATTATCGTTACGATGAATGCCAGATCTCTGATAAATTTCTTCTCTCTGCGTCTGGAGAAGGATGCACAGTGGGAGATAAGATCTCTGGCAAAAAAGATGCTTGAAGAGGTCCACAGGGTAGCTCCAGCGATCTTCAGAGAGGTCTATGAAAAATACTCTGGAGTTAAACAGAGCGGTGAGTTTTAAAAGCGTCAGTGCAAAATCGTCAACAACTGGTAACTTATGCTCATAGATCTTTCCTAGATATGCTATGATCCCTGGCATTCTTTTAACATCACGATAAACCACGAGATTACCGTTACAATCCTGTCAGCGTTAGATGCCTCACATGAAAGTATCCATGCAAATAGCGCTGCTATAGCCGTTAACGGTAGAAACGTGCAATCTATTGTGTAAAATCAAACGAATTTGTTCTCCTTCCCCAGTACCAGAAAGACAATACACGTTATCCAGCCCATGACGCAGCAAAGAAGCTCAAAAGAAGCTCAAGGTATTTTCCTCAAAACCCATCAAGTTTTTGTCAGAGCTTTCATCATATATCTGTATTGTAGACCTGCAATGGATATTTTCTGGTGTGTTAAATTAGTAGTATGAACTCCCTGCACTATGCGCATTTTAATGGGCTTCAAAACGGAGCACCATTCTTTCAATACTGTTTTCTACTTATGACTTTTTTTTGCTTGGAACGCTTTTCTTTAAATAAGTCACCTGAGAATTTCTACAAGTTCTCTTAAATCCTTTACCTTGATATCCGCTTCTGCGCTTACTGCCGGCGCAGCGCTGTAGCCTTTCCTGAGGATTAACGCGGTGTTCATACCAAGCTTCTTTGCAGGTATTATGTCATGATAAACGCTCTGCGCTGCATGCAGAATATTGCTTGAAGGCAGTCCAATGAGCTTCAAAGCGAGTGTGAAGTTGTTTAGAGAGGGCTTGTAGCTTTTAGCATGCTCGGATGTTATTATCCAATCAAAATTTACTCCGAGCTTCTTTAAAGTTGGCGATAAAAGGGCATCATCTACATTTGAGATTAGTGCTAGTTTGAAATTTTTCTTCAGCTCATTCAGCGCTTCAACAGCATCAGAAAATGGCTCCCATGTGCTTATAGATTCTGCTATGCATTCCTGTTCTTTACGTGATGGAGTAAAACCAAACCTCTCACCCATTTCGTAAACTACTGTTCTTAAGACCTCTCTGTAAGGCATATATTCCATGCCTTCAGCCTTTGCCTCAAGTTCAGCATATAACCTCAAGATCTCTTCATCTTCTACATCTATGCCCTTGGAAATAAGCAGCGGCTTTAAGGCTTTTACTATGCCACTTCCCCAGTCTATCAGCGTGCCGTAGCAGTCAAAACTTATAGCTTCGATCATTCAGATGCTAGAGTAGCGAAGACCTTTGCATCCCCTAC
>WOYO01000048.1:0-3834 GCA_011620765.1 Thermoplasmata archaeon
AAATGAAGACCATGGCTGTCGAAGATGAAGAAGAAGAGCTGAGAAAGATAGCAGCGATAGCTGCAGTGGTGGCTATGGCAGAGGGAGAGCAAAGAGAAGAGAGGGCTGAAAAGAGGAAAAGAAAAGCAAGGTATCCAAGCCCATGGATGGTGGTGAGAGAATGATACCTGAGCTGATAATGATAACGGTTGGAATAATCTTCATCATCCTTGGCATAAAGTACAGGATGGAGCCCCTTCTGCTGGTTCCCATAGGCTTTGCGTCCATACTGGTCAACATACCCGGCTCTGAGCTCGCGCTTCCTGAGGGCATAGGCAATGTGGTGCACTGGATTTTTTCCAATCTGATAGCCACAGAGGTGGTTCCGTGCCTCATCTTCTTCTGTCTCGGGGCAATGACAGATTTTGGTCCCCTTATTTCTAATCCGAAGACCTTCATAATAGGGGCTGCGGCCCAGCTGGGGGTTGCGGTCGCATTCGTGCTGGCGATGCTCATAGGATTCACACCCCTGCAGGCCGCGAGCATAGGCATAATAGGAGGAGCTGACGGTCCAACAACGATATTCCTGACGACCTCTCTTGCTCCAGAGATCCTGGGCGCAACAGCTGTTGCGGCTTACAGCTACATGTCCCTGGTGCCCATAATACAGCCTCCTGTTGCCATGGCGCTGACAACAAAAGAAGAAAGAAAGATCAGGATGAAGAAGCCGAGAGATGTCAGTAAGACAGAGAAGATAATCTTTCCGATTCTCTTAACGATAGTTGCAGGCTTTGTTGTCCCTGCCTCTCTTCCACTCATAGGCCTGCTGCTCTTCGGAAATCTGCTCAGGGAGAGCGGCGTTACTGAAAGGCTCTCAAAGACCGCAGAGAATGATTTTATGAACATATTAACCATACTTCTGGGCCTTGGCATAGGAGGAACCATGGGGGCTGAGGCTTTTCTCACGCTAGAAACCCTAGAGATCATAGCTCTCGGTGCATTCGCATTTGTGTGCTCAACGGCTGGAGGCATTCTCATCACAAAGCTCATGAACCTTTTCGTGAGAGAGAAGATAAATCCGCTCATAGGATGCGCTGGTGTCAGCGCTGTGCCAATGAGCGCGAGAGTCGCCCAGACGCTGGCGAGCAGAGAGGACAGGCAGAACTATATCCTTATGCACGCGATGGGCCCAAATGTTGCTGGTGTTATAGGCACTGCTATGGCTGCAGGCTTATTCCTTCAGTTCCTCTGATGGCTTCCATCTCTTCAATGTCAGGGATAGAGAGACCACGGTTATTGAGCTCATAGCCATTGCTAAGGCTGCAAGCTCAGGGCCTATAGTATAAGGATAAAAAAGACCTGCAGCCAGAGGAATTAGAGCTGCGTTATAAGCAAAAGCCCAGAATATGTTCTGATGGATCTTCTGCATGACCTTTTTTGAGAGATCAAGAGCTGTTTTTACCGCTCCAGGATCGTCGTGTATCAGAACGATCTCACCGCTCTCTATGGCTATGTCAGTGCCTCTGCCCATAGCGATGCCAACGTCAGCCTGCGCTAGAGCAGGGGCATCGTTTATTCCATCGCCCACGAAGATCACCTTAGCGCTCTGCTGCAGCTCCTTCACCACTCTGGCTTTTCCATCCGGTTTTACGCTTGCGATGACGTTTTTTATTCCTAAAGCATCTGCTATGCTCTTCGCATTTTTTTCATCATCGCCTGTCAGCATATGGATCTCATAATCCTTGAGAGAGGATATAGCCTCTTTCGCTCCTTCCTTAATCCTGTCTGAAACGTGTATTGTGCCCTTTATCTCCCCGTCCACAGCAACAAAAACCGCTGTGCTATCCGCATCCATTTCTTTACCCACTAGCTCTCTGCTGCCAACAACAACCTCTTTACCATCGACATAGCCGCTCACGCCGAAGCCACTAAGGCTTCTGAAGCCTTCAGCGCTCTTTTTATCCTTCGATCTCTCTTTTATCGCCAATGCTACTGGATGCTGGGAGCCCTGCTCAACGGCAGCCGCGATATCTATCAGCTCCTGCTCATCCATGTCCGTGTCTATCCCAGTTATAACGGGTCTGCCCTCTGTTAGCGTGCCTGTCTTATCGAAGACTATTGCCTTAGCCTTGCTCGCGTTCTCTATGGCTTCGCTGTTCTTTATCAGCACTCCCAGCTCAGCTCCCTTACCAAGACCCACGGTCACAGCGGTAGGTGTCGCCAGTCCAAGGGCGCAGGGGCATGCTATGACTATGACCGATATGAAGGTTTTGAAAGCGAACAGCGATCCATTGATGAAGTACCATGCGATGAATGAGATGAGCGCTATCGTTAAGACCGCAGGTAAGAAGAAGGTGACAGCTCTATCTGCGGCTTTCTGTATCTCAGGCTTGCTGTACTGCGCCTCCTCCACGGTTTTTATTATCTGGGATAGCACTGTGTCCCTGCCAACCCTTGTCGCTCTTACCTTCAGCATCCCATCTTTTGTTATGGTTCCGCCAGTGACAATAGATCCTTTCTCCTTCAGCACAGGCATTGGCTCTCCTGTGAGCATGGCCTCATCAACCCAGCTCTGCCCCTCAATGACCTCTCCATCTGCCGGTATCCTCTCACCGGAGCGGACAACGATCACCTCTCCTATTGAGAGCTCTTCTGCAGGGACCTCAATCTCTTCTCCATCGCGTATAACCAGCGCTCTCTTTGGCTGAAGGGCTATGAGCTTTCTTATCGCCTCTGATGTCCTCCCCTTCGCTCTTGCCTCTAGATATCTACCCATCAGCAGGAATGAGGCCAGCATGAGCGCTGTGTCATAGAATATGAAATTTTTATCTAGGAAGCCTATGGTCCCGAGGATGCTCGAGATGAGCGCTATGGACATGGCAAAAGCGTACATCACATCCATCGTGAGTGTTCTTGTCTTGAGAGCGCCATAGGCGCTCTTAAATATAGGGTAGCTCACATACACAAAAGGAGGCAGAGAAATGAAGGTGATTATATAAGGATCTATATGCACATTTAAAAGCATGAGCGCCATCAGAGGCACAGAAAAGATGAAGCCAATCGCTATGCGTATGAGCGTCTTTTTCTCATCGCTCTCAGCTATTTCCTCTCCCTCTACGCCCAGGAATTGATAGCCCGTGCTCTCTATCGCTTTTTTCATCTCCTTTATTCCGATCTTTCTCTCATCATAGACAATATACGCTCTCTCTGTCGCGAGATTAGCAACGGCATCATACACGCCTTCAAGCGATTTTAGTGTTTTTTCTATCGTTTTGATGCACATGGCGCAGTGCATACCGCCTATTCGTAGCGTTGCTCTGCTTGCCATAACTCCATAGCCTGCTCCCTCTATCGCTTTCACTATGCTGCTCATGTCTATTTTTCTTTCATCATACACAATATGAGCGGACTCGCTGTTGAGATCAACGGTAGCGCTATCCATTCCGTCAAGGTTATTCAGTGTTTTTTCTATTGTTGTGACGCACATTGCGCAGTGCATGCCCGTTACCCTCACATCAGTTTTTTTCATCCAAATGTGAAATGGCTTGCTCGCTTTATATCGTTTCGTGCTCAGATGTTCGGCTCTGATAGCAGCTCCTGATAATCCTATTGAAAATGGATCACACAGGGATAAATGATAAATATGGATAACAGCATATTCATTTTTATGAAAATGGTGTTTGTGATTGTGGTTTTGACATCATTTGCGCTTCTTTCTGCGCTTATACCCATCACCGCATCTCCTCTATCCGGGACTAAAGAGGATCCTGCCCAGCCGCAGATCATAAAGCCAGGGGACATAATCCTTTTTGACTGGGTACCAAAGAGCGAGCTGAGCGAGAGAATGATAGAGCA
>WOYO01000048.1:3934-9191 GCA_011620765.1 Thermoplasmata archaeon
TAATCCTTTTTGACTGGGTACCAAAGAGCGAGCTGAGCGAGAGAATGATAGAGCATCTGCGCAATCCTCAAAGAACTCCACTCTATGATATTCCTGGAGATCTTTTCGTAATTTCTGAGTTTATTCGTACCGCGATAAACAGCGTGCTATCCAGAATCAGTATCAGAGAAGGTCCTGTTGATATGATACCGGGCAAGTTCGACCACAACGCCTTATACATAGGCAAATGCTCCGAAGGTTTAGGAATAGCAAAAAAATATGGCGCAACGAGCGCTGAGGCAAAGCTAAAAGAGATCATGAATGAGGAGGGAGATGTGCCTGTGCTGGTAGAGGCCGCAAACCCTGAGCTTGGAATAAGAGTCCTTTCCATATCCGAGTATCTTGAGCAGGACATAATGAAGGGAGCGGATGTGGCTGTTGTGAGAGTTAGAGGAGCTTATGAAAAGACGATAGAAGAGGCTATAGGCTTTTCGCTGACAAAGTGCGGTCTTGCTTACGATATGCTGCCTTTCATCCATGGAACCGGGGGCTGGTTTGATGCTGTGATCGATGAAAGCGCTTACTACTGCAGCGAGCTTGTCTGGGCTGCCTATTATTATGCCAGTGATGGAAGAATAAATTTGAATACATTTGCTTTTTCCAATCCCATTGGGTGTAACCCTCCACTTAGAGCAGACCCTGTTCTGCCAGACGAGATCTATTACGGGGATAAAGTAGACATCATCTCACCTCCAAAGGTTTATATTGAATGAATCCTATGAATGGACATGGTTTTACCCATGGAAATGCTGGATAAGCTAATGAACTCTAAAATTTCGATAGTGTTGAAGGATGGCAGGGCTGTAGAGGGAAAGCTCACAGGTTATGATGCTTACATGAACATAGTGGTTGATGACGCTGAGGAAAAGGATGGGGATAATGTGAAGAGGCTGGGCAGGGTCGTTCTGAGAGGAAACAGCATAACCAGCATTCTTCAGATCTGATATTGAGCCCTCTTCAAGGCTCAAGTATCTTGAAGCGGCCGAGCATCGGCTCAAACAGCGTGCCTTCATCCATAAGCGCATTGAGGGCTTCTTCCACAATGCTTTCGTCATAAGTTTTCATCTCTTTAATGAGCTCCTCATATGTTACGCCATCCTCTTTTCTTTCAATGATCTGCAGCGCCTCTCTTTTTGCCTCTTCCAGCTCTTTGCTCTTCGTTTCGTTCTCATCCCCGGGAATAAGAGATTCCGCTTTCTGTGGCAGGATGGTTCTCAATGCAGCAAAAACCATGCGGTAGTATCGCTCTAGATTTGTGTTGTAGTGCTCTACTGCGTCTTTTGCTGCCTGCAGCGCCTCTCTTCCCTCTTTTGCCTCTTTGAGCTGCTCCAGTCTTTCGAGCGTCCTCTGTGCTGTGGTTAAGATCCAGTATTCTCTGGCCCTTTCATCGGTTCTGCCTATGCTCTCTGGCTTTAACGAGATAAATCTTGCGCCATCCTGCGTCTCGAAGGTTCCAAGCTTTGCCACAAGAGCGCAGATGCATGGTGTCTCTGTTTTGTTCAGAAAAGATGTTACCTCCGGTGTATAGCGCCCAGAAAAGAAAGAGATGTCGCTTGTTGGATCGCTCATATACGCTTTTATTCCATTCTCCCTTCTTTCCGTGCTGGTTAAAATACCAATAAGAAAAGCTCTGTTTGCATAAATGCCGGAGGGCAAAAGCACATATTTCGGGCTTTTCTCTCCCATAGACACCTGATGATTCGCCTCTCTGAGCTCGAAGAAAAAAGCTCTCTTTGCGGGTTCTCTCTTCCTCAATCTGTCGTTCATTGGTATCCCTCCAGCACTCTTTCAGCCTCTGCGGCAATGTCTCTGTCCACAGGCTCTATCGCCGTTACTATGATTGTTTTACCAACACTATCCTCCCTGAAAATTCCCCTTGCTCTGTAAGGCTTAAAAAGTATCTTTTCGCAGTCCTCAAGCACCACATCCGGGTTCAGCGCTTTCTGAACAAGCTCTATGTATTCTTCCAGCGTTTTTCCTAGGAGCTTTTCCGAGAGAGTTCTGTTCAGTATAACGGTCGCAGAGTCGCTACCATCATCCATCACTGCCTTTATTCTCAGATCGATCTTTGGCTCTGTTATTTTCCCGTGCAGGGAACATTGCATGTCTGTTAGAACTCTGTTGCATTGTGGGCATCTGCGTATGAGGCCCCCTTCTTTTAGATCTATCATAAACCCTTCAACAGTTGCCATTCCTTCAGCCTCTGAGATCCTTTTTACTTCTTCCTCAACACTGACTGCCTCAAGTTCAGGATCCTCTATTTTCTCCACCTCTCCATTTATGTCTATCTGCATTGTGCTCATATACCTTCTGGCGTTGCACTCTTTAGCCAGAATGACGTCGCCGCTATCAAAAGCTGTGCTCTTCCAGCTAACGAATGGCAGAGTCTTTTTTCCATCTGTGATCATCCCTCTTGCCGTTTTACCCTTTGTCATACCATAAACCTTGCCCACAACAGGGACATTTCTGAAATTGAGCTGCACCTGCGATACTTTTAGGGGGTTAACCTTTATCCTGCTCTGCACCTTCTTCACCTCGGCATTCTCACTAACGCTTATGGAATGCTGTTGCGAAACTGTGGCCCCATCTATCTCTACAACATCCTTTTCTTTTATACCAAAGTCCTTCCATAGGGATATCAGCGCGCATCCTGTTTCATCACCAGCAGTTCCCCTGAAAACAGTTATGCCGGAGTTTTCAAAGCTTCTCAGAGAGAGTATGACGCAGGTCAGTTTTGCACGCCCTCTGTAGCTCTCTGTATCTTTTACCTTTATCTCTCTCGCTTCTCTCTTTATCTCTACTGGCTTTTCCGAGGGGCTCACATCATTTGTGCTCCTTATGTTCACCCTCTTCGTCTCGTTCCACATAGTTATGTATGCGTTGTTTATCCTTACAGCATCTCCAACCTTAAAGTTAGGCTCCTGCCATATGGAATAGGAGCACTGCCCTGTTTCATCCTCCAGAAATCCAGAATATACAGTCTTCTTTTCACCCCTGGCAGTGACTTCTCTCTGGTTCAGAGAAATTACCCTTGCAACAAGACTGACCCTTCGCTCCCCGTCTGAAAGCTCTTCAATCTTTTTCTCTACGGCCCTTGAGTACTTGTTAACCAGCGTGTCCTTTGCCTGTTCTGGGGGCACACCGAGCTCTATCAGACGATCAAGCTCCCCTCTTATTTTTTCTTTCAATCTGTCATCCCTGGAGCCTACTGCTTCCATTATTTCGTCTACCGGGTCAGGCATATTGTGTAATTGCTTTACACTTTTATTATTTTGTTCCTTCTATTGTGATGGATAAAATGTCTAGGTGGATCAGGTAAATAACAAACCAGATCAGATATAGGGCGGTGCTATGGTATTCTATACGCTGCAGTCGATGATCTCTTCTTTCATAAAAGAGCTCTTTGAGCGCAAAGAGATCACAACCGCGGATTTTGTGGATCTTGCTAATGGAGATTATCCGCTTGATGAGCTCTTATATGCTGTGCCTGACTCAATACTGCTATCAGTCCTGTCCTGTGCTTTAAAGCAGTCCGCATTCAACCAGCTACTTATTGGCTATTATCTTTATTATGTCTCCATCTTCCAGCGGATAATCCGCCCCTACTACCCTTTTTGTTCTGCAGTTTATTGCTCTTATGAACTTTTCTCCAAGATCTGTGTGCACAAGATACGCTAAATCTCTGGCTATTGCTCCTCTCCTTATCAGGTAAGCATCCGGCAGAGTGTTCCCATATTTATCGCACAGCTTTGTCTCGTTCTCTACAGGGTAAACAGCTATCATATCGAGCATATCAAAAACGAGCTTTTCCAGACACTCCTGCACTCCTGTCGTACCAAACCTGTCTATGACCCTCTCCTTGATGTACTCAAGCCCTTTTCTCTGGCGTGGATCTCCTGTTATGATCTCAAAGCCTTTTATTGCGCCGGCTTTTTCTGCTTTTTTCAGTGTCAGCTCTGCTATTGCGCTCACAAGCATGTGAGGATAGCCAGAGCTTTTTATCCTGTCCATATTTTCGTCGCTAGCGACGTCACATTTGTTTGCTGCTATTATCATAGGTTTGCTCTCTTCCCACAGGGCTTCAGCCAGCTTCATAAAGTCATCATCGCTCCATTCTTCAGGTTTTGTCAGATCAAACCGGTTTATGACCTTATTAACCACGCTTGCGCTTATGCCTAAACCGGTAACTCTCTTTGCGAGCTCTTCCTCTATGCTCCCTTTCTCGATCTCCAGCCTTTTCGCAGCTCTGACCCAGCCGTCCTTTATGATTCCTGCTACCCAGTGATATATCTCCTCCTTGAGAAAAACAACATCAGCCAGAGGATCAGAGCCCTCTGCAGGGTTCCCCTCAAGATCAAGTTTGCCTGAAGCGTCTATCACAATTATGAATCCATCCGCCTGCCTGAGATCATCAAGAAATTTGTTGCCCAGACCTTTGCCCTCATGAGCTCCTGGCACAAGGCCTGCAACATCTATGAGCTCCACAGGCAGCATCCTTGTGCCCGAGATGCATGGCGCATTTCTCGGGTTGCACTCGATGCCAAATTCTGCGTGAGGGCATCTCTTTCTTACGTAAGCTATGCCTACATTGGGCTTTACTGTTGTGAATGGATAATCCGCTATGGGGACATCTGTTTGCGTGAGGGCTGAGAACAGTGTGCTCTTTCCAACGTTTGGCTTTCCGATAACACCAATCTTCATGCCTGTTAAATGGTTAGGTGCTTTATCATTTTTGCCCATTAACTGGAGGATCTCTGGCTAAGGGCGGCATACAATCGATGAGAGCCCTATGATATGGTAAGATAAGCCTCTGATGAATGAAAGCATTTTGCTATAGCTGAATAAGGCTCTTAACTCTAGAAAAATCTTTAAGAGAAAAGAACTCTTACCTTTAAGCCCCGGTGGTGTAGTGGCCTATCATCCAGGCCTGTCGAGCCTGGGACTCGGGTTCAAAATGAAGGACTTCACCCTTTCAAAACCTGCATGAAAATCCCGACCGGGGCGCTATATTTTGCGCTTGTTCTATTCTCTCTTTATTTCATTATATGCCCTGTATACCACAGGCCCTACCTGTTTGGAAAACACGCCTGCGATAAAGTTCAATAAAGCTTTTTCCTCCTGCTCTATGAGATCCTTCACTAGGCTCATTTGTGATCTCAAGGTCTCTGCCGAACTGAAGGTTGTACCCCGCAATTCCTTTCTTTAACATCTCCTCTGC
>WOYO01000053.1:0-4311 GCA_011620765.1 Thermoplasmata archaeon
CTTTGGGTGTATGGCCAGAGACATGTGGGGCTCAAGGATCGGGATGATACTTGCAATGGCGGGCTCAGCCATAGGCCTGGGTAACTTTGTCAGGTTCCCTAGCCAGATCGCAAAGGCTGGCGGAAGCTTCATGATCCCTTATTTCATAGCTCTTTTCCTTCTGGGTTTACCAACCCTCTGGGTTGAATGGGCAATAGGCAGGTACGCAGGAGCCAGGGGGCATGGCTCTCTACCTATGATATTCTCAGAGATCTCTGGAAAAAAGAGCGCAAGATATCTCGGGGCTATAGGGTTATTTGCAGCTCTCGTGATAGCCTCTTATTACATCTACGTATCCTCATGAGGTTTAGGTTATTCTGTTTTCTCATCTTTAGGCACGTACTTTGGAAGTGATACTTCAGCATTCCTCTACGATTATACAGGAGGCGGAAGCATGTTTTACTCATCCTATCTGTTCTATATCATTGTGCTCATCATAGTATTTATAATACTTGCTAAAGGCATATCCGGAGGCATAGAAAAGATGGTTAAAATGACAATGCCCCTCCTTTTTTTATTTGCGATAATATTAACGATAAGAGTCCTGACTTTAGGACCCCGGGCATTAGAAGGCCTGACTTATATATGGAAGCCTGATTGGGAGTTGCTCAAAAACTGGAACGTATGGCTCATGGCTACAGGGCAGATATTCTTCACCCTATCACTGGGGCAAGCACAGATACCAGCATATGCCAGCTATATGGGAGAGAATGAGGATATTGCCCGGGGGCCTATGATTCAAACGCTACTCAACGAGACCTGCGAGGTTGTATTTGGGGGGTGCATAGCGATACCTGCGATATTCTTCTTTTTTGGCTCTATAAGCGCTGATATGACAGAGGGATATAACCTTGCTTTCATTGCTATGCCAAAGGTTATGGAGTCCATGCCTGGAGGCAGAGCTTTTGGTGTCATGTGGTTCCTTCTTTTATTCATTGCAGGTTTCACAACAATAGTCGTCTTTCTTCAGTCCTTTATATCATTCCTTCAGGACGAATTTAAGGTGTCAAGGGTGAAAAGCGCTTCTATAACAATTGCCCTGGTTTTTTTCTTTTCTAACCTGCCAGTGCTCTTCTACCACCAGGGCGTATTTGACGATATGGATTTCTGGGCGGGTTCACTTCTTCTAGTCGTCGTTTCTTTGTTAGAGGTCCTTCTGTTCGTATCATCTTTTGGCGCCAATGCGCTGGAGGAGCTGAACAGGGGCGGGAAAATAAGACTGCCCAGAGGAATATTCTATATAATGAAATACATCACCCCAACCTACCTCCTCTTTCTGCTTGTTGGCTGGTTAGCAACCAGCGCTCCACAATACATGACACAATCCAACATTTACATATGGGCAGGAAGAATAGGCATGATAGCACTTTTTGCTCTGCTGGAGATCCTTATTTACACAAAGAATCGCAGAGATCTTCAATAGCAAGAGGGTGAGGGTTATTCCGCCAGCTTTTTCTTAAAAAGATACAGCAGATTATTAATTCCATCTCTGAAGCTTCTCAACTTCTTTTCTCCTATTCTCTTTCTGTAGTGTATGGGCACTTCTCTTGCTCTGCACTTGCGAAAAGCCTCAACTTTTATCTCTTCGCTTAACTCCATCCCATCAGCTTTGAGGTTTAAGTCCTTCAATATGCTCTTTCTGAAGATCCACATGCCTGACTGGGAGTCCCTTATGTCAATCTTATAGATAAGCCTGAGAGCAAGATTGAGTATAGAGTTACCAATGTAATGCATCCTGCTCATTGCGCCCTCTTCCATGGATGCAAAGCGATCTGTCGTTATGAAATCAAAACCATCTAAAAATCTTAACATCTCTGGCAACTTTTCAAAAGGATAGGTGCCATCAGCATCACCAGTCACAATTATATCCCCTTTACAGCTCTCAAACCCTGTTTTGTAGGCTCTGCCATAACCCTTCCTGGGCTCAACAACAACTCTTGCTCCCAGGGATTCTGCGATCTCTCTTGTTCTATCCTTAGACCCCCCGTCAACCACAAGAACTTCAACATCATATCCCATAGCCTCAAGCTCTTTTTTGGGCACAGCGCTCAGAGTTGCCCCTATCGCCTCTTCTTCGTTCAGAGCCGGGATAATTATGCTTATTGTTTTTTCTTTACTCATAACCTTGTTTCCCCCCTGGTTATTATCGCAACAACAAAACCAAAAGCACCGCACGCTCGCTTTATCACATCCCACCGGTTCAGCTCGGGCACAAAAGATGAAGCACCCATAATGTGGTGTTTTATGAATAGCTGCCCCCTGCCAAACCCATACCAGAATGCCTGTCTTATAAAAGATCCCATGTCCTCTCTCACCTTATGGTATACTATAGCATGCTCATTGTAAAAGAACTTTGCTTCATTCTTTACAGCTCTGAGGTTTAAATCTATGTCCTCTGCTGTCTTAAACCAGGGATCAAACTGGGGAAAAGTCTCTTTTTTATAAGCGATGTTGCATGAAGGGAAAGAAATATCCACGCCATAAATATACAGGCTCATGCGAGAGGTAGAGCGCTCTCCTTCATACACAGTCTTACCGGCAACTATGTCACTGTTGCCCAGAGATTTTCTGAGCTCCTTTACCCATTCCCTATCGGCAATGCAATCCCCATCAATAAAAGCAAAAGCCTCCCCACTCGCTTTAGAGCAACCAAAATTCCTGCTCTCACCCCTTGAGCCTTCATGCGAAAACAGTTTTACAAAATCATAGCGCTCACAGTAATCCTTAACTATCCCGCATGTTTTATCATTGCTAGCAGAATCAACAACAATTATCTCTATGGGCTGCTCCTGCATTACAAGGCTCTCCAAGAGCTCTGCTATATTCTTTTCCTCATTTTTTACCGTTATTACTATGCTTACCTTCATCATGTCCACCTATCAACTCCAGTGCATAAGCCAAATCCCCCAGTTTAAGCTCCCTTGAGAGGATAAGGATGAGTCCATATATAATTATTCCTGCAGCTATACGAAAGAGAAAGAATAGAAAAGTAGCTTCTCCGGGATCGAAAAATCCGAGCAAAAAAAGTGCAGCAGAAGCCATTATCACAGCTAAAAGCTGTTTCAAAAAGCTCTTCCCTATGAATTCCTTACCCAGCTTTGTGCAGGCATAGCGAAAGGCTAAAAAGCTGAAGAGCCCTGAAAGGAGAGCTGCAAGGGCTGCGCCATTTATGCCCCAAAGCTCAGAGAGGAGAGCGGTAGATGCTATATAAAACACGGCTAACAAAGAGTTTATCAGGGTTGCTTCTCTGTTCCTGTTTCTGGCGAATAAAAGAACCGCTTCGCTCCTTGAGCTCGCAAGCAGCAGGGTTGCGAGCATGAGCAGAACCATTGAAAATCCCCCTTCAAGGAAAGCTTCCTGGGGCAAAAGGTATCTTATGATATCGTTGCGCAGCACAATTGAAAAAAAAGCTATGGGGAAGATCGCAAGCATGAGATACCTCTCAGCAAATGATGTTGCCTTTGCAGCGCTGCTATCGTCCATGGCAGCCACAGCAGGAAGTAATATGGTTATGAGAGCAGTTGATAGGTAGAAAACGAGCTGCGCTATCTTGTTTACTCCTGTATAAACACCCAGGGTTTCGGAGTTCACAAAAAATTGAAGGATCAGTTTATCTGCATTCAGCATTATTATATCTATACCTCCCATGAATGCTATTGCAGGGGCAGCGGAGAAGTATTTCCTCACATATATAGGCTTAGCGAATGGATAACCTCTCAGCAGCAGAAGGGCAAAAGCTGTGCTAGCAAGCATGCTCAACAGGAATGTTAAGGAGAGATAGATGGCCTGAACGTCCTCAGGCTTGCCTATCGCTAAGAGCGTAAGCACCATGGTAAAAACAAGCCTGGTGATGTGCTCTACTATCAGTGAGCTCTGGCTCTTCATAGTCTCTATCCTCGAGTCAAATATGCCTATTGGTAGATCTCTCAGGGTAAAGAGAAGAGCGCACAGAAGAAAGATCAACATAACCTTTGAGGATCCTGTTAAAAAGACTATTAAAAGAAAAGCGATGGAGGAAAAAGCCCCCAGGATCACTTTAGCTAAAGCATAGGAGGAGTTGCACTCCGCAAAACCATACTTCTGAACAAAACCCATGTGCGTCTGCTTCAGCCCCAGATCTGAGAAAAAAGCGAGGAGGTGAAAAGCTGAGAAACCTACACCAATGACTAGTCCAAAGACACCAACATCAAAATACTTTGCTGGCAGTATTATGCATATAAGCCCTACGACCGTTCCTATGATGTACTGGAGGACTACCAGCAGGGTCCTCCG
>WOYO01000053.1:4411-9096 GCA_011620765.1 Thermoplasmata archaeon
ATAGCAGAGCTTATCTCCCCCTTTATCGGCAGCTCTTTGATCTCGTTCTCTCTCCCGCTCACCATCTCGGGCACTGCTGCTATCAGCGCTTTTGTGTATGGATGCTGTGGATCATCA
Organism: Thermoplasmata archaeon; assembly: GCA_011620765.1. Lineage (GTDB taxonomy): Archaea > Thermoplasmatota > UBA186 > UBA287 > UBA287 > UBA287. The sequence continues at coordinate 4,529 of WOYO01000053.1, forward strand.
ATGACATCATCAACGCTGCCTACTTCTACGATCTTGCCTAGGTACATAACAGCCATCCGGTCTGCAAAATACCTTGCAGTAGAGAGATCATGGGTTATGTAAAGGTAGGTGAGATCTCTTTTTCTCCTGATCTCACGCATGAGATGGAGTATCTCTGCCCTTGTTGACAGATCTATCATGGATACAGGCTCATCTGCCACTATCAGTTCTGGATTGAGAACGAGCGTTCTTGCAATAGATACCCTCTGCCTCTGACCTCCACTCAGCATATGGGGATACCTTGTCAAAAACTCTTCATCAAGCTTGACTTCGCGCATAGCTTTTGTTATTCTCTCCATTCTATCAGCTCTGCTTTTACCTGTGCGCTGTATTATCAAAGGCTCTTCCAGAACATCCCTGATCTTAAATCTCGGGTTTAAGGAAGCGTAAGGATCCTGGAATATCATCTGCACCCTGCGCTTGTACTCTTTATCCTCTATTCCCTCCTCCTCACTACCCTCAAGAGTTATTGAGCCAGAAGTCTTATCTATAAGTCTGGCGATGGCTTTTCCCGTGGTTGTCTTTCCACAACCGCTCTCACCCACGAGGGCAAAAGTTTCCCCGCGCTCGACCTCAAAGCTTATGCCATCAACAGCATGCACAACTCTTTTAACCCCTGTGAAGAGCTCATTAAGTGTTCTGCGCACAGGAAAATGAACCGTTAGCTCAGAGACTTTAAGCATCATCTTACCCTCCAGCACGCTACTCTGTGCCCCTCTTCTATTTCAATAAGATCCGGCTCCTCTTCTCTGCATCTATCAAAGGCATAGGGGCACCTGGGATGAAATCTACAGCCTGAGGGAGGATTTAAAAGATCTGGCGGCGTGCCAGGTATGAAGTCAAGCTCATCCACCTTCTCTCTCAGCCTAGGTGTGGAGGCAAGGAGTTTCTGGGTATAGGGGTGCATAGGCTCCTTCCCGTATATGTGCTCATTCGTGCCGAGCTCAACGATTTTGCCAGCGTACATAACTACAAGCCTGTCAGCAACCTCCGCCTCTATTGAGAGATCATGGGTTATGAATATGTAAGAGAGATTCAGCTCCTTTTTCAATCTTTTTAGCAGATTTATTATCTGAGCCTGGACTATAACGTCCAGGGCTGTTGTTGGCTCATCACATATCACAAGCTCCGGCTCCAAAAGAAGTGCTGTGGCTATAACCACTCTCTGTTTCATCCCTCCGCTAAGCTCATGGGGATAGCGTCTCACAACATCCTCCTTCAATCCAACGTGCGCAAGGTATTTCTTTGCTATCTCCAAGGCTTCTTCCTCCTCCATCCTTGTGTGATAAACTATCGTCTCAACCATCTGTTTTCCTACAGTGTATGTAGGTGTAAGACAGTTCATTGCACCCTGAAAGACCATGGAGACCTTTTTCCACCTTATCTCTTTGCGCATTGCGGTCTCTGTTAGAGAGGATATCTCCCTTCCATCTATAGAAATAGAGCCGCCCGCTATCTTTCCTGGCCTGGAGATCATGTTCATTATAGCCATGCCAGTTGTTGTCTTTCCACAACCGCTCTCACCCACAATGCCCAGGGTCTCTCCTTTTTTTATCCCGAAGTTTATGCCATCAACAGCATGCACAACCCCGTTACGCGTGTAGAAATAAACTCTCAGATCTTTAACATCCAGCATCATAGTGTCCTCAACCTCGGCGCAACTATCGTATCTAAAGCAAAACCTATAAAAGCAAAGCTCATGCCGACAAGCACTATCGCTATACCTGGAGGCAAAACCCACCACCAGAGATTGTTGATGACAGCTCCACTGATCTGGGCTGCTCCAAGTATCTGCCCCCATGTGACTATTGTAGAGTCCCCCAGACCTATGAGGCTCAGGGATGCTTCGTAGACTATAGCACTTGGAACCATTAAAGCCATTTCTGCGAGGGCATATGGCAAAAGAAGGGGGAACATATGCTTTAGCAGGATCCAGCGTGAGGAAGCACCAAAACCCTCAGAAGCCTCTATGAATGTCTCCTCCTTTATCTGGAGCCCTATTGCTCTAACAGTTTTTTGTATCCCTGCCCAGAAGAAGAGGCACATGAGCAATATAATGAGCCATATGCTTGATTCATATATGGCTGCTATCACTATCATCAGGGGGAATAGTGGCATTGACACCACAACTTCATACACCCTCTGCATGGATGCATCTATCCACCCACCGAAGTAAGCACTGGTTATCCCGAAAAAAACACCTATGAGAACTGTTATCACGGCAGTTACCACTCCTATTATAAGAGCCCACTTCATTCCTGCCACAACGCCGCTCCAGAGATCCCTTCTGTAAGCATCGGTGCCCAGAAGACCATGGGCTTTACCGAGCACATTGATCCTCACATCCTTAAGGGCTTCATGAAACTCTGCATCGTTGTGAACGAAAAGGAAGTTTATTCTGTATTCTCCCTTCTGAGAAAAGAGCGCATCCATCTGGTTTTTGTAGGGATCTATAGCCCTCATAGCATTCCTGAAATCGCTGTCTCTTGCTAGCGGTATCCTTAATGAAGTCCCGTAAGGAAGTTGCTTTGAGGGGATCGTTATTGTTCCTTTGCCCGGGATCTCTATGCTTATTGACAAAAATGTGGATGGCGGCACAGGGTAATCCAGAGCTATGATGAGATCGTCTGGAGGAGCGCTATAATCAAAATTATAAACAAAATCGAGAGAATCAAGATATGTTCCTTCCGTAGAGAAATCTACAGGCTTCAGCGTCTCGCTTGCAGGATAGCCCCTTGCAGCCCATACAGGGGGCGCATTCATGGGCAGGTCCTGCCAGTATGTTATATCGTTCCACCTCTCATTTGTCTCCGGATAAGCAAGCAGAAATGGCTCAAAAATTACTATGAGCACAAATATTATTAAAAGAATCAAACCCACCATTCCAGATTTAATCCTACGGAACTCCTTCCAGAACTCTTTAATTCCTTCGAATACATCCCTCATCTAATCACCTGCCTTTATCCTTGGATCGAGAAAGCCATATATGAGATCAAGGAAAACCACACCCATTATGAAGATGCCTGTTGTTATTGAGAGGTCTGCCACAAGAACAGGGATATCATTCTGTTGCAATGCCACCCAGTAAACCCTGCCCAACCCGGGCCAGCTGAATATTCCCTCAAATATGAGATTGCCGCCTATAGAGCCTAAAAGCATCAGAACCCCCATCGTCATAACAGCGGGCGATATTGTGCGCAGTGTATGTCCGTAAAGCACCTTCCTTTCAGGCAACCCTCTTGCTCTTGCTGATGTGACAAAATCTTCCTGAAGCGCGCTAACCGCCAGGTTCCTGACAATATAAGCATTCCCCCAGAATCCTATAACAACAAGGGTTATCAGCGGAAGAGCCATGTGGTAGAGGATATCAAGATAGTAATAGATTCCCTGCGGCAGGGGCACGGAGTGTATCCCGCCGGTAGGAAAGATCTTGAAAGTATAGCAGAATATCATCATGAAGACCATGCCTAACCACCATGAAGGAAGGCCCATTGATACCAGAGCACCAATGCTCGTTGATCTGTCTGTCAGGCTCCCAGGCTTCTGCGCGTTTTTCAAGCCTAAGAAAAGCCCTATTGTAAATGATATGAGTATGTCTGTTGTAAATAGCAATATTGAGTTCGGAAGGGCTTCAAATACTATATCCCTAGCCTCCTGAGATTGTGAAGCGCTTCTCATTGATGTTGCCCTGCCATAGTTGAATGTGATAGTGTCTATTGTCCGCCAGATTATCCTCTGGAATACAGGCTCGTTTAAATGGTATCTATCGTAAAGCTCTGCTCTCCTGTTTTCCCTGTAGTTTGCCATTTGCTCTGGTGTTACATTCCTTAGCCCCATCATCTCCTGCATTATCTGCTCCTCTATGTTCGCTCTTGCCGTCTCTTCAAGAACCGCATTAAAAATGCAGGAATATATGAAGATTATAAGAACGTAGATCAGAAAGCCTGCAAGGATCCTTCTAGCCACATATCTCCAGTTCATGTTACCTCGTGATAAAAACAAAGATAAAAAAGAGGAGGAACTCTGCTATACTACCCCCTCACAATTATGTTTGCGCTACCAGAAGCCTCCATACCTGAGGGGAGGGATGCTGTAGCCATCAAAACATAGTTTCCTGCTGGCAGATCCGCTAAATCTTTTGCGGGTATTGTTGCTATGTAAACACCGCTGCTCTGAGCTCTTGTTTCGTATGTGTAGGTTTTTTGTGGAGTTACCAGAGCTACGCTAACCTTTGCTGTTGTTGAGGGCTTAACTGCATCCTGCGGATAAGAAACCTCGCTGATGTGAACAGCTATGCCAACATCCCTGCCTTTCTGGGATACTAATGGCACATCCATTCTGTCAACTCTGGGTATAGTCGTGGTGTATCTCTGCATCCACTCCTGTGGCTTTATCGGATAATCATTCCAGCGCTTTAAGGTTAATGAAGGACCGACTGGGTTATAGGAGTCGAGATAGAATGGCCCATTCGATATGGCTGCATGTTTGTGCTGATCTATGAATCTTATTATCGCATCATAGCCCTCCAG
>WOYO01000079.1 GCA_011620765.1 Thermoplasmata archaeon
TATAAAGCAGGGATCTTCCATGCTCAGTCTATTCCTGTTCCGGGACAACAGGAAGACCTGCGTCGTGTATCCAGCCGCCATCAGTTCCATGGTGGAGGTTGTAAACCTCAGTGTATCCATGAGCCAAAGCAGACATGGTAGCCAGATATGCTCTAAAGCCACTCTTGCATATAAATACGACAGGCTTATCATGGGGCAGCTCGCCACTCTTCAAATAGCTAACCACATCATTTAATGGAACATTTATTGCGCCAGCTATGTGGTATTCTGCATACTCTGTGGGCGATCTCACATCGATGAGTGCTATATCCTCGCCAGCTTGAAGTCTTTCATAGAGTTCTTCCGGCATTATATCCTGAACCGTAACACCCTGACTGAGTCTCTGGAACGGTGTGAGAATGCTGTACATTATGCTCTCTGAGGGATTAACCACCCGTGCTATTACCGCAGGTCCCATGCATGGCAAAGTTAGCGCGTGCCCTAAAACCGGGTTTATGTAGCTAAAAATCACCAGAACGGTATCTATACTCCAGGTTACTACAGGAGAGCAAAATCGCAGTGGCTGTGATCTCTGCAAAGTGACTTGTTCTTTTGCTCTAGCGCTCTGTGAGATGGGCAGCGCTAGAAAAAGAAGGCACAGCGCTATTGCTGCTATCTCATTTATATTATTTTTCACGAACATAAACGGTAATTTCATCTGTTCCGTTTAAAATTTTCTCTGTTTGATCTGACAACTGGATAAAGCTAGAGTTCAGAGAGATCAACAATAACATCCTCTGTGCAGGTCTTAAACTCTTTTGTCCCACCACCTTTTTCAACGATATCAAGGAAGCATATGGTTGTGACCATCAGCACAAAATTGAAGCTTTCATCCTCAAAGGGCAGATCCTCAGTCATGCCCTCCACAACCTTTATTCCTCTCTTTCTTGCGATTCTTCCATTCTGCATTAGGGCTCGACACCAAGTTTTATTCCAGGAGGTTCTGCAAATCTGCCGGAGCCCATGTCTATACCTTCTCCTCTCAGGATAAGGTGCTTTACAGCCTCAAGCTCTGAAAGGTAAGCATCTCTGTGCTCTTCGAACCATCTATCGTAATGTTCTTCAAATGGTTTTATCCTCATATCTTACAATCCCACTCCCATTAAGCTCAAGATAGCTTCCTCCTGCGCATGGGATGCACAGTTTTCTTCCATCTTTTTTAACCATTCTTGTAGAAATAACGCTTTCACCGCACTCTTCGCATACCTCGCTCTCAAATATCGGAGCATATTCCGGCACATCTACCTTAACCCTTTCACAGAGAAAAAGCTCATCCCTATCAAGAAGGGAAAAGGCTGCATTTTCAAACCCTTTCATGAGCTTCTCTGTCTCCTCTCTGCTTCCTTCTCTTCGCGCAACAACCTTCTGAAAGAGAGCCTCGGTTTCAGGATCCATGAAGGCTCCAGGCTTCACTGAGATCCTTATCCCATCTCCACTTCGTTTTGCAAGCGTTACAGCGGTCTTGCCAAAATCTCTGTAGATCAAAGCGTTGTTGCCGAAGGTACAGCCGGTAACAAACTGAATTCCATCGCTGAAACAGTTGTTCGTTTCTACTATTGCAATGATCTCCTCCATACCGGGATTCTCTACGACAAGTTCATTCATAGCGTACGCACCAGCCTTAACGCCTAAGCTGAGCATGGGGCAGAAGTGCCCGTGAAGCTCTCCAGCTTTAAGCAGCAGGCTTCTTAGATCTTTTTCCTTTATCAGTCTCTCTACCTCTTCTCTAGCCCTCATAATCACACCTCTATCTCCGTTCCTACACCGCATCTTAAAGAGTTAAACTCTTTTAATATCCTCTCTTTCTCAACCGTGCAGTGGCATGGAGCTATAAGTTTTATACCCTTTAAAAGCTCCAGATCTCTAAAGTCGTGCAGACCCCCTATGAGTGCATAGATATCATCACCGAAAAGTCTTCTGGCTCTCTCTATGATCCTGTGGAATAGAGGCTATTCTTCTGCGCCTTCTTTTTCCGGGTGCAATAATGAATATGCATTCAAATGAATATAAATCTCTATTAAATCATTGAAGTTTCGGGATCTTAAACCCCCATATATAGACGCTCTGAAAGAAAGTCCGGTAAGCCTGCTTTCCTGTTTGCTCTTGCAGTCTCCTCTACATCATATTCCAGTCTCTGAAAGCTCACCTTTTTTCTTCCGCTATCCAACAGGGCAAAAGAGCTCCTGGGGTCTCCATCCCTTGGTTGCCCGACTGAGCCGGGATTTATATAGGTACCTTTTTTCGTCTCAACCATCATAGGGATGTGCGTGTGCCCCAGAACTGTAAAATCTCTCTCTTTATCAGCGATGCTCTCAAGAAAGTATGTGGGAGCATCTGGAAAGATATATTCAAAGATGCTTCTGGGGCTTCCGTGAGTGAATAGCATATTATCTTTCTCTATCCTTATGGGTAAAGATGAGAGCTTTTTCGTATCAAAGTTCTTTCTTGTCCATTCTATTGCTTCTGCAGCATATTTGTTGAATCCCTTTGTATCCCCGGTTAGGGCTGCATAATCGTGGTTTCCCATAACGCTCTCAACATCTCTCTTGCTTAGCTCATAAAAGCACTCTGAGGGAAAAGAATTATAGCCCACAATATCCCCACAGCATATGATCTTTTCAGCACCCAGCTCGTCTATCTTTTCAAGGACCGCTCTCAGCGCAGGCAGGTTTGAATGGATATCCGATATTAAAGCAAGGAGCATAAAACCTATTCTTTCTGTTTATTTATCACTTTTTTGGTATCAGGAAAAGCAAGAGAGGCAATAACCGCCGCAACAAAAGGAATGATGAAAGAGACTATCCGCTCTGTAAGAATTACACTCAATCCAAGAGAGATCCATAAAACAGTTGTCAATATTCCTGTGATGAAAGATGCGTAAACCCCTGCTTTGGAGAATTTCTTCCAGAATAGGGAGAGGGTTATTGAAGGTGCAAAGGCTCCAGCAAGACCTGACCAGCCATATGAAACCAGAGTGTAGACAACGTTGCTTCCAAGGAGAGCAAAGAGCAGGGCGAACACACCAATAACAACCACAGTAATTCTTGATATAAGTAAAGCCCGGTTTTCTTTAACCCTGCCCTCAGATATCAGTTCGCAATATATATCTTCAGACATTGCTGAGCTTGCCACAAGAAGCTGCGAGTCTACTGTAGACATCATGCCTGCTATAGCACCGGAGAGAAGGATGCCTGCAATCACAGGGGGCATTAGAGCTATAACCGCGAATGGCATTATGTCTTCCGGGTCAACAACAACATTTGATCCAAACAGCGTAAATGCTACAGCTCCCAGCGCCCAGGAGCCTATGGTTGTGAACAGCCCCCACACCACCGCTATAACCATCGCCTGTTTTCTCTCTTTTTCATTTCTTACAGCCATATGTCTTATAAAAAAATGGGGCTCCCCACCAAGATACCCGAATATCCAGCTGAGATGTGTGCCTAAAAGAAGAGCTATCCCTATTCCTTTCGCGTTTCCAAAAGGGTTTAGCATTCCACTTGTACGAAGTGTGTCCATGAAAGTTAACCCGTTAGCTCTGAGGGCATATATGCCTACTATGGGGGTCACACAGAGAGTTATGATCATTAAGAGCGCCTGAATAACATCTGTCCACACAACAGACATAAACCCGCCTGTGACTGAGTATGTGATGATGACAGCTGCAGCTATGATCATGCCGTAAATTATGGGCAGGCCAAATGTCTGTCTCAATATTTTTCCGGCACCAGCGAACTGCGAAGCAGTGTATATTGTATAGAATATAAGGCAGGTTACAGCTCCCAGCGCCCTAACGGCTTTGCTTCTGTGCTTCTTTGCGAGGTAGTCCACAGCAGTTATAGCGCCGTATTTTTCCTGCTCCTCTCTCAGCTTCTTTGAATAAAAAACCCACTGGATCACCGACCCAATATAACATCCGACAGGAATCCATATCGCTTCAAGGCCCAGGGTATAGGCCAGAGCTGGAACGCTTATTATGAGCCATGCGCTCATGTCTGTAGAGCGCTCAGATAGCGCTAAAGCCCATCCAGGAAGCTTTTTTCCTCCCAGAAAATAATCACTTCTGTCAGAGATTCTTCTGGAGGCTAAAAAGCCTATTGCTAGAAGTGCTATAAGATAAACAACCAGAGGTAGAACTAAGAGAAGATCCACCATAGCATCAATACATACAATGCTATATATAAAGATTTGTATAGCCCGAACAAAAAGGTTTTTAGGACGTGTATACATATGCATATTGTGAACGTCAACAATCTGCGGATCTCTATAACCCAGAGATGCAATATGAACTGTATGTACTGTCATCACGAAGGAGAGGTAGGCAATGGTAAAAAAGAGATAAGCGCGGGAGATTTTGAAAGAGTTCTAAAGATAGCGAGCGAGCTTGGAATAAAAAAGTTAAAGATCACTGGCGGCGAGCCCCTAATGCGGGAGGATGTAACCTCTCTTGTGGGGATAGCAAAAAGATATGTAAAAGACATATCCATGACAACGAATGGATCTCTTTTGCACAGATATGCCTCTGATCTTAAAGATGCGGGGTTGAATAGAGTAAACGTATCAGTAGACTCTCTGAAACGGGAGCGCTACAGAGCGATAACTTCAGGCAACATAGATAGAGTTATCAAAGGAATAGAGAGCGCAAGGAATGCAGGAATACATCCGATAAAGGTAAACATGGTTGTTCTTAAAAACGTGAACGATGATGAAGTCTGGGATCTTGTTGATTTCTCCAGAAAAAATAACTATATACTCCAGCTAATAGAGCTTGAAGCTACGCGTGAGAAAGAAGAGGAAGAATTTTATAAGAGATATCACTATGATCTCAATGGCGTAGAGAATGAGCTTGCAAGCAGGGCAGAGCGGATTGAAGTGAGAGACATGCATCACAGAAGAAAATACTTTCTTGATGGTTGTGAGGTTGAGGTTGTGAGGCCAATGCACAACACAGAGTTCTGCTCAAATTGCACAAGACTGAGAGTAACGTCTGAGGGTAAGCTTAAGCCATGTCTGTTAGGAAGTGACGAGTTTGATCTTCCGGTTAATGAAGCAGATGCGAGGAAGGAGTTTATCAAAGCTATAGAGAGTAAAAAGCCATACTGGGGGAAAGAATGATAGATGTTAGCGATAAAGAGGATAGTGAGAGAGCTGCAAGTGCTTACGGAGAGATAAAGCTGGGTAAAGAGAGCCTGCAGGCGATAAGAGAAGGAAAAGTAAAAAAGGGTGATGCGCTCGAATGTGCCAAGATCGCAGGAACAATGGCTGTTAAAAGGATCTATGAGCTTGTGCCATATTGCCATCAGGTGCCTCTTCACTACATAGGCTTTAACTTCTCCATCAAAGATCAAACCATTGAGTGCGTGTGTGAAGTTAAAGCGCATTACAGAACAGGGGTTGAGATGGAAGCTTTACTAGGGGTTGAGATGGCTCTGCTTACAATATGGGATATGGTGAAGTATATAGAAAAGGATGAGAAAGGACAGTATCCCACAACAGAGATCTCCTGCATAAAGGTTCTTGAAAAGAAAAAAGATATATAGTATAATCGCCATAATTTCTTTATGGTGTTGTTTAAGCACTCATTTTTTCTCTGCATAGTCCTCTCTGTAGCCCTGTTTGCTCCCACACTGGCTCAGGCTCCACTTCAGGACACTTTAAGAGCGCTCCCTGGTGAAGAAAAGCCGCAGAATCTACACACTGTTCTGAATTACATCCAGCTCATACCCTACTCTCTATGGATATTGAGAAATCCCAATCTGTGGGGGTATGTGCTTTCAGTTTTCCCTACATTTCTCTCAGACCTTCCCACTCTCTTTTCTTACCTCCGCTATTATATACTCCAGCTTCCAGGCACAATAAGCTATCTGCTTTCGTTTATAACCCATAATTTAGATCTGTGGATGGGGATGGGCTATAACTCCTTCTGTTCTGTTCTGAGCAATCCTTTTTCTGCATGTTTGAAGCTTTTCGTTGAATGGCCCTTCGGGCTCGTTTTTCCTAATTTGCCCTACATGTGCTATTCTATGCTTACATCAATACCTTCTTTCATAGGATCAATAGACTCTTTGATATCCACAATACCTCAAACCCTTGTGTCCTATGCCTCCCCAACCGTTGGAGCTTTCGTCTCCATACTTCCCCAGTTCATACCGGTCTTCTTCTCTTTTCTATCCAGCACCGTTGATTGGGCAAACATTAAAATTGAGCTTCTGCCTGAGTATTTTGTAAGGTTATTTGTTGATAGCTTTATGTGGCCTCTGAGGGTCTTTCTTGATCTTCTATACTCATCTGTGCACTTTTTGACATACACGATGCCAATGCTTACGGGCGCTTTCTTTGACTTTTCAATAAATACATTCAGGCTCTTACCCTATGCATTTGAGGCTTTTTCCTATGTGCCGTCTTTCTTTGAAGAGCTTTCTGTTATGGTTGATGCATTACCAGACTTTTTCGTTGGTATAAACCTGGCAATAACTTCAGCTCTCTCTGCCTTTATTGCTTCTATTCCTGCTTTCATAGCAAATCTATCCAACGCTGTGCTTATGAGCTTTCCTCTGTGCTTGCAATCATCCTTCAAGCTCTTGTTTGGATCGATTGCATTACTGCTGAAGTTGCCTGCAGCGCTTTTGTGCGGGGTGCCTGCCTATGCTCTCTCTGTCTGCTCCACCTTTGTATTCATAACGCTGCCAAAAGAGATATACCACATGATACGCAGTGCAATATCTTTATCCATAGAACTTGTGGGCATCATACTGAGCAGGTGCTTTGCTCTGCCCTGTGTTTTCTGCTATATGCTGTTCTCTGTGCCATATACGATAGCAAATAACTGCGCAGATCTCTGTTACTCCATTGTCGAGCCAGCAACACAATACATAGCTTCCCGTATACCATTGCTTTGCTCACCTCTTGCTTAGATCTGGAGGATCATAAGAAGCGCCCACACCGGTAACAAACATCTCCACAACTTTTACACCTCTGCTTTTATACATAGAATGATTCCACCGCAGGACGATCTCCCCCTCCAAACGGTGGGAGAGATCACCATCACCACTTCGCTATCCCTACCACTAACAAAGGGATTGCTTATTACAAAAATCAAGATCTTCCTCACTCTAATCCTGCCGTCAGGCTATTTTACAAACAGCACCCTTAGTGCCGCGGGTGCGGATCGAACGCACGACCTTGCGGTCTTCAGCCGCACGCTCTCCCAACTGAGCTACCGCGGCACACAGGAAAAGAGGCTTACAAATAGAAAAAGATTGCGCATCAAAAAAGTATAAATAGGCAGTATCACAATAGATATATGGAGTACTCTGTATATCTGGTGGCATTTCTTCTTGTAATGGCTCCTCTCTCTGTTATATGTATCAGTGCAATGGATAACAGAGCAATTGAAGAGTATGCTTCGATGATAGTTGAATATGAGAATAGGGTCAGTAATCTAGAGCTCGAGGTAGGCAACTTAAAGTCAGAGCAGAAAACAGAGACAAGAACACAGGCAGAGGATATGTCCATGATAGCGTCGCTTGTTGAACCACAAAATCTTGTAAATGTGCTTGATATTCTCACAAGAAATCTACCAGAGAAAGACCCCGCATTGGTGGCGCTTTCCTCTTCAGATAGCTGTACAGATCTGTTGACTGCATCAGGCATTTCAATAATGTCCATAGTTTTCAGCCTTTTCAAGTTCGCGATATCGCATATGAATGTCGTGCTAGATTTTGTTGTAAGGCTCTCATCCTATGCGCTTTCGGCTATAGTAGGATATGTGGCCAGTGGAAGGTGGTTAAAACAGGTCCCTGCTCTCATAGCAGGGGTTCTCGCATCTTTGCCAGTGATAATAGCTGCTATACCAAATTTTTTAGCATTAGCGCTTGAATTTTTTGATTATCTACCACTGATATTGACATACATCTCTATCCTTCTAAAGAACATCGGTATGTTTTTTGTTGTTCCTATAACTGCTCTTCTCTCGTGAGATGCAGTAGAACGGGTAAAGAGCTCGAGATCACCAGAGAAGACGAAACGATCAGAGTCATGATATACGCACATGGTTATGGATCATTTTTACAAACATAGTGATCACACATCTACAGGGTTCATCGAAGAAAATAATGCTCTTCTATAGGGTTATGAGAGCCAGAGGCCTGTTATTGATCAGGTCACGCAACTTCTACCGTTAGTATGCCTCTTAAATGGCCTCCGTGCAGGCAAGCCTGGTATATGCTGTGGATTTTTAGATAGCGCATTACCGATGTGGCTTTAGCTCCTCTATACCGGCATCTGTCGGGGTTATCTTCCAGTACCTTGGAAAGACAACAGGCTCCCATTTGTGCGTTATGCACTTCAGAGCCTCAAGGGCTACCAGTGAGGAAGTTAGCCACACAACAGGGGCTATCTGGGATAAGGAAAGCTTACCCTCAGCGTATCCTGAAGCCCACTCATCGCTCCAACTGCACCACCTTTGAGCCCACCTTGCATAATTCAGTCTACCTTCTGCGCCATATAGCGCTTCATGAAGGGCTCTGTAATCGGGTTTATTCTTCGGTAGAGCAAAGTAGTCCTCTATTTCTGGAGAATCTGTGGTGATAGTCCATATTCTCGCTAATGAGCCTACAGGTATGCCTATGACAGAGGGGATCCCTATTTTCTTTGCTATTCGTGCAGCCACTATAGAATAGGCAAAGTCGTCAGCGCTTGAAATAAGAATATCATAACCCTTGAGATATTGCTCTAGGCGCTCTAAAGGTATTGTGCTATCAACAACCTCTACTTTGCACTCTCCGTTTATTCTTGCAATATCTTTTTTCAGTGCTTCTGCCTTGTTCTCACCGAGCGTGTCGGTATAGCAGGATATCTGCCTGTTCATGTTAGTATCAGAGTAAACATCTGGCTCGACAAGCATAAAGTGCTCAACTCCACTCCTGCACAGCTCTATAGCTACGACCCCTCCTACACCTCCGCAACCTATTATGATCACCTTTGCCTTTTTTATTCTCTCCTGCTCCTCGCTGGTGAATATGCCATAGTTCCTCTGAAATA
>WOYO01000059.1 GCA_011620765.1 Thermoplasmata archaeon
GCCACAAAACAGATTGAAGATATTGATGATAGAGAGAGAAAGCTGAAAGAAAAGGAGGATAACCTCAGAAAGAGCATAGAGGAGGAGAGACCGGGGATTGACGCACTGGAAAAGGATATGGAAGAAATAGTAAATGCTTTATCTCAACTGAGTGTAGAGAGAGAAAAAGCCACAAAACAGATTGAAGATCTTGATGGTAGAGAAAGAGAGCTGAAAGAAAAAGAGGAGAACCTCAGAGAGAAAATAGAAGAAGAGAAGAGCGCACTTGAGTCACTGGAAAAGGAAAGAGAAGAGATTAAGAAAGAACTTGATAGCATCAGAAGCGAGCTGGAAGAGAAGAGATCTGATATGAATAGGAGAAAGAAGCGCCTGATGGAGAGAATGAAGAAGCTGGAGGAGGTCAAAGCGCAAGTTTTTCCAGGAGAGATCTCCAAAGAGCCTTAACCTGATGACTCTATCATGCGTTCTACCATCCCTTTAACCATCTGAAAGATCTCTGAGGCCCTTTCTCTGCTTCTGGACTCTGCGAAGATCCTTACTATGTCTTCAGTTCCTGATTTGCGCACCAGGAAGTTTCCATCTTTTAAGTAAACTCTCACGCCATCTATGTCTATAATCCTCTCTATCCCCTCTATTTTATGAAGCTCTTCTCTGAACCTTCGCTCCAATTCTTCTTTATTTTTCGTTTTTATGCTGTCTTTTATTATGTAATACCTTGGTAGCTCATCTATGAGCTCAGAAAGGCTTTTTTCGCTCTTTGCCAATATCCCCAGCACATAGGCTATGGTCATGCCACCATCCCTGCAATACTGGTGCTCCGGGAATATTATGCCTCCCGTCTCCTCCGGCGCTATTATGCCTCTCACCTCTTTGAGCTTCCTTGCCATCTCTATAGGGCTGACCTTGGTTAAAACAAGCGTGCCCTGACCCTCTCTAACGACATCCTCTATTGCCTGCGAAGAGTTTATTGCTGTGACAACCGTGCCTTTCTTCTCCTTTAGCTTTTCTCTTGTCACCAGAGCGGCTATCTGATCCCCGAAGAGGTAGTTTGTTTTATCATCTATGAATATTGCTCTATCTGCATCACCATCGTGTGCTATGGTAAGATCAGGTGATATGGCCTTTGCGATCTCCAGTGTTTCTTTCAGGTTATCTCTTTTTGGTTCTGATGGATGCGCAGGAAAGAGACCGTCAGGATGGGCATTAAGGGATATGACTCTGCAACCGAGCTTGTCGAGAAGGTAAGGAGTAGTACAGCTCGCAGCGCCATTCGAGCAATCGAGCAGCACAGTAAAATGTTTTTTTCTTATGGCAGCAACATCAACATGTTTCAGTATTGCATCTATGTAGACCTTCGGAGCATTATCTATTGAAGTTAAAGTTCCAAAATCCTTCCACGAAACCCTTCGAAAATCCTTTGAAAAGAATATGTTCTCAAAGCGCTCTTCCTCTGTTCTGGAGAGCTCTGTTCCGTCTTTGCTTATAACTTTTGCACCATTGTACTCCGGGGGATTGTGGGATGCTGTGACCATTATTCCTGCATCAGCTCCATAGTGTTTCACACCATATTGAAGTGCCGGCGTAGGAACCATGTGGAGATTGTAGACGTCACAACCTCCAGATATGAGGCCTGCAATTATGCTGTGCTTTATAAAACCACTAGAAGTCCTGGGATCCTGAGCAACAACAATAAGCCCTCCATTGGTGTAGGTTGCTAGAGTCAGGCCTATCTGGGATGCAAACTCTGTGGTAAAAAGCTCATTAACTACCCCCCTTATTCCATTGGTTCCAAATAGTTTCATAAGTGGTATCTGATGTCTGGTTTTTAATTGTTATGTTTATCTTCTACGCTACCTATTTTCTTTCCTTCAACCCTGTTATCTACCTCTCTGGCTATCCTGGAGCTTATAGGCCCAATGTAATTCTCGAAGTATCTCACAAGAAAATTATACATATCCTCATCTTTCTCTTTTTCTCTCTCTTTCTCTGTGGGATATGTGTTTTTGTAGTCCTCCATCCCATATTTATATATCGTCATGGTGCTCTCCCCTATGAGATGTGATACCCCCTCCAGAAAAGGCAGAAGCTTTTTCTGATCTCCAATGCTCTTTTTTATGTCTGGTACTCCTGTTATTTTTTTCAGGGACACGAAACAGAAAACAAAAGCGGCGATAAAAAGCATAGCTGTAAAAACAATGCGGACAACGTTAGCGCTCTCTACATAAGCGGGTGTTAGTGTTATGGGCAATACTTTGCTGAGAAAAGCGTGAACCTGATAAAAGAGAGTATATGCTAAGAAAAAGAAAAGAGCATATGTGTAGGGTTCAGAATTGATAGCTATCCTTTTGGATATGTCTAGCTCCTCCTTTAAGGATAAAGCAAAGAGAGCAATAATATCTATAGCAAAAACAAAGTTCAGAGAAGCTAGAAAACCATCCAGAGGGCTATAGAAAAATAGGGAGAGCGTGTAGTATATGGCAAGGATAAAGACAGAAATGAAAAGCAGGCTAAAGGAAGGGAATGAATCTTTTTTTCCAGTAATGATGAACTTCATGCGAAGGATCGCTCTGGAAATGAAAATAAGCATCATCAAAAGCAGAAATTCGCCTATGGTATGCATATAGGTAAAAGGAACCTTCGATCCTGGCGTAAGAGTTTCTGGTCTAATGGTTGCGCTCACAGTAAGAAACGCTGTGCCCAACGCACCGCATATGATCCCTATAAAAAAACCATGCGTCCTGACTTCTGTATATTTCTCGAACCTCTTTGCCAAAACGTAAGTATAAAGAAAGGATAGCACCACAACCACCAAGATTGATGTGAGGTATGCAGCACTAACAATAGCCAATGCCATAATAATACTTTGTTTTATACCTTAAATAGTTTTGCAGCTATCGAGTACTATAAACAGTGCCGTCCTTCATAACCTTTATTCTTTGCCCTTCTCTTATCTCCTCTGTATCGATCTTATCCACACACGGTATGCCAGCCAATATAGCCCCTGTTGCAACTATGGTCTCTGTCTCTTTATTTATTATTGCCTTTGGAGCGAAGCCATTCTTTTTCAATCCATAGATCACATAAGAGCCAACGGTAGAGCCCTTACCGTTAGGAAAAACTAGGATTCTATCCTTAACATTTTTTCCTTCAAGCTCGTGCCCTCGCTCTATAACGATACCGCTTTTAGCATCAATTCCGCCATAGAAGCTAAGGGGGGTTCTTGAAACAATCGCTTCTCCCTCAACCTCTTCCAGCTCAGGAGGAAAGTATATGACCCTTCCCTTCATCTCTTTTCCAGCCATCATTCTACCACCATCCCTATAAGCTCATCAACACTCTTGAACACCACATTTTGCTTGCAGAAGCCTGGAAGGTAGCAGGCAGCCTTACCACTGTTAACCGCCGTCGTTTTGAAACCCAGCTCCTCTATAGGACTCACAACCATGCACGTGTCAGCAACTATTTTGCCACCAGCTTTTTCTATTGTCTGTGTATACCCCATGCGGTTTGCTACTTCTTTCATAGCCCTTGAGGTGCAGATCCAGAGAGGTTTCTTTAACCTCTTGCCCTCAACAGCTTTAGCAACTGTGTTTATCTCCTCTATGGAGGCATGGGGACAGCCAAAGATGACTATGTCTGGCTCTTTGCCTGTGTTCAGAGTTTCATAAGCCTTTTCAAGATCGCTATCTGTCACAGTGATCCTCTCCAATCCATCTATGCTTTGCAGATGTGCTTCAGGTGTTATGCCCTCAACATGGTAGAGAGCCACAGCACCGCTCGCAGCCATTGCGGCACCCAGGGCTTTAAGCTCATCTACCCTTGCGTTCTTAATCCCTCTAAAGTATGGTATCTTATTCTTAACCATTTTTCCCACCAGATAACCCAGAGCGCCCCAATCGCTTTCCTTAAGCTCCCTTTCAACATCAACAACGACCTCCGCCCTTCTATTTTCTTCCAGATGCAATCCATAGTTCGGTGTCTTTCCTATTATTGATGCTGCCAGGGCACTGGGGCCGCCTTCTCTGTTTGTCCTTGCTCCTATCACAGAATTGATAAAGGATATCGCGGAGCTCTCAGCCCATGCAACATGCTCCCTGAACCTTGGCACGTTGCCTGAGAGGTAGGGGGTGCACGTTGCCGTTATCACCATGCCCATTCGCCTAAATGCATCAATTATTCTCATCTGGTGCACGGCAAAATCCTCGCTGAATCCGAGCTCTCTCCAGTTCTCAAGATCCATACCAGCAGGGTTTATGTATGTGAGAACCCTCACCTTAGCGCCCTTATCCGCTACATCCTCAAGAAACTCCATCCCCGGGTCACCGATCGATTTGTAGGATATACCAGAAACCTGAGCGGAGCCTATCGGTATAAGCTTATCCGCCCCATATATCTCCCCGAGGTTCACAAGGAGCTTGATCATTTTCTCTCTTATCTCTCCTTCTTCGCCATTAAATATCTTTTCATCATCAGGACCAAGATACATATACGCTAATTCTTTTTCGCGTATTTATATCTTTTTAATCCATGAGCGATCAGAGTAAAGTTTTTCTATACAGATACCAACAAACATAGCGCCTGCTACAATAAAACAGCTCTTGCGCATGTGAATGTTATGATCCTGATCTACAGGGCATTTAGCTTATGATCTCAACCAGCATAGGCAAACTTTAAAAATAAGGACTTCATTCTCTTTTTATGTTTGAGGCCAAAGGTAAAGTAGAGATTTTCAAAAGAATTGTGGAGGTGGTTTCCGTTATCGTGAATGAGGTGAAGTTTAACATAAAGGATGATGGTTTCCATATTAAAGCCGTTGATCCTGCTCATGTGGCTATGGTGGAGCTAAACATAGCTCCTCAGGCTTTTAACGAATATAATGCAGAGGATACAGAGCTTGGCGTCGATTTAGATAAGATGGAGAGCATAATAAGGTTGGGAAAGGGTAATGATGAAATGGATGCAACATATGATGAGGACTCAGAAAGGCTGGTGATAAGAATAGGAAACCTGGTCAGAAAGATGACCCTGCTGGACGTCTCCACAATGCCCGATCTGAAGATACCAAACCTCCAGTTTCCCGCTAAAGTCGAGCTGTTAGCTGATGATTTTCTTTTAGGTATAAGGGCTGCCCAGAGCGTGAGTGATTATGTTGTGCTAACAGCAGAGAAAGACAGCTTTGAGTTAAGCGCAGGAACACAGGAGGAGATAAACCAGAAATTTTCTAAGGAACAGCTTTTATCACTTGAGTGTAAGGATAAATCGAGGAGTTTATTCTCTCTGGACTATCTGTCTAGTATGATGAAGGGTATAAGAAGCGGTGAGAAGCTAGCGATATTTATTGGTAATGATTACCCTGTGCGCATAGAATTTGAGACTCTTGATGGTAACGCCTCTGTTGCATATCTCCTTGCTCCAAGAACAGAGATTGAATGATAGGAATAGGGACAAAAACAGGAAAAAAAAGCACCATAGCAAGGTACCCATTCCTGCTCGAAGCTTTTGAAATGATAAAAGATGAAAGCATGGAAGAAATACTCTACTCTGAGGCTTTCAGAGGATCCAGAGCACTTGCTGTTGCCAGGGTTCAGAGCGCTCTGAAAAATGATGAAAAGCAGATATTTATAGATGAAAGAAACTGCTTTGAAGCTGTCCTCTCTTTTTATTTAGCTAAGGCTATTGTAACGCATATAAAAGATAATTTCCTTCTAAAAAGACATTCCATCTTTGAGGCAAAAAATGCCTATTATTACCTTGAAAAAGAGAGCGAAGAGGTTGTGGATCAGGTTGCAAAGAGCCTTGGGATTGAGAGAGAAGGAGATAAGATAAGATTTGTTACTTTCTTAAAATATGCACCTAACTCATATGGTTCATGGAAGCTCGTCAATACAAGGCTATCTGGTGGCATGGTGGAGATTGATAGGCATATCTTTCTCAGGATCATGCAGGAAGCGATGCGTGAAAGGATAGAAAGGATCCGATTTAGTGTCAGCGATATTGACAAAGCTATAGACCTTAGCTCTATCTATGCAGAGCTCTCCAGCAGGAAGATAGCCCAGAGGAAGGAATATAGAATAGAGTTCGACAGTTTTCCACCCTGTATGAAAAACATAATAGCACAGATAGAGAATAACATAAATGTTTCGCACCTTGGTAGATTTTCTCTTGTAGCATTTCTGAATGGAATAGGAATGAAGGAAGAGGAGATAATGAAGATACTGATGCCTACTCCAGACTTCGATGACAGGGTCGCCAGATACCAGGTAGAGCACATAACTGGAAAAGAATACTCGGCCCCTTCCTGCGATTCGATGCGCACCTATTCCCTGTGCTTTGAGCCAGACAACCTATGCGCAAAGATAAAGCATCCAATGCAATACTATGAATATAAGATAAATCATAAGGATCATGGAAGAGTTCCTTCAAAAGAAGTTTAAAGAGTACTATTCAAACGCTGATTTAGCTATGCCTCGAAGATTCACGCGAAGGGAGTATGGCTTCATGTTCTTTGGAAAGAGCACAATGATGCGTCATATGAGCTTTTCTTCCTCGCAGAAGATAAAAGCATTCCTTGCGGATAAAGCGCCAGCTCACGTTTTTTACTCTTCTGCGTATTATACAAAACCATATGAAACTGACATGAAGGACAAAGGATGGCTAGGTGCTGACCTCATTTTTGATCTTGATGCGGATCATCTAAGCTTGCCTGAGAATTGCACATACGAAAAAATGCTGAGCATAGTGAAAAGAGAAACAAAAAAGCTTGTTGAAGACTTTTTGATAAGGGATTTCGGGTTCAGAGATCTTGAGCTCGTGTTCAGCGGCTCAAGGGGTTATCATATCCATGTTTATGACAAAGAAGCCCTTGATTTGGGGAGCAGGGAGAGAAGGGAGATCATAGATTATATAACTGGAAACGGTATAAGCCTTGATCTCATCCTTGGAAAGGAAAACTATGCTATACCCTCTGAGAAAGAGTCTGGATGGTATGGGAAAATAGGAAGGGCTGTCAATGAATATGCTGATAAGATACTCTCTATGGAAAATGGAGTTGAAGAGCTTAAAAAGATTAAGGGAATAGGTGATGTTAAGGCTGAAAGGATCTACGAAGGATTGAAGAAGTTAAAGAAGAATCCAAAGGTTGTTAATGCCCTTCCGAAGGAGTTCATAGAGTACTTAAAGGAAAAATTAGCTATAGAATCCAGCAAAGGAGAGGCTGATGAGCCAGTGACAAGCGATATTCACAGGCTCATAAGGTTCCCAACTTCATTGCATGGAAAGACTGGATTTATTGTCAAATCATTGAGTTTTGAAGATTTTGATGACTTTGATCCGCTGCAAGACGCTATAGCATTTGGCGATGAGCTTTTACAGATGCGCGTTTTGAAGCCTTTCAGCATAGAGATAAAGGACTTTCATGCAAATGTGAAGGAAGGGATCATAGAGATGCCAGAGTATGCAGCCGTTTTTGCATGTGCCAGGGGTCTCTGCACCCCTGCTTAATTGTGAGGCAGGATATTGTTGCAATTTCGGGGCTTGAGAGCTAAAATATTTGCAAAAGAGACACATAATCGCATAACATGCGCAGATTGTGAGCTGGAAATTTAGGAATTGGAAAGCTATATTATCCATAATCTTATGCATAATCATTGGCTTTGCGCTCTTTGGGATATAAAACATTATCGGACAGGGTTTGAGGGGAATTTCTCGGTTACTTGGTGGCTATTGTAGGTTGTTGTATTACCTGCATTGGCATACTTTTTATGTTTTTTATGTAAAAGGTGGAGCAGAGAGATCCCGAGGTATATTCCTTCCATCAGTGGAGTCATTATATCTGGCACCCTGCATAGATCAATTCTCATAGAGCAATCGTTTCAACACGAATGGATACAGCGAGGTAGAAAATCTTAAGTATGATTTATTGCATAATGCATATGCTTCTAGAATCTTTTCCCTGGCTATCCCTTGTGCCGCCGATCGTTGCAATAATACTGTGTTTTCTGACAAGAGAGGTTATGCCCTCTCTTTTTATAGGAATATTTCTTGGGGCGCTGATACTTAAGGATCTCAATCCCATCTATGCCGTAGCGGACACCGCGCTTATACTGAGGAACAATCTTGCAGATCCCTGGAACGCCACCGTTTTCCTCTTTGACTTTGTTGTTGGCGGTATGGTCGGGCTCATATACTATTCGAGAGGAGCCTATGGCTTCGGAAATTTGCTAGCTTCAAAGATAAAGAGCAGGAGAGGCATGGAGCTTGCCGCTTCAGCGCTGGGTATGATGATATTCTTCGATGATTATTCAAGCTCAGTAATAGCTGGAAACACCATGCGCCCTGCATGCGAAACCGCTGGTGTTAGCAGGGAAAAGTTTGCATACATTCTTGATAGCACAAGCGCGCCTATAGCAACAATAGGAGTTATCTCTGTCTGGACAGGTTATCAGGTTGGAGTTATAAGGGAGGTTTTTGAGTCCATGGATCTTTCTCTTTCACCTATGGGCGTCTTTTTCCCTGGTGTGATCCTCTATAGCTTTTATAGCTTCTTTGCCATAGCTCTCGTTCTATTTCTCTCTGCAAGCAGGAGAGATTTTGGCCCAATGCTAAGAGCAGAGTACAGGACTTCAACCACAGGAAAAATAATGGACGATGATGCAATACCTATGATGAGCACAGAGAGACTGAAATCTAAAGAAGGAGTGAAGGAGAGAGCGATTAACATGTTTGTGCCCATAATAGCGCTCATATCCGTTACTATAATAGCGCTCTATGTTCTGGGGTGGAGAGCTTCGGGTTCAACAGCACTCATATCATTTACCCAGGCTATAGAGGCTGTTGGTGATACGGACACAGGAGTTATGGATGCTCTTCTTTTCGGTGCGCTCGGAGGGGTGATATCAGCGATCCTCATGTATCTACCACAGGGCTTCAAGCTCTCTGAGCTCATGAGAGCATTTGTGAGCGGGGCTGAGATGATGATCATAGCAAATCTCATACTTTTACTTGCATGGTCCATAGGTACAATATGCGGTCTTGTTGGAACCGGTGAATATGTGGTTAGCCTGGTTTTGCCATCTCTTCAATCCAGTCCATGGGCTATGGCGCCAATAATCTTTCTGGTGAGCTTCTTTATAGGCTTTTCTACGGGAACGTCCTGGGGAACAATGGCAATAGTTTTGCCTATCGCTATACCTTTAGGTTATGCTTTAGGTATACCACTTCACATTGCTATAGCTCCAGTTCTTACTGGTGGTGTCTGCGGAGATCACTGCTCACCCATAAGCGATACAACCGTTATGGCATCCATGTTTTCAGGCAGTGATCATATGGCTCATGTGAAAACGCAGATACCCTACGCACTTCTTGGTGCAGCTGTTGCCATTATTGCGTATCTTGTAGTGTCTATAGACTTCAGCTCAACCATTTTGTGGATCATAGCCCTGTTTGGGGGGATAATAGCGATGATATTGTTAGCCTACGTCCTTTCATGGCTTGATGCCAGAAGAAAAGGAATAAAGCTACCACTGGAAAAGTAAAAGTAGAAAAAGTTAGGAGGTAATAAAGGTTATGTCATCAAAGCTCAGTGCTAAGGAGATAATGAGCAAAGAGATAATCGCTGTTGACAAGGACGAGAGTATAGAGCGGGTTATAAACCTGATGAACAAAGAGAGGATAACAAAGTTCCCAGTTCTTGAAGATGGAGAGCTTATAGGGATAGTGAGCGATGAAGAGATAGTTGATAAACTTGGCTCTGTAAGGACAAGAACCATAACACCCAGCTCCCTTCACATTTCAAGCATAATGGCCAGGGATTTCTTCACAGTGAGCGTTGATGAAGACATCTCCAAGCTTATAGAGAGAGCTAAACTTGGTGGTGTTGCTATGTTCCCTGTGCTTGAGAATAATGAGCTTGTTGGTGTGATAACGAAATCTGACCTTTTGCCATTTGTTGAATCTGAGAAAAGGATTGAAGAGATTATGGTTACTCCAGTAAAATCTTTAGCGCCAGACGATAGAATTATCCATGCAAGAAGACTTATGGTGGATAATGGGATAGAGCGTTTACCTGTGCTCAGAGAAGGAATGGTAGAGGGCATACTTGCAGCGATGGATCTTGCGCTTTTCCTCTATGAATTCCGCATGAGAGTTCAGAACAAATACCAGCAGGCAAGATTGGATAACCTTTTAGTAGAGCATGCGATGAAGAGGGATATCATAACAGCTTCTAAAGATATGAGTGCAAAGGAGGCTGCACAGCTCATGTATAAAGAGAATATAGGATGCTTGCCCATAGTTGACGTGTTTGGTAAGATAGCAGGAATAGTGACAAGAACTGACGTAATAAAAGAGATTCGAACAGAAAACCTTTAAGTATTCGTAATCTCATTTACCTTTATGAAGCCTGTGTT
The DNA here is from genome assembly GCA_011620765.1 of Thermoplasmata archaeon. GTDB lineage: Archaea > Thermoplasmatota > UBA186 > UBA287 > UBA287 > UBA287. Next base: position 10,407 of record WOYO01000059.1, read on the forward strand.
AAGAACTGCAGCACTGTTTGGATTACTCTTCGGGCTATTTGCATTGATAGGTTACGCCATAGGGGGGGGAAGCATAGGCACATTGGTTATTTTCCTATTCCTTGCTGGGATAATGAATCTCTTTTCTTACTTCTACTCAGATAAAATAGTGTTAGCTAGCTATAAAGCAAGGATAATCAAGGAATCGGATAACCCCAGACTCTTCAGAATCGTAGCGAAGGTAGCCAGTGATTCAAATATACCTATGCCCAAGGTAGCAATAGTGCCGATGAATGTGCCAAATGCATTTGCTACAGGAAGAAACAAAAAGAGGGCTGTTGTTTGTGTGACAAAGCCTCTGCTCGATTACTTAGATGATGATGAACTTGAGGGCGTTATAGCCCATGAGATGGCGCATATAAGAGATAGAGACACTTTAGTTATGACAATAGCTGCCACAGTTGCTGGTGCGATAGCTATCTTTGTGAGAATGGCATACTGGAGCATGCTCTTCGGCAGAGGCCGTAGAGATAGCGGTAGCGCTATAATCGTCATCCTGGCAGCAATAACCGCACCGATTGCTGCGGCCATGATCCAGATGGCGATCTCAAGAACAAGAGAGTTCAAGGCGGATAGAGAAGGGGCTTTGACTACAGGAAAGCCCTGGGCTTTAGCCAGCGCTCTTAAAAAGCTGGAGCTTGCAGGCAAAAGGGCACCAATGAAAAATGGAAATCCCGCTTCAGCCTCTTTGTTTATTGTGAATCCATTCAAGGGCAGTGCTCTTATAAAGTTGTTTTCTACTCACCCGCCGACAGAAGAGAGGATAAAAAAGTTGAACGAACTTTCAGAGAACGTTGGTGGCCCTATGGTTTATCTGTAGGGCTCAGCTCTCCTGTGCAACCAGCCAGTTGCAAAGGGCAGTATAACGCCGAACAGCAGCACTATGAGCAACATAGCCCCTATAAACTTTACAAGCCCTAAAGTTACTATCAAAATGGGCGTCATAGCGGTGACAAAGCCTCCACCAAAGAAAGGTTCGTATATTAACTGTTTGAAAGCAAAAGCCTCCGAGGCCTCAGTCTCAAAGTGTGGATCTACTACGCGCAATAGCATTATGCCCATAGCCGTTACCCCTGTTTCCATGCCGAATTCAACCATTGCCTTTTCAAACCAGGAGTTTGAGAGCATCCTTGGCGCTATAAACCATGTCACAGCTACTATATATACTATACCAACAGCCATCAGAATAAAGAACGGAACAGCATACTCAATAACCACAGGTATGCTTATGCTAGCTATAGCGCTGACAACAAGGAACTCTAGCGCTAATCCCTGAATCCTCTCTATGGTAGCCCTATCTATTATGCTGGATATTCCTGTTTTAATGAGAACTACCTGAAGTATTAGCCCTCCTAGCATACATAGAGGAAATGTTGGCACAGCATCAAGCGCAACAGCTATCGTCTCGTTTCCCGTATATGCACCTATTGTTGTGCCTATCCTTGAAAAAAAAGCATCCAGGATGTAACCTAAAAAGACCGCAACAAATATTATTGCGGCATGAAATGCTAAAGGCTCTATTGACTCGCTAGCAACTGTAGCCTTTGATATAGAGTACCTTTTTTCAGGCGGTATTATGCCCACTCTTATCTCCTCTGGAAGTTCTTGTGGTCTCTCTAAAATCTTTGTGTATCCTTTCCTCGCAGCCAGATTTATAAGTGCTATGCCCACAATCGTTGAGGTGAGTATACCAACAGTCGCAGAGGTAAAGGCGAGATCTGCGCCGGCAGGAAAGCTCCACTCACCAAATCCGTTTCTGAAAAGATCCGCCATACCACCGGCAGTGCCGTGCCCACCGGCAAAACCGATCTCCAATATTGTGCCAAAGGTTGGATCGACGCCAAATAGAGGTATAAGTACCAGGAGAACAAGCAAACCCATCAATGCATGCTGCATCGGTCCCCCAACGATCATCGAGTAGCTTAGCATCGGGCCGGAATTCCTTATTATTTCCCTTCCTTTTGGTATAGCTATGCCGAGAAACATTGTGGCAAAGACTATGTCTATTAATCTACCCGGGAGAGAGCCAAAACCGATTCGCATGCTCTCTAACACCTTTACTATGCTCTCGTTACCCAGGGCCGCTCCCAGAATGAAAGGTCCGCAGATTAGACCAACAAACCCTCCTATCACGCTTGCGGGTAATAGAATTTTTTGAAATAGCTTCACTTTAACCCTCAGAAGCTTTCCTATGAGCAGGAAAATGGAAAGAATACAGAGGTAGGTAAAGAGCGCACCTATCTGCGAGCCGCCAAAAGGTTGTGCTATCCAGTCAAAGAAGTCCATGAAATGGATGGATTAATTAATATTTAAGGTTGATGGAGCGTGGCTTTTCTTCAGCTCTAAGGTATAAGGCCTTATAAAGTATGCTATGGGCATGATCACAGCAGCGAAAGGAGCCCAGAGCACGGAAAAAGGAACTCCTATCATGAAAGACATAGCCAGCAATAACTAAAGAACTAACAGAAAAACCATAACTATCGGAAGGAAAAGTGTTGCTAGCGATATTGCCAGAACAGTAGTGGGCGTACAGACAAGGATGCAGACGAGAAAAAATAGAGCAAGTATTGCTGTCACTCCAGGAAAGAATGTGTTTATTGTGAGAGTAACAAATCTGTGAAAGAATAGTGCAAACAGTAGAAGTATATGCCCCGGGATATTAGATAGAATCATAAACAGAAAAGAGAACACCGTATCAACAGGAGTGAATAAGAAATTTATCGCGCTGGTTGTAAGATTCCAGTATGAGAGATCCTCTGTGAAAATAGCGAATTAGTTTTATACAATTTTTAAAGGGGAAACAGGATGTATTGATGAAAATAGCCCATCTATCGCGCTCTGCGTCTCATCTATCCATCTCTGTACGATCTTTGACACACTATCTATAAGAGTATTTGCGATCATAACTCCTGAAGCTCTCCTACAATATCCTGTGCCGAGACCGGAAGCAGGATAAAAAGAAAAATAACCAGTAAGGATAGGCCTTTTATAAACGCAATTCCACCGATGATTATTTAAACTTTTTTTCTTCTCTATTTGTGTGTTCATCTGCGATACTATGCTCGGAAAGCTCGCAAGGTGGCTGCGGATCCTTGGTTATGACACAATCTATGCAAGAGGAGAGGACAGGGACATTGTTGCAGAGGCTCAGAGGGAAGGAAGGGTCCTGCTTACAAGAGATAAAGAGCTTGCCTCCAAAGGCTTTCTTATAAAAACATTTTCGGTAGAAGAGCAGCTAAAAGAGCTACTTGACGCAGGGCTCATAGAAATAAAGGAGGAAAAAATGATGACAAGATGTTCTCTATGCAACTCTCTCCTTAAGCCTATAGAGAAAGAGTCTGCCAAAGGAAAGGTGCCCGAGAAGAGCTTTGAGAACTCAGATAGCTTCTGGTACTGCGAACAGTGCAAAAAATATTACTGGATCGGAAAGCACTGGATAGATATAAAAAAAAGGATAGACGGGCTTACACCGTAGAGAACCTGTCCTTCATCTTTTCCAGAACATGCGGGAGAGTTGTGTACTCCATATGCTCCAATGGTAGCCTGTGCGGCTCGAAGGGGCCATGCCTGCGCATGTAATCTGCTATGTTGTTGCACTCTTCTCTAACTTTATCAAATGCTGGATCATCGAACATATCTACAGGGCCGACAAGCTTTCCTTCGTTGATCTGGAAGCCCAGGCAAAGAGCCCTCGGAGGGCCGTCAAAGCGTGTGCACTGGGCATATTTCTGTGAAACTGGCATTATCGGGCCGTTGTGGGAGCCCCTCATCCATCCGCTCACAAGAAATGGGAAGGAATATGGCTCAAGGACCTCACCGACCGCAGGCAAGCCTGATTGAGCCCTAACAACAGCAACGGGATCGTCTTTGCCAACATATTTGTGGGCGATCTGTGAGAGCTTTTCGGTCGATACCACAGCAACAGGTTCATTCTCCGGCAGGTTTGCTCTGGGAAAGACCCTCTTTATCACATAGCGACTCTTTGCTCCTATAAGGGCTAGAAGGTAGTACATCTCTTCAGGGCAGGCTAACATGACCTTTTTATGCTCTTCAATATCCCAAACCTCAAAGGAAAAGCCTGGGATAAGCTTTGGGTCTACAACCAGTCCAGCAGTGTTGAAGGGATCTGCAAAGGTTTTGAAGATAGGAAAATTAAAAGCTCCAGGTTCAGTTTTATCCATCATAAAAACGAGAACAGGCTCGCCAGTCCGCTCAGTGAACTCCATCTCTGCTATCCCGGGTCCCATGCCCCTAACGTTGCCAGAGAAAGATTCCTTCAGCATGTCCTGTCCTGCAGCATAGAGCTTGAGGCTTTTTGCGATCTCTGTGCATTCTTCAAAAACGTTCCACGTCACACTATGGATATCGCCGTTGTCTGTGCCCTTTGTGTGGCTCATTATGAGCTCTAGATCATCCCCACAGTGCGTCACGCAGTAATCTACTATATCGCTGTTTCTCTTTGCTTTTTCTAATAGCTCTTCAGCCCTTTTCAGAACCTCCGGATGTGCCCGCGTATGCCCGGGATAACTGCCTATATCCGCTTTTATCACGCTTATAGTAGTTTTCATAATGAAATATAACGCAGCTCGTTAATATCTTTTTTGATAGACATAAGTCAGCGTGTAGTCCTGTTATTATCTCTTACACATACACCGTTCCAGCACCATTTTCCATTTTAGGCCCCTCTACTTTTTCGGTAGCCTGAAGTTAGAGGATCTTTAGATCTTTTCCCTTACAGGTTCTGTGAGCTTAATGGACATCGATGCATGAATGTGCATCTGAGTCCTCTGCTTACCAACCATTCAAACCTTTTTAGAGATTTTTATTCCTTTCTTTTATACTTCACTTTCTTTTCTGTCAGCTTCATTTGGATCTGAGCTTTGGATCGAAAATATTTCCGTGACTGCACAACAGGTATAAGCCAGAGAGAATGTGTAAAAGCTAGCTTTATCTATAGAAAATAATTTATATAACAGGCTACATACATCTCATGCGTGATACTATGGAAGAGCCACTATGTTATATAGAGATATCCAGGGACAACAGGACGTACATAATAAGAGTTCATGCTACCAATGGGGGTGTAAGGGAATACAAAGGTTACAACTTTGAAGACCTGCTAACAGAGCTCGCTATAGATCTGCAGGAAGAATACTCTGAATGATCCTGTAGCCGGACATTAACACCCTGCATCACCTTTCAGCAGGGTTGACCTATGCCCGGCTGTTATAGACCGTTGTGCTTCACAACGCTGTCCCCGGATCATTCGCTGCAGAGCAGAGTCTCTGGGCCGCCTATTGCAAAGCAACTTTAATATGTGTTCTAATTTAAATCTTTATCGGCTATCTAGCAGCTCTTCTTTTATTCTCTTTGTCTTCTCTTTTCTGAGGAAAGAGAACACCACCGAGTGCTCTGAGCCTCCAAGCAACATCTCTATAGCCCTTTCAGCGCTTTCCATGGCAGGATAGGATCCTATCACAGAGACAGTGTGTCCATAAACAGAGATGTAGCAGCCAGTAGAGTCTTCGATAGTTTTTCTGGCTTTGCCCTTTCTTCCTATAACCCTTCCCTTAAGCTCAAATGATCTGTTCTTGCTTCTGCCAGAGAAGTCGCGTACATCAAATATGCGAAGGTAAAACTGATCATCGAACAGCTTTTCAGCCTTGTTCGGAGCAAAGCCTCTTCCTATAGCTTTTATAACCTGAGTGCACCTATAAACAAGAAAGGCATCTTCACCAGCTATTGTAACCTCGCCGTCCATTACTATATCCATATTTGACTTTGATTCTTCTTCCAATCTGCTCTTACAGCTAAGCAGAACCCTTACCCTATCTGCAGGTATATTCACTCTTTCAATCATTGCTCTTCACTTTCTGCTCTATATCTTCTACTCTTTCCCTAATGCCATGCTTATTAAAAAATTTTACTATATTTCTCAGATCTCTGATCAGCATGTCATTTGCATAGTGGTGTTCTAAAGTTACAGCCTGCCCGACATCTATAACAACCGGTCCGTTCCACGCAAGGATGTTGTATTCGCTCAGATCTCCATGCACAAGGTTTGCTCTGTACATAGCCTTTATGTACTCTATGATCTGCATAAAATACTCCTCTGCGGTTTCTCTGTCGAGAACAGCATCTTTCAGCATTGGTGCAGGACCTTTTTCATCGCCTATGTACTCCATGACAAGAACATTATTTCTCACTTCAATAGGCTCAGGTGTTCTCACACCAGCTTTCCTCATCTCTTTGAGATTCACAAATTCCTTTCTTGCCCATGTGAAGACTATACTCTTTATGTCTCTCTTAACATGTTCATACCTGGGATCACCCTCAACATACCTCATCATGTTTTTGAATATTGACGTGTTTATAGGATAGATCTTCACAGCAAGGTTTTTTCCATCTGTATCCTTAGCGCAGAAGACAAATGATTCTTTGCCTGAAGCTATGGGAAAATCCAGGTAGTCTATAATCTTATCAGACATCAATTTTGATAAGGTGAGCATTGTGCGTTTATCAAAAACTCCACTCTCCGTTTTATCTATCTCTTTCTCTCTTCTCTCTTCTTTTCTCAGCTCATCCATATCATTCCATTTCCTGCGGTAACAGCTTTCTTCTAGCAAGGTAGCTCTTCTGTGTCCTTGTGTATCTGTATATTATGTCTGCTTTCTCCCCTTCAATAGACCAGGGTTTTATTATCACAAGATCACCCACAATTATCCAGCTCCTTCTCTTCATTTTACCCGGTATTCTGGCAAACCTTGTTTGTCCATCTGCACAAAGAACCGTAAGATGTGAGGCGCCCTCAAACCTCGTTACAACTCCGAACATCTCTCCGTTTCTTTTCCTCGGGAGCCTTAGATTTGAGAAATCCTCTTCTTCTTCACTCAGTGTATCACCAAAGGCTTATGTGTTCTTTTTTATTTAAACTTTGTGTGCTTTTCTCCCTGCATTATCTTGAAGGGGTTTGCCACAACCTCATGTATATTTGAAATAGCCCATGATGAAATCAATTATGAGCAGAATGCCTTACCCGCATCAATTGTGCATCGAATTTGCTGCGGCAGATTTTTATAGCGCTGATTATTCTATCTATAGCTGTGATGAAAAGATAGGAGATATGAGCTTTCCCTATAAGAGCAAGCCTTGAAAGTTTTATTGCTCTATAAACATACCTGGCAGCGTATATCGCAACTGCAAGGATAATCAAAGAGGCAATAAGGTCTGCAGGGATCGTAGCGCCCTCTTCTCATTTTTAGATCCATACCTAAAAGAGCTACATAGCACGTATGATTGGCGCGTTAGCTGTGAAAACGATCTTATCAGGCAAAGACGTAAAGAAGATTGCTTAAAGCATCAGATAATTGCATTATTTGCTCTCTGGGATCTTTTAACTGCTGAGAGATCTGGTGGAGGTCGATGAGAGTTTAAGGGTAAGATAAAGTTTTAAGCCAGTCAGCGAAGCTGAGCTCCTTATGTCTCCCGCTTGATACCCACCTCTCAAGGAGTTTTGATATAGAGTTTTCCTGAATAGTTTCAAGCATATTTCAGTACTCCCTCCTCAATCTTTAAATTTCTGTGGCAGCATGGACAGTGGTATTCCATCTCGGTTGAGATCTTCTGTGCATAATTTCCGTTCTTTGTAAGAATAATCTCTCCGCTGGTTATCTCTAAAAATTCAACGCTTTTTAAAAGACTGTTACAGAATGGGCAGGATACATATTTTGCTTCGCTAGTGGCAATAAATCTTTTCCTCTCCTCCTCTTTTATTTTGTAACCACACTCAAGCTCATAAAGGTTCTTTATTGAGGAAAGCTCAAGAGAGCATCTCAAGAACCCCATGCAATCAGCACATCCTGAGAAATAACCGCTATCCTTAACCTTTCCATCCATAAAAGTCTACCTGTTTATCTCTTTTAGCATTTCGTTGAGCCATTCATACAGCATTCCCTTCTCCACAGAATCCATGGATGAACGGCTTACAATATAGTATATGTTTGAAAATAATTCATTCAATCTTTTTTCCATCTATCTCCACCTTGCCATCTGAAAATTCAAATACTATCCTTTTTACATTGCCGAGAAAAGAGGTGGCGGAGGAGATCTCGCCAAGGATTCCATTGTAAGCAGACAGAGAGACGGTTAGCTTATCCATTCAATTCCGCCCCTCTGTGCGCTGGTCACAACCTCTGCGCTTTCAACCTCTTTGAGACCTCTCCTGCTGTACGGGCCGAGCACATCTGGCGAATGAACCCCGGTGATTATCGCCATGACCTTGACTCTGCCCTTCATGTCATCGCTAACTCTCGTACCGAATATCACATTTGCATTGGGGTCTAAGGCGTTTGTTAGCCCATCGGTTATCTTTGCAGCCTCCTCTATTGTGAGATCCGGTCCTCCGCTTATGTGTATGAGTGCTCCAGTGCCATGGTTGTACTCCACTTCAAGCAGCGGCTGGTTCAGTGCAGCGGAAACAATTTTTCTCACTGTTTCATCGGCACTTCCGCCATGTGGGGCTTCACCATAGAGCATGACAGCCACACCACCACAGCTCATGATCGTCCTGACATCAGCAAAATCCAGGTTTATCAGAGAAGGCTTTGTTATGGTCTCGCTTATGCCCCCTACAGTCTCTGCGATCAGCTGATCTATAACTGAGAATGCTGCATTCACCGGCAGGTTTGGAAAGTAACGTAGCAGCTTGTTGTTATCCAGTATGACTGTAGTATCACATATCTTCGAGAGCTCATACAGACCTTTACGCGCCTGATTTAAGCGTCCGCCGCGTTCAACCTCAAATGGCGTGGTAACCATGCCTACAGTTATTGCCCCCATCTCTTTTGCGATCTTTGCAACCACTGGAGCACTTCCGGTACCTGTACCTCCACCCATGCCAGCAGTTATAAAGACAAGATCGCTTCCAGATATGGCCTCCTTTATTGCCATGCTATCTGTCTCAGCGCACTTTCTTCCTACCTCAGGATCTCCACCTGCACCAAGCCCTCTGGTTATGCTCTTTCCTATTATTAGCTTTATATCGCTGCTTATCGCACTGAGATGCAGAGCGTCTGTGTTTATTGCCACTGTCTTCCCGCTTTTGAGGTCTATCTGCTTAAGGCGATTCACGCTATTGTTGCCAGCTCCTCCGCATCCTACCACAACGATGTTAGGACCACCGTATAACCCCTCACCCAGCTGCTTTACCTGTGCAGCATATTTTACCGCATCATTTACTATACTATTCATTTTTTCCTCCTCTTTTTTTTACTCTTTTTTGTCCCATCCCCTCACTTATTCGCGCAGATATTTCTCTTCTTCCTCTGCCTGTTTTATCGCCTTAGAGACATAATCCTGAAGTTTCTCTTTGGCACTGAGACTCTCCACAACGTCTTTTATCTTTGTATTGAGGAAGAGCTTCACAGCCTCTCTTACTACGTCTGATCTGTTTGAGTATTCTCCTATCACTACAAGGTTATCTATCTCATTGACCATTTTTTTTGGCAACCTTACTGTTATCCTTTCAGACATCTCTTTTCTTACCATGTTTATGCTCTCTGGGCGACTTTTGTCAGACAAAAGTCTGACAATATATCATATTGTAAGAGGTCTATATATATTAATTTTGGTAAATGATTTGGTAAATAATTTGGTAATCAATAAGATAGACAGAGCAAAGAATATATTGCCGCAAAAACAGTGGATATATGATCTATGTATACACCGATGGGGCCTCCAGAGGAAATCCTGGAATGGCTGCTGCAGGTTTCATGATATTCAAAGGATCTCAGAAGGTCTTTGAGGAATTTAGATACCTTGGAATAGCCACAAACAATGAAGCGGAATACAACGCGCTCATATTTGCTATGAATAAAGCAAAAATGATAGACAAAAATGCAAGGATCTTTTCCGACAGCGAGCTTATGATCAAACAGCTGACAGGGATGTACAGGGTAAAGAGCGAAAGATTGAAAGAGCTTTTCAGAACGGTGAAGGATCTTGAAAGAGAATTTTTACACATCTCATATCAAAACCTGCCGAGAGAGAATGAGAGGATAGCCGCAGTGGATAAAAAGCTCAATACGCTTCTCAATTCTATTGGAAAGGAGGATTTGTGAAAAGAACCCAGAAACACATCCATGTCAGTATATAAACGCCCCCGGCTGAAAACCAGTCCATAACCTTCATATTATATCTCTTCCTTAAAATAGTCACAAGCAAGGCTATCGCAAAAAGACCTATTATAAACGCAGGAGGAAAGCCGGCAAAATAATGAACAATCTCCGAAACAGCAGACATCAAAAGTCCAAATCCAAAAGACATCAGAGCCACAAACGTTCCTTTTTTTGTGTCGTTGTAAAATTGCCCTTCATCAAATTCGGGTACTTCCAGTACATCGTCCTTCTTCTCAGCCATTATCCATAATTGAGTGCTCTTTATTTATTCTTTGTCCTGACTTCCCCTTTACCTTTCTCACCCTGCATCTTCATTTCTTCTATTTTCCGTTTGAATCTTTCTACGCCCCTAAAGCGGATCATATCTACTGGAAAGACGTATTCTTTGTTTCCCATTACAAGGTTGTTATCTTCGTCAAATTTCAGGAAGATAACTTTGACTAGCTTCCCCCTTTCCGGTAGTTCTATCTTGTGCTTCTGAAGCCAGTAGGCAACCTGCTTTTTTCTTTCTGCAGGATCTTCATAAGGGTCGCTGGTACAGATCGCTATGGTTGAGCCCCATGGATGAACAACCTCTCCCTTTTTTATCTTCTGTATCTTTCCACCCATTTTTCTTTTTCCCTCAGCGCGGGGAGTGGGATTTGAACCCACGCGGCGCAAAGCGCCAACAGCTTAGCAGGCTGTCGCCTTACCACCTGGGCCATCCCCGCTTTAAGCCATATTGTTATTGGTAATTAAAACTTTTCTCAGAAAATAATTTAAGATATGAAAACGAAATATGTATTTGAATGAGAAAACTAATAAAATACTTTCCGATTCTTATTTTTCTTCTATCTCTAGCGTCAGCGCAGTTTTTCTCTCCACCAACAGAGATCACTGCATCTATGGAGATGGCATATACCTATGAAGATATCCTCTCTTTAGAGCTACATGTGAGCGATGTATCACAGAGCCCAATAGAATATTTATGGGATCAATCTACAATAGTGAGATATTCAGAGAGCCCGACAAGAACAGCCAGCTACGATAGCATCAATATGCACACATGGGAAAAGAGCTTTGATGAAGAGAGCAGTGGTAGCATAAGGGTGGGGTACGCTGTTGTTTCAAGGAGATCATCTTTTGAGGGAGATAAGGAAGCAAGAATAGAGGAAAGCCCTTCATGGGCTAAAGAGAGATACCTGAAGAATGAATCAATAGTGGATAGCAGCAATAGGGAGATAAAGCTCATAGAGATCAATGAAGGGATGAAGAGCCTGGCAGAGAACATAACAGGTGATGAAGAGAGAATATATTATGCCTCTGAGATGTTATATGAATGGATAGTTGATAACATAAGGTACAGGATAGATAACGATCCATACCCTAAGGGAGCTTTCAGGACGCTTGAGGAAAGGGTAGGGGACTGTGATGATATGAGCGCTCTGTTCTGCTCCTTAGCGAGGAGCATAGGGATACCATGCTACATGGTGGATGGTTATGTTATAAACAGGGCAGGGGATCTACCGTATGCTCACACATGGGCAGCTGCTGTTGTGCCGGGCGAAGAGAGGATATTTGATGCTTTAGCTGTAGATCCTGCTTTCAGAGAGTTCGGTTATAAGGGTGCCAATAAGATAGTTGTTGGCTTTGATCCTGGGAGCAGTGAATACATGCAGAAAGCATACAGAACTTTTAAATTCACCTACGAGAACAGCGATGGAACAAACGGCGGTGCTGCAATAGTGTCTGTTGCAAAAGGTTATGTTGATGATAGGGATCCTCTCTATGATGTAAAGAAGAGATCCATGATGTAAGGACTACACTATAAGTGTATCGGGGCTGCTGTTTAACACAGTCTCAAAGCTCAGAGCTCCAAAGTTCTCGGTGTCTATAACAAACTTTAGTCTGATCCCTTCAAAAAATTTCTCATAAACTCTGAGAGAGAAAACGCTGTTTTTCTTTATCCTTAACCCCTCTAATGCACCGGGCATATACGCCTTTCCTTTATAGATTATGTCAAAATTTTTGCAGAGCTCCCCATTCACATAGAGTTCAGCTGCGTTTATTTTCACTCTATCATATTTTCTTCTCTTTGGTCCCTTAAAGAGGTAGAACTCGCATATAAAATTTTTAATATCTACAGTAAAATAATCCCCGCCCCTTTGAAGGGAATCTTTTATAGTAGCTAATGATAGAAGGCTTTCCGGTAAGTGCTCAACAGCTTCATTCTTAAGCACATCTATTTCTTCTACTGCGTATCTTAATTTCTTTCTTAGCTCGTTGCTATCTCTATTTTTTCTCTCTGCTTTAGCTACGCTTTTTTCAAGATGCGCAACCTTTTTTTTTCTCTTGTTTATCTCTTTATCCACCTTCTTTAGCACCTTATCCTTATGCTTTAAAATCTCATCAAGATGTGCATTTATGGCTTTCTCTATCTCTTTTTTTTCATCAGGGTATAGAGCAGAATTGTACTTTCTGTAGAGCTTATCTATTTCTCTCAGGTGAGAGTCCATCTCCTCGGAAAGGGAGAGCAAGGAGAAATAGAGTGCCATATCTTATAATATGCATACTGAATATTTAACCTTATTGAATGTTTGGTTGAGGTTTAACATCCTTTTTGCGATCCTTTCTTTCTTTTTCTAAAAATTACCTTTCTAAGCTCTATCGCTCCAAAAGCAAGAAGTGCAGTCAAAAAAACGATCGCCATATCATTGATACCCAGAGGTTCTGTTCCGAAGATGGGCGATAAGAATGGAACATAAATGACCATAAGCGCAAGGAGCAAAGAACTGAAAAAAGCTAGAGCCATTATACGTGTGGGAATATATTCTCTCTCAAAAGCGTAGTGCTCATCATACCTCACGCTCAGAGCAACGCAGAGCTGTACAAGAATGAGAGTCAAAAAAGCACAGGTTCTAGCATACACTATGCCTTCTGAACCATTAACTATCAGGAAAACGGAGAGTGTTGCTATTGTCTCCAGCACAGAGATCCATCCTATGTCAAAGATCATAGCCCTTGTTATTATTCCTTCTTTTTGTTTCCTTGGCTCTCTATTCATAACATCCTTTGCTATCCCATCCATAGACATCGCTATAGCAGGCAAACCATCTGTGACCAGGTTCATCCACAGTATCTGTATTGCAAGCAGGGGGAGCTCCAAACCGGCGATTATAGCAAGGAATATTATGAGCACCTCGCCCACATTGCAGGATAGAAGATAGCGAACAGCCTTCTTTATGTTATCATATATCCCTCTTCCATGCTCAACTGCATTGACTATTGTGGCAAAGTTGTCATCCTGGAGTATCATATCACTTGCTTCTTTAGCAACATCAGTTCCTGTTATTCCCATTGCTATACCTATATCTGCGTTCTTCAATGCTGGGGCATCGTTTACGCCATCGCCGGTCATAGCAACTACATGCCCCTTTTTGCGCAGAGCATCAACTATGTTCAGCTTATGCTCGGGTTTTACCCTTGCATAAACCGAAACCCTTTCAGCATCATTCGCAAAACCCTCTACAGCAGTGTTGTCCTTACCCAGGATTCCTACTTCTTTAGCTATTGCAGAGGCTGTAAGCAGGTGATCACCTGTTATCATTATGGGTCTTATTCCTGCATTTTTGCACCGCTCAACAGCGTCCTTAACACCCTCTCTTGGAGGATCTATCATCCCCATGAGCCCTGTAAATATTAGATCCCTTTCTATCTCCTCATCATTCATACTCTTAAGCTCATCCCTGGGCTTATAGGCAAATGCAAGAACTCTCAAAGCATTTTTTGCAAAGCTTTCATTAATTTCCAATATCCTTTTTCTATCATCTTCATTTATCTCCCTTACCTCTCCATCTTCGAGAAGCCTGTTGCATAAGCTTAGAATGATCTCCGGCGCTCCCTTAACGCACACCATATCCCTATGCACGGTGCTCATTCTTTTTCTTAGAGAATCAAAGGAGATCTCATAGTCCCTAGGGCTCTTTTCCCTGAGGCTCTTGAAATCAACACCGTATTTTGCGGCTGCAACAAGGAGCGCGCCCTCCGTTGGATCTCCTATAACTTTATCATTTAAATTTGCGTCATTGCACAGAACAGCGATCTCAAATAATTTTTCTAGACCCTCTGCTTCTTCACCGTCCTTGAGGATCATGCCCTCTGTAGAATAACCTGTGCCCTCTACTTCAAACACAGAGGAGTTTGCATATATCTTCTTTACTGTCATCTCATTCTTTGTCAGCGTGCCCGTTTTATCTGTGCATATAACATCAACAGAACCCAGGGTTTCGACAGCCTTCAGCCTTCTGACCAATGCATTTCTCTTGGCCATCTGCTGGACTCCTATAGCGAGGGTTATTGTAACTACCGCAGGCAAACCCTCAGGTATGGCAGCAACCGCAAGGGTTATGGCTATGAAAAACATATCAAATGGCTCTATACTTCTTAACACTCCTGCGAAAAAGACTATTGCAATAATACCAACTATGGCATAGGCTAGCTGTTTTCCAAAACGATCCAGCTGCATCTGTAAGGGCGTCTTTGCTCCTTCTGTGCTCTGAACAAGCTCTGCTATCTTGCCGAACTCAGTGCTCATGCCGATAGCTATGACTTTTCCTTTAGCTCTTCCATTGGTTATGGTACACCCCATGAAAGCTTTTTCTCCAGCCCCTTTGTTAACCGGAGCGCTCTCTCCTGTCAGGGGTGCTTCATCAACCTGTAGCCTGAAGCTCTCTATTACCTCAACATCTGCGGGTATAACATTCCCTGCCTCGAGGGCAACAATGTCTCCAACAACGATCCCTCTTGCTTCTATTTCAATAAGCTCCCCGTCTCTGTATACCCTTGCTTTAGGAGCTGCCATTTTTTTTAGCGCTTCTAAAGCTCTCTCAGCTCTGTACTCCTGAACAAAGCCAAGTGTGGCATTCAATATCACTATTATACCTATAGCTATGGCATCTATGGTCTCTCCCAGAAGAGCGCTGATAACCAGGGCTACGATCAGTATCAGAACAGGGATATCTCTGAATTGCTCAAGGAATTTGACAACAACGCTCTTCTTCTTTGTCTCCTTCAACTCGTTGTATCCATATTTTTCAAGAAGATCCTTTGCCTCAGAGCTACTTAATCCTTCCACAAAGGTAAATGGCACTTTTCTTTATAGGTTTTTGGTCAAGACAGGATAGCAGTTAAAAAAGCTATATCCATCCCCTTTTCCTAAAGTAGAATAGCATGGCAATGGTAATAACCAGCATAGAAAGGAGAACCGCAGGGTAGCTATACTCCCACTCCAATTCAGGCATATTCCTGAAGTTCATTCCATACACACCAGTTATGAATGTGAGAGGAATAAAAATCGTAGACACTATTGTGAGAACCTTCATTATTTCGCTCAGTCTGCGGTTTATGCTCTCGAGGTATATCTCAATCATCTCTGCAAGCAGTTCGCTATCCACCTCTGTGCTCTCTATGACCTGTATGCTATACTCATAGAGATCCCTGAAGCGCTGCTTATCGCTTAAGATCTTCTCAGCTTCAAGCGTCCCAAAAACATCTCTCAGGGGCCAGGAAAACCTCCTAAGCTTTGTCAGTTTTCTATTTATGCTATATAGCTTTTTCATAACGCTTTCATCAGGTTTAGACAAAAGCTCTTTCTCCAGCTTTTCTATTTCCTCTTCTATACTCTCTATAGTCTCAAGGTAATCATCAAGAACACTTTTCAATTGCAAGTAAAGCAAGAGCTCAAGAGATCTTACGTTCTCATCCATCTCGATTCTTTTTTTTGCTTCACTGTATTCTCCTCCTATAGATATGAGAAAATTCTTGCCAAAAACAAAAGAGAGCCGAACGCTATTTTTCGGGTTTCTCAATATTATAAATACCCCACCCTCAAACTCCTCAACTCTGTCTCTGCGCTCCTTATCTATGAGCTCCAGAAAGAAACTGTTAACTATATCAACTGATTCGAGGGCTTTCTTTGCCTCTTTTTTATCGCCAACAACTATCCAGAGCTTCTTCCCTTTATCAACAGTTTCAAGCTTTTCGATGCCAGCTTTTGTTAGCGCAAATATCTGCATCATGCCACATCATCCAATTGTGGGTATATAAAGAATTCTTAGAGAACCGTTTACAGAGCAAACAGCTTTTTTCTTTATATGATTTTGTATCATTATAAGCTAATCTTCAAGAGCTCCTGCAGTCATATTTTCTATTTCATGTAACGCATTCTCTTTTCATTCCATCTATCCCTTATTAAGAGAGCTTATCCAAGGATTTGTCTATCTCATGTAAAATTGGTTCATCAGCTCTGCCTCTGTACTCTACAGTGTCTCTAATCTCAAAATTTGTCTCGCTAAGAATGTTCTTTATCACCCTTGCGGCAGCGCCCCCCCATCCATAGCTCGATATCATCAGCACAGACTTTTTGTAGTTTGCCTTATGGGCTAACTGCCTGGCAAAGAACTCCATCATTGGAAATGCACCCGCTTCATATGTTGATGCTCCCAGTATTATCAACTCACTATCAGGCACCTCTGCAAGAGCATCGCTGATGCTGTCCTGCTCCATGTCTGTGAATTTAAAAACCTTCACGCTATCTTTTGGCAGCTTCGCTATTATATGGTCTATAGCGCCCTCAACAAAACCATACATGGAGCTGTAGACTATGAGCACTTTGCCCTTCTTTGCTTTTCCCTCTGCGATGTCTCTATAGTACTCTATGATTTTATGAGTGTCATTTTTCCATATCAACCCATGCAGGGGTGCTATCATCCTTATCTCTATATTCATACCTGAAAGTTTATCTATGCTCTTTGATATGTGCTCTTTATAGTGCCCCACGACATTAACTATGTATTTCTTTACATAATGAAGATATTCATCTAATTCACCATCATCAAATAGCTTGTCTGGCATAGAAAAGCCTCCGAATGCGTCCCCTGTGAATAGGATGCCATCCTCTACCATGTATGTGCATATTGTATCAGGCCAGTGCAACCATGGCGTATGCAGGAATTTAAGAGTCCTGCTACCTAATTTAAGCTCCTCTCCATCCGCTATTGCATGAAAATCCATCTTATCCCCTATGCCATAGAATCCGTTGACAAGCCTTCCAGCAACCGGGTGACCAAAGACTTTTGCTCTATAACCATTGAGCTCCAGAACCTTGGGCAATGTACCGCTATGATCAGGCTCTGTATGGTGCAGAATTATATAATCTATATCCTCTATCCTTGTCAAGCCCTTTAAAGTCTCTATGAACTCTGCTTCATAGCTCCTCTTCCATCCATCAAAGAGTATTGTTTTTCCATCTGTTTTAAGCAGATATGCATTGTATGTGGCCCCCTCAGGCAAATCCCATATTGCCTCAAAACTTTTTACTCTATCATCATCAACACGCAAGACGTAAAGCCCTTTTGTAATCTCTTCGACCCATATGCGAGGCATATGAATAATAAATGAGGGTGTATAAATTTTTTATCAATGTTCTGTTTTTTTATGTTATGCACTTCAAAGGGAAAATGTTAAAATTCAGATAATCGCTTAAGGCTAATGCAACAGGACTACAAAAACTATGAGTTTAAAAGGATAGAGGAAGAGGTAAAAGAGTACTGGGATACAAGTCAGGTATATAAAAAGACAAAAGAGCTGAAAAGCAAAGGAGAAAATTTTTACTTCAACGATGGTCCGCCATATACATCAGGGGCTATACATATGGGTACTGCTTACAATAAGATAATAAAAGACTTTGTGCTCAGATATCTCAGAATGAAGGGCTATAATGTGAGGGATCAGCCAGGATATGATATGCATGGTTTGCCCATAGAGGTTCAGGTTGAGAAGGCACTCGGCATAAAAAACAAGAAAGAGATTGAGGATTTTGGCGTTGAAAAATTCATTGAAAAATGCAGAGCTTTTGCTATAGAGCATGAAAGAAAGATGACAGATGAGTTCAAAGCATTAGGTGTATGGATGGACTGGGATAACCCCTATGAAACTATAAAGAATTCTTATATTGGCAGAGCATGGTGGCTGATAAAAAAAGCCTCTGAGAAAAACCTGTTAGAGAGAGCACTGAGGCTTGTCAACTGGTGTCCGAGATGTGAAACTGCATTAGCGGATGCAGAAATAGAATACAGGGATAGGGAGGATGATTCCATATATGTAAAGATGAGACTCAGGGATGGAAGATTTATTATAATATGGACAACAACGCCCTGGACCCTTCCTGCAAACATGGCGATAGCTTATAACCCTGACTTTGTTTACGACGAAATTCTGGTAGAGAATAAGGAGAGCAAAGAGATAGAGAGATGGATTCTGCTAAACGCTGAGAGCGTGGTGGAGAATAGCGGGTACAGGATAAAGGAGCATCTATCAAAGATAAAAGGTAGTGAGCTGGAGGGCCTGGAATATGTGCCCCCTCTCAACATACGCCAGGAAAAAACAAGAAAGGTATTACCTGCTGATTACGTTACAGCAGAAAACACGGGCTTTGTGCACACGGCCCCCGGGCATGGTGCCGAGGACTTCGACCTTGGCTTAAGGTTCGGGCTTGAGATATTTTGCCCGGTGGATGAGCGCGGAACATTTACGGAAGAAGCCGGAAAGTATGCTGGAAAAAGAGTATTCGAGGCAAACAGAGACATAATAGAGGATCTGAGAGCCTCAGGTTTTCTTGTTAAATCCGAAAAGATAACCCACAGATACGGATTCTGCTGGAGGTGCAAGACGCCGATAATATACAGGGCAACAGAGCAATGGTTTCTGCGCGTGGAGGATGAAAATATAAAAGAAAAGATGATAGAGGAAGTAAAACGTGTAAAATGGTACCCAGATTGGGCTGGAAGCGCCAGAGAGATGGAGTGGGTGAAAGGGGCAAGGAACTGGTGCATCTCCAGGCAGAGATACTGGGGTATACCTTTACCCATATGGATCTGTAGCAGCTGTAAGAGGGAAAAGGTTATAGGGAGTGAGGAAGAGCTCAGAGCTTTAGGGTATAAAGAGAAAGAGCTTCACAGACCATGGATAGACTCTCTTGAGATCAAATGTGATTGCGGCGGCAAAATGCAGAGAATAAAAGATGTGCAGGATGTCTGGTTGGACTCCGGCGTTTCTTCATGGGCAGAGCTGAAAGATGAAGAATTTGATGATTTCTTCCCTCCAAAGCTGATAATAGAAGCTCACGACCAAACAAGAGGATGGTTCTATTCCCAGCTAGGCGCTGGTGTGATAGGATTCAACAGAGCACCATATGATGAAGTTATGATGCATGGATGGATATTCAGTGATTCTGGCGAAAAAATGTCAAAGAGTCTTGGAAATGTGATCGCGCCACTTGAAATGGCAGAGAAATACGGCATAGACTCTCTCAGGTTCTATCTTCTCTCTTCATCAGCCCCATGGGAGGATAAGAGCTTTATGATAGATGGGATAAAAAATGCGAGCAGAACGATGAACATACTGTGGAATGCGCAGAACTTTGCTATAAACTATATGCTTCTTGACTCTTTTGATCCAGAAAGAACGGACTATGCTCTTGAAAAGGAAGATCTCTGGCTCGCATCAAGGGTTGAGAGCCTGAAGGAGAGAATAAATGGATACATGAAGGAATACGAGCTTCACAGGGTTTGCAGGGACATAGAGCAATTCATAACCGAAGATCTCTCCAGATTTTACATAAAAGTTATAAGAAAGAGGGTCTGGATAGAAGAAAAAAGCAGAAGCAAGAATGGGGTATATAAAACACTCTATGAAACGCTTCTTGAGATCTCAAAGCTGCTTGCTCCTGCAGCACCACACATAGCTGAAAGATTGTATAGAAACCTTGGAGGAGCTATGGAGAGCGTGCACATGGAGAATTGGCCGGAGGTAAAGAAGGAAAAGATAAGCCTCAAGATCGAAGAGAGCATGGATATAGCGAGGGAGATCATTGAAGCCGCTCTAAGCGTCAGACAGAGTTCTAACATAAAGGTAAGGCAGCCGCTGAAGAGGATAATCATTGAAACAGAGGATGAAAATACAATAGAGGCTATAGAAGATCTTAAAAGCATAATAAAAGACCAGATAAATGTAAAAAGGATAGAGGTGCAGAAAGGAAATGAAGATATGCCGTCATGCGATTTTTCGAAAGGAAAATTATATATAGACACGGAGGTAGATTACGAAATAAGAGCAGAGACTATAGCGAGAGAGCTCATAAGAAGGGTGCAGGAGATGAGAAAGAGGATGAATCTAAACATAGAGGATTACATAAAATGCACGATGGAACTGCCTGAGAGCTTCGTTAAGAGTTTTGAGGATAAAAAAGAGAATATAGCAAAAGAGACGAGAGCTACGGAGATAGTGCTGGGTAAATCTGAGGGTTTTGTTCAGGAATGGAAGATAGATGGAGAGAGAGTTGTTATAGGGATAAACAAGCTTTGAAACAGGAACGCAAAGAGTACGACGAAAGCAAAGCAGAGAAGAACACAGAAGAAGGGATAAAAATGGCAACATGCGAGATATGTGGTAAAACGGTTAACAGGACAAAAAAGATAAAAATAGACAGAGTTGTGCTGGAGGTCTGTGATCAGTGCGCAGTATATGGAGAGCCTGTGGAGGAGACTGCTATGCCAACGAGCACAGCTGTGCGAACACAGCGGATATTCTCCCAGAAAAAACCGGAAAAAGCCATCAAAGAGGAATACGTGCTGGTTGATGACTATCCTGATAGGGTGCGGAAAGCCAGACAGCATCTAGGGTTGGAGCAAAAGGACCTCGCAAAGATGATAAATGAAAAACAGTCAGTGATATCGAAGATCGAGAGCGGGGGCTTTCAGCCTGATGACGCCCTGGTAAAAAAGCTGGAAAAAGCTCTGAAGATAAGTCTCAGAGATAAGGTATGATGTAGCAAATATCAGAAACTTGAAGTGTCAATTCATGCAGGGTATAGGATATCTGAGAAGCCATTTACAGCATAGATCAGTTGTTTTACCGTTTCATTATATAGCTCACCGTCCATACCCGGTCTTCATTAACGCACTGATTTACTTTTTTCAACAGATCATCACCACCTTGTTACAACAACACATCAGGATCTGTAGCTATGGTTTCAGCAGGATAACCATTAGAAAACATGGCAGTTTCAAGAACAAAACTCTCAACAGCTTCTATATACCATGGATGGTAATCATAGGTTAGCTCATAGACGACATTTGTCAGATTATCTTTTGCAGTTACTTTAACGCCCCAATCAGCAGCCTTTTCGTAAAGGGGGTGATAACTGTCTTTCTTTGTGCTCCCGTCAGGAAAAATAAGCGTTGTTTCGGTGTGCTCCGGTGAGTCATCTGAAGTATCGTCGGTGTGTATAGGCATTGTTATGCCTGCATAGTAGTGCGATAATAAGCCCATCAGCATCGCAGCGTTTTTTCGCACGCTCTCCCGAACCATATCTTGGCATAGAGAGATGTCCTCTACAGCCTGCCAGTATAGCTCTCTAACCTTAGATGGCATACCCCTATTCGGTGGCTCACCGCAGCATTCCCAATCATTAAAATATTAGTTGTGGTTCTCCCACTTCAGATAGATCAGTTACTCAGGTCCTTCCCTTCTTTTGATCTGATAGATTCCGGAGAACTTCGGGGCATCTTTTTAGCCATACCGTTACAGCAAGGGTAAAGTTTAAAATCGAGCAACCCTTTGCTCTTTATATGAAAGTTGGAATACTCACTGGCGGGGGAGACGCTCCTGGATTGAACGCTGTTATAAGGGCAGTCGTAAGGAGGTCCGTAAAATATGGTAATGAGGTTGTAGGGATAAGACATGGTTGGGATGGTCTGATAAACGGAACTTATGTGCCATTGAATCTTAATGCTGTTTCAGGTATCCTTCCCAGAGGAGGTACGATAATAGGGACGTCCAGGGTAAACCCTTACAAGGTGAAGGATGGTGTTAAAAAAGTAAAGGAAAGCATGGATACCAACGGGATTGAAGCATTGATAGCGGTTGGTGGTGAAGATACCCTTGGTATCGCTCACAGCCTTTATAAAGAGATCTCTCTGCCAGTTATAGGGGTTCCGAAAACAATAGATAATGACATACCCTGCACAGACTACACCTTTGGTTTTGATACCGCTGTTAATATAGCAACAGATGCCATAGATAGATTGCACACAACAGCTGAGGCTCACGATCGTATAATCGTTGTTGAAGTGATGGGCAGGCATACAGGCTGGATAGCTCTTCATTCAGGGCTAGCCGGTGGTGCAGATTGCATACTTGTACCGGAGAGGCCTTTCCGCATGGAGGATGTTGCCGAACTCATCAATCGCAGGCATAATAGAGGCAAGAGCTTCAGCATAATTGTTGTAGCTGAGGGTGCTATTCCCCAGGAGCTTGGAACAGAGATCAAGGTTAGCGAAGAGGTAGATGCTTTCGGACATGTACGTTTGGGAGGCATAGGCTATTACATCGCTAAGAGATTGGAAGAGATGACAGGCTATGAAACGAGAACAGTTGTCCTCGGGCATCTTCAGAGGGGTGGCACGCCAACAGCCTTTGATAGAGTTTTAGCTACGCGTTTCGGGGTTGCTGCTGCGGATCTTGCTTTTCAGAAAAACTTTGGAAAGATGGTTGTGCTCAGAGGGAATAAGATATACACAGAGAGTCTGGAGCGTATAACAGAGGGTATAAAGAAGATAGATCTTGAGCTTTATGACATAGCCAGCATATTCTTTGGTTAGGTTAGCTCGAATCTGTCAAAACTTTTTTTCCCCTTTCTTGAGGAATTATTTTCAGCCTGGCATTTTCAAAGCTTTTAAAGAGCTCTTGCCCATTAAAGCATTCATGCAGGAATATGGCCAGAGCTGAGACTTCACTGTGCGGCTGGTTTGTTACAGATATGTTGTAGTCTGCCAGTTCATAGACCGCTCGGGGCACCTTCTCTCCGCCCACTATGACCAGTATATTTTTTTCTCTCAACTCTTTTATTCTCTGTTGCAGAGGGATCCCATAAAAGGTAAGATGAACTAT
This sequence comes from Thermoplasmata archaeon, assembly GCA_011620765.1. Taxonomy (GTDB): domain Archaea; phylum Thermoplasmatota; class UBA186; order UBA287; family UBA287; genus UBA287. The sequence continues at coordinate 33,608 of WOYO01000059.1, forward strand.
TGTAAAACCCTGCTCTTTGAACTCTCTTATAACTCCTTTCCAGTCTCTTCTATACTCACAGAAAAATTCTCCACCCCAGCGCTCAGAGACATCATTAACGCTCTCAATTATCTCATTATCCTTCTCTCCGCTCAATATTATGCCAGATGCTCCTAGGGCTCTGGCAGAGAGCGCTACATGAGTTGTTATTCTCTTGTCTCTGACTATCCTGTGCCCTAATCTCAATACAACGATCATGGGGTTTATTGATCTGATGGTTTTTTCTCTTTTTCAATGATTGATAGAAAAAGATTTTAACAAGTTCTTAGATTATTCTTGTGGTAAAAGAGTTACCAGTTATACTCTTATCTATTATCATCATAGGATCTTCCTTTTCGTCAGCAGCATTTTCATCAGCATCCCGGATCCCTGATCCCGCATGTTTTGTAGGTGTTCCACTCTTGTTTCCCTTTTTCATAATATCACTTCTGTTAAACCTTATACCTTCATCCTTCCTCTCTATTATAATGCCATTTATGCTACTTCCATTCACTTTTTTCTTATTTCTTTTCTCTCTCCCATTGATACCCATCATCCTTCTGCTCTTTTTGCTGGAGATCTCTTTTTCGGTTATTCTCTTCTTATCTCTAGCCTGTGAATGGTATCCCCGGGTTCTCTCAAATGGCGATTATGGCTCTCTCTCCTATTCATTCTCCTCCTCGCTGATATCAATAATATCCTTCACCACCCTGACTCTGGGAGGCATTGTTTTTTCCATTGCGCTCCTGCCGATAGGGCCACCAATACTTGTCTTTGGATTGACGGGACTTGCATTTTACATCCTCAATGCCATCCTCTTTCTTCTCCTGCGTGTTATTTATACGGCAAATGCCGTCAGAAAGATACCATTCCTGTCTGAGGCTGTAACACGGATCAGAGGCATGAGGGTCATTAAAGTTCTCTCAGAATTCAATTCCCGTCCTGTGATGTTTAATCTGACTGCCGTTATAACCATCATTGCAATACTCATTTCAATACTCCTCATGCCAATGTTTGCTTTTCCGGTAGCTCTGATCTCTTTGTTATCCCTCTTTTTAACTCCCCTGTTCTGGCTTATTTCCGTTGTCGGTCTTTTGCTTCTTGCGCCATCAGCCATCCTATCTGCTATCCTGTTCCTTATGGACATGGTCGTGTGGGGGGCTGAAGCGCTCTCTCTCAAACTTCCAAGGAGTTTACCCGAGCTCCCAGCTCTTAAGGTGGAAGACAACTCAACGTATCTCTTTTATCTGACTATGGATCAGCTCATAATGAAATATGTCCTTTTCTGCGCAGCTCTCGGGATCCTGCAGATAGCAGAGGGCTGCATTTTTCTTATGACCTTCTTTGCCTCTCCTCTAGGGCTCATAAAGATAGCTTTTGGAGCGGCTCTTGCTGTCGTTGCTCTCTTTGGTGCGGTGATAACAGACGGAAAGCTATTGCATTATCTCGGAGAGTATCTCGTATATCCTGCTCTCGATGTGATAAAAAGACCGTTTGAAGGGCTCACAATTGGGAGTGGATTGAGAGATAACCCACAGCGTATGCTGCGGAGGATAGACTCACCCTGTCTGCTTGGTATAGGGACCATATTCACCGATCTCTTTACAGGCCTTCTTGAGATGTGCGGGGAAGCTCTTGCGGTTCTTGCGGTTGTGCCTTTAGGTTTATCTGCAGGAATGATTGCTCTTTCGCTCCTTCCTTTTGTTTCCATAGCTCTCACAGACCTGTTTGTGACCTCTCTAATGTGGCTACCGGTGGTTATAGCTCTATCCTTTGTTTTTCTGCTTCTTGTGTTATATTCAAGAGGTAGATGTACAGCCCTGGAGCTGTATGAATAAACTCTTGATGTTGGGGAAGACTTCGAATCAAAGATAGAGAGCAGACTCGTTATTCCGGAGTGTTAAGAGCGGTGCTTAAGAAAAATATATATAACACCACAGCACTACTGGAATTGCGCTCAAAAAGCCCAATGTTGGCGTGTTTGAGGATGTGAGCGTAAGCTCAAAGATGACTCAGACGTTTCTAAATTGGGCTACAGAAATGGAGGCGAAGATCCCCGGATCACCGTGAACTCTTCGTCTAACGTATGCAGATTGTTTTCCCAATACTTCCAAATTCTGGTTGACCCTGCCAGAGGCCACTGCTATTGGGATCCGATTAAGCCATGCGAGTCGAATGGTGCCCGCAAGGGTAACCATGGCATACGGCTCAGTAGAACATGGATAACCTACCCTCAAGTGGGGGATAACCTCGGGAAACTGAGGATAATACCCCATAGGTCTGGGGTGCTGGAATGCTACCAGGCTCAAAGCGCTAGCGCTTGAGGATGGGTCCATGGCCCATCAGGTAGTAGTAAGTGTAACGGACTTACTAGCCTACGACGGGTACGGGCGATGGGAGTCGAAGCCCGGAGATGGACTCTGAGACACGAGTCCAGGCCCTACGGGGCGCAGCAGGCGCGAAAACTTCGCAATGGGCGAAAGCCCGACGAGGGGATCCCAAGTGCTATCAGCGTTGCTGATAGCTGTTCTCTAGTCTAAAAAGCTGGAGGAGGAAGGGCTGGGTAAGACGGGTGCCAGCCGCCGCGGTCATACCCGCAGCCCAAGTGGGGGCCACTATTATTGGGTCTAAAACATCCGTAGCCGGTCTAGCAAATGCCTAGGGAAATCGGGTGGCTTAACCATTCGAAGTCTAGGTAGACTGCTGGACTTGAGACCGGGAGAGGTCAGAGGTACTCTTGGGGTAGCGGTAAAATGCTGTAATCCTGAGAGGACCACCAGTGGCGAAAGCGTCTGACCATAACGGCTCTGACGGTAAGGGATGAAGCCCTGGGGCGCGAACCGGATTAGATACCCGGGTAGTCCAGGGTGTAAACGCTGCTGGCTTGGTGTTGGGCAACCCATGTGGTTGCTCAGTGCCGGAGTGAAGATGTTAAGCCAGCTACCTGGGAAGTACGGTCGCAAGACTGAAACTTAAAGGGATTGGCGGGGGAGCACCGCAACGGGTGGAGCGTACGGTTTAATTGGATTCAACGCCGAAAACCTCACCGGAGGAGACAGCTGTATGAAGGCCGGGCTGAAGACTCTGCTGGACTAGCTGAGAGGTGGTGCATGGCCATCGACAGCTCGTACTGTAAAGCGTTCTGTTAAGTCAGATAACGAGCGAGACCCCTGCCTCCAGTTGCTACCTTCAAGTCCGCTTGAAGAGCACTCTGGAGGGACTGCCTGCGCTAAGTGGGAGGAAGGAGGGGGCCACGGTAGGTCCGTATTCCCCGAAACCTCCGGGCAACACGCGCGCTACAAAGGACGGGACAATGGGCTCCGATGCCGAAAGGCAAAGGTAATCCCGAAACCCGTTCGTGGTTGGGATCGAGGGCTGCAACTCGCCCTCGTGAACGTGGAATCCGTAGTAATCGCCTGTCAACAGCAGGCGGTGAATATGCCCCTGCTCCTTGCACACACCGCCCGTCAAGTCATGCGAGTCGAGTCTAAGTGAGGGTCCCTCTTCCTGGGGGATTCGAACTTGGGTTCGGTGAGCGGGATTAAGTCGTAACAAGGTATCTGTAGGGGAACCTGCAGATGGATCACCTCCTAAGAAAAAAGAAAAACAGGGAAAACAATCTGCATATAGAGCTCACGGGCCGGTAGATCAGCCGGTAGATCGCCAGCTTTGCAAGCTGGAGGCCTCGGGTTCAAAATGAAGGGTTGCACCCTTTCAAAACCTGCAATCCAATGAAAATCCCGACCGGTCCATTGCCTCCGAATGAGATGCACTCTGCTAGTTTGCTAGCAGGGGAAGGATCAGAGCGAAAGCTCGATGAGATCAGCATAGAGCTAGTACTGGACTGGCGCCGAAACCATCTGGGGGATGACTAGGCTCAGCGGCCGAAGAAGGGCGTGCCAAGCTGCGATAAGCCCGGGGTAGGTGCATGGGACCTTTGATCCCGGGATGCCCGAATGGGAGTCCTTTCCTTCGGGAAGTTCTCCAAAGAACGGGAACGCGGGGAATTGAAACATCTTAGTACCCGCAGGAGAAGAAATCAATAGAGATTCCCTTAGTAACGGCGAGTGAAAAGGGAGAAGGGCAAACCGAATCTTTTTCCGTGAGGAAAGAGAGATGTGGAGTTTGGAGCCGGATACCTCTCAATGGCCAACCAGAAGTTGGCTGGAACGCCATGCCATAGAGGGCGAGAGCCCCGTATGGGAAAGCTTGAGAGAGGAGTTCCGGATTTCCAGAGTAGCGCGCCTCGGATATGGCGTGTGAATATGGGGGGCATCAACCTCCAACCCTAAATACCTGCTGAGACCGATAGCAAACAAGTAGCGTGAGCGAAAGTTGAAAAGAACCCTTGACGGGGTGTGAAAAGAGCCTGAAACCAGATGGTGACAGACCTACAGGGCATGAAAGGAGCTCTGCTCCAGTGTCCTGTTATCCGTGTTGAAAAACGGGCCAGGGAATTTGTGTCAGTGGCGAGGTTAACTTAATGGAGCCGTAGCGAAAGCGAGAGCCCGCAGGAAACGAGGGGCCCCGTGAGATCGCGGGAAGTCACTGGTGCAAGACCCGAAGCCGGTTGATCTATGCCTGGGCAGGTTGAAGCCCTGTAATGCAGGGTGGAGGACCGAAGCGATGTTGACGTGCAAATCACTCGTCTGACCTGGGTATAGGGGCGATAGACCAATCTAAACCGGCGATAGCTGGTTCCCCCCGAGACTACCCGCAGGTAGACCTCGGCAGAGATTGATGGTGCGGTAGAGCTACCGATTAGCTATCCGAATGGCGGAAGCCATAGGAAGCTCGTCAAACTCCGAATGTGCCATCGTCGTAGAAGCCGGGAGCTGGGGTGTTGGGATAAGCTCGACATCCGAAAGGAGAACAATCCCGCCTGAAGTTAAGGTCCCCAAATTCTAGCTAAGTGTCAAAGATAAACGTTGTGTGCCTCCAAAGACAGCCAGGAGGTGAGCTCAGAAGCAGCTACCCTCCAAGGAGTGCGTAACAGCTCACTGGTCGAGGAGACACGCGCGGAAAATGGACGGGGCTAAGCTAGATACCGATACTTCAGGGCACCGAGAGGTGATCCGGTAGGGGGGCGCAGTGCATGGTGAGAAGTAGGGGCGTGAGCTCCTATGGACCGTGTACTGACGAGAATCCTGGCGAGAGTAGCAGCAAAGAGCGGTGAGAATCCGCTCCGCCGAAAGGACACGGGTTCCTCGGCAATTTCGCTAAGCCGAGGGTGAGTCGATCCTAAGGCGCATCTTAACATAATGCGTCGAAAGGGAAGCAGGTTAATATTCCTGCACCACAGAAGCTTTGCTTCATCATCGCATCTGGGTATGCCAAGTGGAGTTGTCGCTCCATCCAAGTGTTTAAGCCCGGGGAGTTCCGTAATGGAGGGAACCGGGTGAAGGCACGAGTGGGTTCCCATTAGGGGACTTTGGCAGAGCCCTGGTGTCAGGGAAAGTGATTGAAGCGCTAAAGCTTTTGTGTTCGTACCTAGAACCGACTCAGGTGTCCTGGGTGAATAGCCTAAGGCGTGACGGCGCAATCGAGGCGAGGGAAATCGGCAAATTAGCCCCGTAACTTCGGGAGAAGGGGTGCCTGCTCTGCGTAGGAGCAGGTCGCAGTGACTAGGGGGCACCGACTGTTTAACAAAAACGCAGGCGACAGCGAGCCCGAAAGGGTGTGTATTGTCGCTGAATCCTGCCCAGTGGCGGTATCTGAAGGCCGGGTTCAACCGGAGGAAGGACCGCTAAACGGCGGGGGTAACTCTGACCCTCTTAAGGTAGCGTAATACCTAGCCGCTTAATTGGCGGCTTGCATGAATGGCCCAACGAGTGCCCTACTGTCCCCGCCTTGAAGCCGGCGAAATCGACTTACTGGTGAATAGTCCAGTACCTCCCAGAAGGAAGCGAAGACCCCGTGGAGCTTTACTGCAGCTTGTTGCTGCGATACGGCCCCGGTCGTGTAGCGTAGGCGGGAGGCTACGAAGCATGGGCGCTAGCCCATGTGGAGCCATCGATGAAACACCGCCCCTCCGGGGCTGCGTCGCTAACCCCGAAAGAGGGACACCAGCAGGTGGGCAGTTTGGGTGGGGCGCCACGCCCTCGAGAATTCAACAAGGGCCCCCAAAGACCAGCTCAAATGGGTCAGAAACCCATTGTAGAGTGTAAGGGCAAAAGCTGGTTTGATACGGATCGGGCCAATAACGATCCGTAGTGTGAAAGCACGGCCTAGCGAACCACTCAGTCCCCATTGATGGGGGCGAGTGATAAGAGAAAAGTTACCCCGGGGGTAACTGAGTTGTCTCCAGCGAGAGTTCCTATCGACCTGGAGGCTTGCTACTTCGATGTCGGCTCTCCCTATCCTGGTGGTGCAGTAGCTGCCAAGGGTGAGGCTGTTCGCCTATTAAAAGGGATCGCGAGCTGGGTTCACATCGTCGTGAGACAGGTGTGTTGCTGTCTTCTGGGAGCGTTGGTGGTTGAGGGGAAGGGCCCTCTAGTACGAGAGGAACGGGGGTTCGCAGCCTCTAGTTTACCGGTTGTCCGACAGGGCATTGCCGGGTAGCCACGCTGTAATGGATAAGCGCTGAAAGCATCTAAGCACGAAGCCAACCCCGAGACGAACCACCTTAGAGCACTCCTAAAAGAGGAGTTTGATAGGACGGGGGTGTAAGCACTGAGGCAACGAGGTGTTCAGCCCACCGTTACTAAAAGCTCATAAAGCCAGTCCATAGCTCTATGCTGATCGATAGATCCTCTATTTTTATTTTTTCCATTTTTGGATTCCGAATACAAATCATTTTCGAAAAAGTTTAAGAGCTAGAGAAGCTATAATCTCCCATGAGGAACATAAAAGTTAGTGAATGCTGCGAAACACCTGTTGAAGAGCTTGAGAGCGAGATTGTGGAGAGAAAAGGCATAGGGCATCCTGATAGTGTTGCGGATGGGATAGCGGAGAGCATAAGCAGAGAGTTATCAAAGATGTACCTTGAGCGCTATGGAAGGATCCTGCATCACAACACGGATCAGATGGAGATCGTCGGGGGACAATCAAAACCAGCATTTAAAGGTGGCATGATGCTTGAGCCTGTTTTTATTCTGCTAGCTGGAAGAGCGACAACAAGGGTTAATGAAGAGCGTCTGCCCTACAGAAGCACCGCAGTTAAAGCTACGAGAGATTACCTGAAGAAGTTTAAGTATCTCAACATGGATGAGGATATAACAATAGATTGCAGGATAGGTCAGGGATCTGTTGATCTGAGATCTCTCTATGATACACAGAAACATTTAGCAAACGACACAAGCTTTGGGGTTTCCTATGCTCCTTACTCAGAGACAGAAAAGATAACCCTGGAAGCTGAGCACTATATAAATGGGGAGCTTAAGGAAAATATGAAGGGCCTTGGTTACGATGTGAAGGTTATGTCTCTCAGGAATATGGATAAAATAAATGTTACCGTTGCTGTTGCTATGATAGGTAAAGAGATAGATGATCTCTCCCATTATATAAGCTTGAAGGAAGAGCTTCGAGAAAAACTTTTGGATCATCTATCAAAATACACACAGAAGGAGCTCAATGTTGATATAAACACCGCAGATGATTATGAGAATAATGTTCTCTATCTAACCGTCACAGGGCTATCAATGGAGAATGGGGATGACGGCAGCGTTGGCAGGGGAAACAGGGTTAATGGGCTCATAACACCAAATAGACCGATGTCTCTGGAAGCGGCTGCGGGGAAGAATCCCGTTATACATGTAGGAAAGCTCTACAACATTCTTGCTATGAAGATCGCTGAGCAGATAGTTGATGAATGCGGAGTTGAGGAAGCACATGTGAGGATACTCTCACAGATAGGTAAACCCATAGATCAGCCACAGGTAGCTTCCATAGATCTCATAACCGCTAATGGGTCTGACTTTGGAAAGATCAGCAAAGATGCCCAGGGCATAGCTGACGAATGGCTTGCAAATATAGAGAGAGTAGCGAAGCTTTGCGTAGAGGGAAAAGTGAGCGTGTTCTGAGCTTCTTTTGGAGGATAGCCTCCAAAACCTTTTATTTTTTAAAAAATAATCATACTTTATGAAGCGAGTAACTGTCTTTGCAGCACTGATCCTGCTTATAGCTGTCGCTTATCCTGCGGTTGCTATGCAGGAAAGCGTTGTTGCCCCCAGGCAACAACAGAGCGAAGAAGAGGCCAAAGCTATGGCTATTGTGTCAGCTATTCTGGGAGGGATTCCTGGATGCTGTATTGGAACGATATGCGCTCCAGTAGTCGGTCCCCTAGCCGGGCTTGTGCTCGGAGCGTTGTTTCTTGGCTTGATCTTATTTGCAGTTGCATTTGTAATTCTGGCTATTATATTTCTGGCATTAGCAGTTATCCCCGGGGTGGTTCTATGGTTGATAACCTTGGTACCTTCAGCGCTCCTCTTTGGTGCTGCAGGACTTATAGAATGGGCTATAGGATGCGCTTATATAGGCTTTGCGCTCGGTGCTTTCATACTTGTACTAGGTCTCCTTCTATGCTTCACGATCATAGGAGCGATTATAGGGATCCCTCTGATATTTATAGGAGTAATCGCAGCACTTGTGCTTGCGGCATTCGGCGCAGCAGTTGGAGCAATGGCCGGCGCGGCAGTCGGAGCAATAGGCGGAGCTTTGATGCCAGGAGTTCTCATCTTTGGATCTGTTCTACTGCTTGCTGCGTTTATAGCTATGATCCCAGGTCTCCTTGGTGCAGGAATAGGTGCTCTCGGTGGATGTGGGCTTGGATGTGTATGCTTCCCGATCGCCGGACCTGTTGGTGGGGGAATATTGGGATGGCTCATAATGCAGGTACTTTTGGGAAACTCAGAGAGCCAGTAAGCCAGCAGGAGTATTAAGGGGCATCATAGATAGAGCCTGAAAGAATTAGTTTGCGTCCAATAAGATCATTCGTGAGGAAGGCGGATGAAAGGAGGAATAAAAGGTCATAAAGAAAGAGAAAACCGTAAGAGTGAAGACATTTATCTGTTTATACGAAAGGAAATAAACTCCCTGAAAGCGTATACTTGAAGAGATTTAAGCCTAAGAGAGAGGATGTTAGAGGAGCGTACT
>WOYO01000090.1:0-4361 GCA_011620765.1 Thermoplasmata archaeon
TCAGAGATCTCTGGTTCGTTAGGTAAATAAACGAAAGTTTATTCTAATAGAAAAGATGTTTATGTAATCATGGAAAAAAAGCAGAGAAAGATCGTCGTTACGGGCCCATACAATGCAGGCAAATCCACGTTCATAAGAGCTCTCTGTAAAGACTCTGTCAGCATAGACGCTAAGGGCACAACTGTGGTTATGGACTATGGGCAGAGGAGATATCAGGAGATGGATGTTGCCCTCTTTGGAACTCCCGGGCAGAGCAGGTTCAATTTCATGATCGAAATCGTTAGCAAGGATGCAGATGGTTTTATTCTTGTGGTGGACTCATCACTACCGGAGTCATGGCCTTATGCTATCAGCATACTGAATGAGGTTGTGAAGATAGGAAAAAAGCCTTGCGTTGTTGCAGCCAACAAACAGGACCTAAAAGGTGCGCTTCCACCAGAAGAGGTTAAAAAAAGGATGGGCGTCGAGTACCCTGTTGTAGGAACTGTTGCTATCAAGGGTGAGAATGTGGAGAATGCCTTAAACATGCTGATGGGGATCCTGGAGGGATGAATGATAGATGAGATAAGAGCTCTCCCGGGGGTTAAGGACGCCATGCTTGTTGAGAGAACCGGCCTCCCCCAGCAATACATAAATCCTGAGCTCTCCGCTATGACAGCCTCGCTATGGGGCCTTGGGGAGTATTATACAGGAAAATTTGGTGATAAATTAAAGAGCATTGAGATAAATGGTAGTAAAACCGTGATATTGGCTTTTTTATACGAGGAGGATATCCTCCTGGTTATAGCAGAGGATGAAAAGGTAAAGGATAGACTAAAAGAGATAATAGAGACCAGTGAAGGAATGAAATAAATGGGCGAAGTTACAAAAAAAGAGAAGAGAAATGCCGTTGCTGGATACATTCTTTTATGGTTTTCAGGCGTCCTGATATACCTGACAAACGAAAAGAGCGATTTTGTGCGCTTCCATGCAAAACAATCGATAGCAACGTTCCTTCCGCTAACGATTCTGTTCTATCTTGCAGATGCTTTTGTTCCCTGGCCACAGAACAATACGGTGACTTCGATTATAGGACTTATAATATTTATTCTGTGGCTTGTGTGCATCTACAATGCAGACAGGGGGAAGATGTGGAGAGTGCCAATCTTTGGCGCACTGGTTGATAGCCCCTCCTCATTTCTCAGCGGGGATATAAAGAGCATTTCAAAGAGAAACGAGAAGCTCGCAGCACTTCTATGCTACGCAGGCCTATTTATTACAGGTCTTCTCTTTTACGCTTTCGAAGAGAGAAACAGCTTTGTGCGCTTCCATGCAAAGCAGTCTGTTTTGCTCTTTCTTCCTCTGACTGTTTTGACAGCTATTGTGCACCATATATTCGGGGCTTATCTGGGCGCAATTTTTTTGCTTATTCTTGTTATTCTGTGGCTTGTGTGTATGCTGATGGCATACCAGGGTAAAGTATGGAAGGTTCCCTTCATCTGGGAGATCGCAGAAAAGATCGGTATAAGGGCTGAGCGTCCTCAGAACAGGGATGAGCTCTACTCCTTTGCTCTCTTTCAGTTCGTTACAAAGACCTCTGAACTTGTGGGAGAGGAATCTATGCACATCTTCAGGAGCGCTATAGAGGGTTATAATAAAAGATTCAACAGAAACATAGAGGTGGGGACGCAGATAAGCTTTTCAAACGTTCAGCCCGAGGAGTGGCCCCAGCTTGTCAAGTTTGTGCTCGATATCTATGCCCAGTGCATAGGCCCCACAACCTTTGAGATAGCAAGGGAGATCGAAGGTCTAAGAGATTTCGCGGCCTAGCTTTATCCATGGGCAGACAGTAATGGAGGCAGTGAACAATATATAAGTATAGGTATTGCTATCTATAATCATGCCTTACGACGTTGTGGTTGTTGGTGCAGGAATTGTTGGGACCTCTATAGCAAGAGAGCTCTCAAAATACGGCATAAGCATAGCCCTGGTTGATAAAGAGCCTGACTTTGGCTGGGGCGCCACAAAGGCTAACAGCGCAATAGTTCATGCGGGCTATGATGATGAGCCGCACACGCTGAAATCACATCTCTGCGCCAGGGGTAATGCGCTATTTGAGAAGCTCTGCATGGAGGTTGATGCCCCATTTGAGAGAAATGGAAGCCTGGTTGTTGCTTTTGATAGCGAAGATGAGAAAAGGGTAGAGGAGCTCTATGAGCGCGGGTTAAAGAACTGCGTTCCTATGCTCAGGGTTATTGAAAAAAGAGAGCTATTAGAGAGAGAGCCAAACATCAATGAGGAAGCGAGATGTGCTCTTTTTGCGCCAAGCGCTGCCATAACAATACCCTATGAGCTAACCATAGGGCTTGCTGAGAATGCTATCGCTAATGGCGTTGAGGTATTTTTGGACACAAAGGTCATAGGAGCTGAAGAAAAGGAAGAAAAAGTGACTCTAATCACCGACAAAGGCAGGATAGAATCAAGCTATGTTGTCAATGCTGCGGGTTTGTATGCCGATGAGATCTCAAAGCTATTCGGTTATGATGGTTTTTCTGTAACCCCAAGAAGAGGGGAGTATTTCCTCTTTGACAAAAAATTTAGACCTTTAGTAAATTCAACGATCTTTCCAGCACCTACAGAGAAGGGAAAAGGGATCCTTGTCGCGAAGACGTGTGAGGACATAATGCTCATAGGTCCAAACTCCAGGGATTTGAAAGCCGAGGAAAAAGAGAACACAGAGACAACACAAGAAGGCTTGCGAGAGGTATTTGATGGAGCCAAAAAGCTGGTGCCAGATATTGAAAAGGCAAGAAGGCATGTTATAAAGAATTTTGCTGGCAATAGACCGCAAAGCTCAACCAAGGATTTTATAATAGAGCAAAAAGAGAGGTTGATAAATGTTGCCGGTATGCAATCTCCCGGGCTCACAGCAGCTCCAGCCATAGCTGAGTATGTGGCTGAGATGTTGAAATATAACATGAGCATGAAGAAAAAAGAGAGCTTCAATCCGATCCGTAAAAGGATAAGAGCTTTCAGAGAGATGAGCAACGAAGAGAGGAAGAAGGCTATAAAAGAGGAACCATTGTATGGGCACATAGTCTGCAGGTGTGAGTATGTGAGCGAGGCAGAGATCGTTGAGGCTATAAAGAGAGGAGCCAGAACGTTAGATGGCGTGAAGTTCAGAACAAGGTGCTCTATGGGGCGCTGTCAGGGAGGTTTTGATCTTCCCTTTGTTGTTGAGATCATTTCCAGAGAAACGGGGATGAGCGCAAAGGAGATCCTTAAGAACAGTAAAGGAAGCGAGGTCATAAAGGCTTATAACAAAGAGCTCCTTAAGGAGGAAAAATGAAAACGGATGTGCTTGTTATAGGGAGCGGACCTGCAGGCATGCAGGCTGCGATAAGCGCAAGAGATGAAGGAGCCAGAGTAACCATTGTTGAGAGAGACTGGCAGCTCGGGGGCATATTGAACCAGTGCATACACCATGGTTTTGGCGTTCACTTCTTCAAAGAGAACCTCACAGGAACCCAGTTTGCTGAAAGGCTGAGGGAAGATTTAAAGGGCATAGATATAAGGTTAAACACCATGGTTCTGGAGGTGAAAGATGATAGCGTTGTTGTCGCATCGGAAGGAGGAGTTGAGGAGATAGAGTACAAATCGCTTGTGCTTGCAATGGGATGCAGGGAGAGAAGCAGAGACTCTTTAGGCATACCTGGCTCAAGGCCTGCTGGTGTTTATACAGCTGGCCAGGTCCAGAGGCTTATAAATATAGAAGGGTATCTACCAGGCAAAGAGATCGTTATTTTGGGCTCCGGCGATGTAGGTCTCATAATGGCAAGAAGGCTCGCTTTAGAAGGATGCAATGTTAAATGCGTCGTTGAGATCAAGCCTTTTCCCGGTGGATTGATGAGGAACGTTGTTCAATGCCTGGATGATTTCAATATACCTCTGCTGCTCAACCACACTGTAACAAGGATAATCGGAAAGGAGAGGGTTGAAGGGGTTGAGATGTGTGAGGTTGATAGCTCTTTGCGCCCTACAGGGGAAAGGGAGATAGTTGCATGCGATACCTTTCTTTTATCTGTGGGTCTTATACCGGAGAATGATCTCGTTGGGGGACTTGTGGAGATAGATCCTGTAACTGGCGGCCCATTGATTAATCAGCATTTCCAGACGTCAAACGAGCGCATATTTGCCTGTGGTAATGCTCTGCACGTGAATGATCTGGTGGATAATGTCGCCAGAGAAGCCTCCATCGCAGGAAAGAGCGCTGCGTTATATGCGCTGGGCAGACTTCAGAGTGGCGGCAGGCGCAGAAGAGTGCTTGGAGGCAACGGTATAGCCTCTGTTGTCCCTCAATACGTTGATGGTGTTTCTAACGT
>WOYO01000090.1:4461-8960 GCA_011620765.1 Thermoplasmata archaeon
ATTGAGATGTGTGATATAAAATACCATTAATATATACAATATATAGAAAATGTGATAGAGCACTATTTCAATTGACTACCATGGCCTACAACTTAACAGGAGTTATGAGCGCTATATACAGCATACTAATAATGGTATGTGTTGGAGATACCATAATATTCTTTTCAACGAAGCTTTTTAGACTCTCTGAAACGCTCATCTCTGAAAGTAGAAGCAGGAAAACGCAGATTTTAATGGCTTTAGCAGGGAGTGCGATCGGAATAGTGACCGATGAGCTTTCCTTACCTATGCTTGGCACTCTCAGCGGAATAGGGCATGGCATAATAATCTTTCTCGGCATAATCGGAGGACCCTTAACAGGCATTGCCTCAGGTTTTGCAGCAGGAGCGTACAGACTGAGCGGTCTTTGGTGGGGCGGTTTCAGTGGAGGCATGAACTCATGGCTTGCGGTACCATCTGCCATAGGTCTCTTCGGCGCCGGAGTGATTGGCTCTGCGCTCCACCGCTACGGCATAAGGTCACACAACCTCAACGGTAGAAAGATAGTGCTCAGTGCTCTCGCAACCGCCGGCTGGAGAGCTTTTACAATAGTGGTTTTAGATAGCACAATAGCTTCATTCTTTTCTTACTACAATCCTGCTGACATCCTGCTCATGCTTGGAGATACAATACTCATTCCCGAGCTGGTGGGCAATTCAGCTGGCATTGCGGTATTTCTTCTTGTGGTTAAGGACATAGTTGATAGCAGCAGAAGGAAGGAGATAAGGATGAGATTGATAAAAAAGTATGAGGAGTACATAGGTCCTGTTGCTAAGACCATAGCAAAGGGGGTGGATGAAGGATGAGAGCTCTATTTCTGGCTCTGGCATTGATCTTCTTTACTGCGCCTTTAGATGGCGCTATCGTGCTCCATGGCTCAGGCGCTACCTTTCCAGCTCCACTCATCTCAAAGTGGGCTGAGGAGTATAAAAACGGAGTTGAGATAGAATACACACCAATAGGGAGCGGTGGGGGTGTAGAGCAGATAACGAAGAAGCTCGTGGACTTCGGTATGAGTGATGCTCCACTTACGCCCGGGGAGAGAGCAAAAGCTCAAGACATAATTCACATACCTGTAACCCTTGGAGGTGTGGTGATTGCCTATAATATGCCTGAAGCAAAGGAGAAGCTCAGGCTGGATGGAGAGACAATAGCTCGCATATTCAGCGGGCAGATAAGGAGATGGAGTGATGAAAGCATAAAGAAACTTAACCCGGATGTAGCTTTTCCAGATGAGGAGATAATAGTTGTTCACAGGCTTGACAGCAGCGGAACAACCTTCGTATTCACGTCTTATCTCTCTGAGGTGAGTAAGGAATGGAGGGAGAAATACGGAAGGGGGAAACTCATAAACTGGTTTGGGGGCATACCAGCAAAGGGGAATGATGGAGTGTCAGAGGTTATCTCAAGCCTCCCATATTCTATAGGTTATCTGGAGCTCACATGGGCAATTGAAACCGGTTTGAGCCATGCGCTGATAAAAAACAGCGCTGGCAACTTCGTTGAAGCAAACACCACAACCATAAAAGCTGCAGCCTCTGCAGTAAAGCTGCCCAGGGGTGATGAGGACTGGAGCAACGTTTCCATGGTGAATGCTTCCGGAGATCTATCGTATCCTGTATCCTCCTTCAGCTATATGCTCGTATACAGAGATCAGATGAACGGGAATGGTGGAAAAGCTCTCGTAGATTTTATATGGTGGGTCATACATGAAGGACAGAGCTATGCTGAAGCTCTGCACTACGTTCCTCTGCCTGATGAAGTTGTTAAACGAAACGAGGAGAGCGTGAAACTCATAAGATATTCCTTCAGGGAATGATGCATATAGATGAAAGTGATGCAAGAAAGAGAAAAAGGCGTACAGGAAGAGATGTGGGCACACAACAGAGAGATGCGCGCAAAACAGCAACTTTTTATCCTGACTCTCACATGTTGCTTATGAGATATGAGAGAATAAGTGGTGAGGAGGCCTGTAAGATTGTAAAGAACGGCGACACCATAGGCTTCAGTGGTTTTACCCCTGTTGGCTACCCTAAAGTGGTGCCTCTCAAGCTTGCTGAGAGAAAGGATATCAGGGTAAACGTTTACACAGGAGCATCTGTGGGTGAGGAGATAGACACTGCCCTGGCGGATATGATGGATCTCCGCATGCCCTACATGACAAACAAAGTGCTCAGAGAGGCAATAAACGAGGGCAGGGTCAGATTTATAGATACAAGGATAGGGAAGTTCACAGAGGAGCTGCAAAGCGGCTTCTATCCAGAGGTTGATGTCGCTATTGTTGAAGCCTGCGCTTTAAAAGATGATGGCTTTGTCCCCACAACATCTGTTGGAGCTGTTCCTGCATTCGTTTCACAGGCTGAAACGGTTATCATAGAGCTGAACTCTGAGCAGCCTGAGAGCCTTGAGGGGATACATGATATATATCTATTGCCGACCGCGCCGAGAGATCCTATCCCATTGAAAGATCCCAGAGACAGGATAGGAAAGACCTTTGTCTCTACCGCGAATAAAGAGGTTTTTGTTGTTGAAACTGAGGCAAAGGATAGCTCAAGAGCGCTTGCACCACCAGCAGAAGAGCACAGAAAGATAGCTGAGCACCTTATATCCTTTTTTCAAAAGGAAGTGAGCTCAGGGAGGCTCCCCAAAAACCTCCTGCCGCTCCAATCGGGCGTGGGCAACATAGCAAATGCGGTTACCGAGGGACTGAAGAGCTCCGGTTTTGAGCACCTTGTGTTCTACACTGAAGTTCTCCAGGATTGTGTATTGCAGCTCCTCAGAGACAACGTTGCGGACTTTGTAAGCGCGACCTCAATAAGTTTGAGCCCGCAAAAGCTTGAGAGATTTTATGGGGAGATAGATGAGCTTCGGCAAAAGCTTGTGCTGAGGCCGCAGGACATAAGCAACTGCCCCGAGATCATATCGAGGCTTGGCGTCATATCGATGAATGGGGCTCTGGAGGCTGACATATATGGAAATGTGAACTCTACCTATATAGACGGGAGGGAGATTGTCAATGGAATAGGTGGCTCTGAGGATTTTACCTCAAATGCATACATATCCATATTCTTCTCACCATCAACAAAAAAGAATGGCGCTATATCCTTCATAGTGCCAATGGTTTCGCATGTTGATCACACAGAGCATGATGTTGATGTGATAGTTACTGAGCAGGGGGTTGCCGATCTCAGGGGTAAAGAGCCTGAAGAAAGAGCAAAAGAGATCATAGAGAAATGCGCTCATCCTGCGTATAAAGAAAAACTTTACGAATATTTGAGGGGCTGTGAAGGTGGGCACATAAGGATGGATAGAAGAAAAGCGGATGAGTGGTATAAAAACCTTAAGGAAAGCGGCAGCATGCTGGGGTCATAACTGAGGGATAGGATGATAGACGAGCTGCTGATACTCTTTACGGTCATGCTGATAGGTGTTGCGATAGGCAGGGTGAAGTTCCATTCCTTCTCTCTTGGTGTTTCGGGCGCGCTATACGTTGGTCTGATCTTCGGTCATTTCGGTTTTGAGGTGCCTCATGAGTTCTTTGAGCTGAGCCTTCTTATATTTGTGACCTCTGTTGGCCTACTCGCTTCCAGAGATATAGGGCATATAGTCATGAAGCATGGAGCTAAGCTCGTGATCCTTGCGATAGCGATAACAGGAAGCGGGGCTCTCCTAACATTCCTTTTCCAGAGCTTATCCCCTTATCCGCAAAAAGCCCTCATAGAGGGGGTATTTACTGGTGCTCTCACCAGCTCTCCTGGTCTGGGGGCATCTCTGGAGGTGACAAATAACCCTGAGCTTGTGACCATAGGTCACTCTGTGGCCTATCTTGTAGGTGTGATATCGGTCATTCTTTTTGTTCAGCTTGTGCCCATGATATGCAAAACTAATACAGATATAGAAAGGAGCAAATTCTCTTCCGGGTTTGATAGAAAAGGCGGCAAACCTGTGTACAGCATTGTCATGTTCTCTCTTGCTGTTGTTGCTGGTGGACTTATAGGCATGATCCCTATACCTCTGGGCTCCCTGGGCTCTGTTACCCTGGGCAACACTGGTGGTGGTTTGATAGGGGGCTTACTGGTAGGTGGTTTCATAAAGAGATTCAGAGGCATAGAGCCTTCAGCCGCGGTTCTCTCTCCTTTAAGAGAGACAATGCTTGCCATGTACCTTGCGGTTATTGGCCTGGAGGCTGGCAAAGGGTTTGTTGCTATAGTGACAGCATATGGCGCAAGCTTGCTGGGGATATCTGCTGTTGTCGCTCTTGTGCCCATGATTTTGGGTTTTGTCCTGGGGCGGCTACTGTGGCATATGGATCTCATAACGCTGATGGGGGGCATCACGGGCGGCATGACCTCTACTCCGGGGTTAGGGGCGGCCATTGATTTTTATGAAACTGAGGACATAGGCGCAGGATATGGGGCTGCATATCCCTTCGCAATAATATGCATGGTTATCTTTGCAAA
>WOYO01000031.1 GCA_011620765.1 Thermoplasmata archaeon
GCTGAGCAACATAACGGGAAAAAACATTGAGGTCAGAATTTAGATTCAGATTTTGCGTTTTGAGCAAAAATTCTGTTTATCCTTCAGTGATCTCTTTTGTCGTGAAAAATAGATACATAAAACAACTTGCTGAGGGTATAATCCATCCGTACCGCGCAACTCTGCGGTAAGAGCTAGAAACAATAGGGCGATAACTTTGTAAAGCGCAAGAACTCCCTGTCTTTTATAGCGCATAACCCCCTGCAACAAAGCTTATCTCCGCTCTTCCCCTTTAGCTGGTAACTTGCGAGCTCTTCTCATCTATCCTCTCAGCAGCTCTCCTTATTCTTTTTATGTCTTCAGCAAGATCATTAACGAACTCTCTGTTCTTTATTACCCACTTACCATTAACCATAACGTGCTCTATGCTTAAGCTCTCCATGTTAAACCAGTTTCTCAGCACAACAAGATCTGCGCTATAGCCTTTCTCTATCTTACCGACTCTCCTGTTAAGGAGGTTTGAAGCGAGATCGCTGTTAAAAGATATGGTTTTGAATATTCTATCCTCCAATGGGCGCCTGAGATTCTGAAGAAATGACAACCTTTTAGCCTCCTCCAGCATATCATAGCCAAAAGAATCGTTGCCAAGCACCACATTTATGCCTTCGTTCAGCATTGCTTTTAGATCCATTATGCCAACGCCATTGTTTGCATTTGAGCCCGGGCATGTGGCAACATTGGTGTCCTTCAAAAGTTTTATGTCGCGCCTGCTAACATTGACGCAATGCGCCATTATGCTCTTTCTGTTGAGCATGCCGAAGGTGTTCAATCTATCAGCAGCACTTTTATATCCTCTATCAACAGCATCTTTGTTGTCTATTTTTCCCTCAGCTAGATGCACATGAACCCCGGCATCAAGCTCTTCAGCCAGCTCTGCACACCTTGCTAATGTTTCATCGCTCAAGGTGAATGAAGCGTGCAGACCTATCAACCCTCTATTTTGCTTTATAAAGCTCTCATTCTCATCTATTGCCTCTCTAGCCTTTCTTTCTCCATACCTGTCTGTTATCTCATAGCAGAGAGATCCTCTTATACCGATACGCTCAAAACCTTTTTTCAGCTCATTCAGGCTACCCCTTATAAAATTCTTTGATGCATGGTGATCGAATATCGTTGTTACCCCGTGTCTAAGGTATTCCATAGCGGTTAATACGCCCGAGCAATACACCGCCTCTCTATCAAGCATGCTGTCCAGGGGCCACCAGAGATTTTTTAATATGCTCTCAAAGTCTCTGGGCTTCTCTCTCAAATTGAAGGCAAAAGCAAGAGCACTGTAAGCATGGGCATGGTAGCATATCATACCAGGGATCACAACTCTTCCTTTAAGATCCTCCTCATCAGCCTCTGGTTTAAGATCACCCACATCCTCAATGATTCCGTTCTCTACTCCAATTCTTATGCTCCCTTTCCTTATTTTTCCATTATCCATATATTTACAGTTTTTAAGCAACATCTTTTTCCTCCGGAAGAAGAAGTTCCATCACTATCGCAGCCAGGCTTCCAGTAACTATCCCGGAGCCAAATACCATCATAACTCCCTGCGATAATGGCTCAAGAAGTTCAGGAAACGAAGACACGCCAACCCCAAGGCTTAAGGATACAGCCATGATAAGCATGTTCCTTCTGCTCATCTCAGCATCCTTAAGAACCCTTATCCCGGCAGCAACAACCAGACCAAACATTATTATGACAGCACCACCAAGAACGGGCTGAGGCATTGCTCCAAAGATGTTTCCGACAGGGGGTAGAAGCCCAGAGATTATAAAAATCACACCGGCTAAAGCAACAACACCTCTGGAAGCAACACCCGTGAGAGAGATTATTCCTATATTCTGGCTGAAAGAGCTCAGAGGCATGGCATTAAAAAAACCGGCTATTGTTGAAGTCCCACCATCTGCAAGTATGCCCTTTGCTAAACCCTCTGCTCCTATCTCTTCATCGCATATCTCCTCTATAGCGAGAAGATCTCCTATTGTTTCTATCATCGATACAATATACACTATCAAAAATGGTAGGAGAGCTGATATGTGGAGTGAAAAACCATATTTCAGAGGCTGAGGTATGCTTATATAACCCCCAGCAAAGGGATCAAACTCTGTAACAAGACCCAGGGGGAATGAGATTATATAACCAAGCAGCATGCCCCAAAGAACAGATCCTGTTGATATAATGCCCTTTCCAAAAACAGATAAGACCACAACAAAGACCATAACCAGCAATCCAAGCGCCAGGCTCTCTACACTTCCGCTTATCCACGTTATGCCCACTGGCATAAAGGTGAGGCCTATGAGCATTATCACGCACCCTCTGACTGTGGGGGTAAAGATCCTTTTTATATACTTTAAAAATCTGCTCAGAATAACCTCTAATAGACTGGCTACGATAGTGCAGCCGAATATCTCGGATAGCCCATAAACACTTCCCACCTGTATCGCAGGGGTTACAAATTTTATTGATGTTCCCATCAAGCATGGAACCTTTGCTCCCATTGGTCCTAAACCTATTGTTTGTATGAGTGTACCAATACCACTTGCAATCAGTGCCATGTTAACAAGAAAAGAGACGTCTCTGCTGCTTAGACCTATAGCGCTGCCAACAATTAGAGGCACAGCTATTATGCTTCCAAATGCAGCAAGAGCATGCTGGAAGGCAAGAATAGAGGTCTCTGAAGGTGATGGAACATCATTGAAGCCATATTTAATGCGCATACACATACCTCCCTCTTTTCTTCGTATTCAAGAGCTCTCCATCATAGACGAGCTCACCCCTTAGAAATGTCTTTTTTACTTTACCTTTAAGCTTCCAGCCATCAAACGGGCTATACTCTTCTTCCAGCACCCACTCTTCTTTCATGTCTATAGCTACAAGATCTGCATCGCTTCCGACGCTTAAAGCTCCCTTTTTTGGATAGAGACCATAACGCTTCGCTGGTGCTGTTGATAGCACCTCTATCATTCGCTCTAATGTTATTCTCTTTTTGTTATAGCCTTCAGATACCATAAGAGGCAACAGCGTGCGCACCCCGGGGATGCCAGAGTAAGCCTCAAAGATCTCCCGTTCCTTTTCCTCTCTTTTGCATGGTGCGTGATCGCTGGCTACAAAATCTATGGTATTATTCATTAGACAATCCCAGAGAAAAGCGTTATCCTTATTTTCCCTTATTGGAGGTGAGGTCTTTGCTATTGTCCCTAACTTTTCGAGGTGCTCGCTGTTTAGCAGAAGGTACTGAGGGCAGGTCTCTGCGCTTATGTCTGCTATCTCTTTTCCCTCTCTCACAGCAATTGCTCCATCTCTAGAGCTCACATGAACTATGTGCAATGAGCCCTCTGTTGAATGAGCTATGTACGATGCGCTTTTTATTGCCAGAGCTTCAGCTATCGGGGGCCTAGCATTCTGCCAGTCTAAGGGATCCTGGCTTTCTTTATACTTCTCTGTAAAATGCTCAACTACTTCATTGTCCTCAGCGTGCAGCAGTATCGGCTTTTTGCTCACTGATAAAGCTTCAAAGAGCATTCCCCTATCAATCCTGTTGAATCCCTCAGGTGAAGTAGCATAGCACTTGAAGCCCACAACGTCCTTCAGAGAGCGCATATGCTCCAGATATCTATTGTCCTTCCCATCTATTCCCCCATAAAACGCAAAGTCGCAGTAAGCTTTTTCCCCTACAACAGAGAGCTTCTTGTTGAAAGCCTCTTCATCTATAACTGGGGGCTTTGAGGTGCATGGCATATCTATAACGCATGTGACACCACCGGCAATAGCGCTTTTGCTCCCGTGCTCGAAGTCCTCCCTCTCCGTATTACCAGGATCATCGAAATGGACATGCGCATCTATAGCGCCCTGCATAACAAATAAGCCTTTCAAATCCATCACCTCTGCGTTTTCCCTTATATCGCTGGCTATCCTCTCTATCCTGTTGCCCTCTATGAGTATGTCCTTTGTTGCACTTTCGTTCAAAAGTTTGCAGTTCTTAAGCAGTAGCATTCTCGCCCTCCAGAAGCTCTAAAGCATTTTCATCTTTCAGTCCGCTGCCTGTTATGATCGCCACGCATTCATCTTTTTTATCTATCCTCCTTTCAGACTTTTCTTTTCTTATGGCGGCTATCGTTGAGGCTGAGGCAAGTTCTGCAAATATGCCAGTTTTTGAGGCGAGAAGCTTTAATGAATCGAACATTTCCTCATCGCTCACTGTGACGAAATGACCGCCGGACTCTCTGACGTCTCTCAGAGCCATGAAGCCATTTCTTGGCCTGCAAACAGCAATACTTTCAGCCTTTGTTTTTGTTCCATTGTCAGGCTCAAACTCTTCTTTACCTCTAGCCAGCGGATCGCAACCCTCAGCCTGCACGCCTATGAGAATGGGCATGTCATTGATAAACCCGCATGCCTTAAGATCCTTGAAACCTTTCCACACGCCGCTTATTATGCATCCATCGCCAACTGGAACGAATATGTGAGAAGGAACCTTAAATTCTAATTGCTCTGCTATTTCAAAGGCAACGGTCTTTTTTCCGTCTATCGTGTAAGGGTTATATGCCGTGTTCCTGTTGTATAGCCCTTTCTGCTTAGAGACGGAGTTGCAGATGTCATAGCATTCATCATATGTGGCATCTATAGCGACAACATTTGCACCATAAGCTCTCAGCTGGGCAAGCTTCTGTCTGGAGGCTGTTTTAGGAACAAAGACATAGCTCTCAAGTGCCTCAGAAGCACAGATACATGCCAGGGATACACCCGCATTACCTGTTGAGGCGCATGACACTTTTTTATACCCTAAAGCTTTAGCGAGAGAAACAACAACAGCAGAAGCTCTATCCTTGAGTGATGCACTTGGATTCCTGGTTTCATCCTTCAGCATAATGTTTACATCATCAAAACTGTATAGAGGGGTTCCACCAACATAGAGTTTCGTTCTGCTCTTTATCGGCAGCAGATCGCCGTACCTCCACATGTCCTTTCCCTCAAATCTCACTTCGCTGTGATCATAAACTGTTTCCAGGATGCCACCACAATCGCAGGTATAGACTATTTCATCAGGCTTAAACGCCTTACCGCAGCGGCTGCATCTGAGCTCTATCATCTTTTTGTTCATAAACTCATTATTCATATGAGCCCTACCGTTCTGTTAAATTCTTTGATACGTCTATCAAGTTTTTTGTAATTAAGCTTCTTTTTCCAGTAATCTTTGCTATACCACTGCTCGTTTAGCTCCTCTATGCTCTTGCCCTGCTGCTCGATCCATGTGAAGTACTTCAGATTGTGTATCCTCTTCTTATCCCAGTATGATAGCTCTGCCATCCAGTCTGTTGTTGCGCCTTTTAGATACCTCTCAAAATCCCCGCTGGCCTGCATCTCCGTATAACCTGGGCCCATCTCCCTCAACCTGGACTGATAGAGCTCCATAGAATCTGTGGCTACCGTAAAGATGATGTCCTTTTCATCCATCTCATAATACTTTGCCATTTTTATAGCCCCCAGGATGTTCGCTATAGAAGATATGCCAAGAAGATCAAGCTTTTCAACTACATCGGAGGGCACGCCTCTAGCTTTAAGCACATTTCTTCCCTCATTCTCATTAAAAAGCCTCACAAGATGCATGCACGCTTCATCATCTATTCCCGCTACCATGTCCAGATTTTTGGCGTCCAATACCCATGGAACATGCTTATCCCCTATGCCCTCAATTCTGTGTCCACCGAATCCATTGTAAAGCAGAGTAGGGCACTGTAGAGCCTCTCCAGCGCATATCTTTATCGCTGGAAATCTCTCCCTGAGATAATTTGCTGAGCCAAGGGTTCCTGCAGAGCCCTGCGTCAGAAAAAGAGCTGTAAATCTCTCCCCCCTCTTTCTCTCCTTCAGATAAACCTCCTCCATAGCAGGACCCGTGACCGCATAGTGCCACATGGGATTTCCGAACTCTTCGAACTGATTCAAAACAACTATCTCTTCAGGCCTCTTCCTCTTCAGCTCTTTTGTTTTATCAAAAACCTCCTTTACATTGCTCTCCACGCCTGGAGTTGGATATATCTCTGCCCCAACTTTTTTCAACCACTCAAACCTCTCTTCAGACATGCCCTCGGGCAAGACGGCTATACTTGGACAACCCAAAAGATAGGAATCATAAGCCCCACCCCTGCAATAGTTGCCCGTAGAGGGCCATAAAGCCTTCTGCGTTGTGGGATCAAAGGTGCCTGTAACAAGTCTGCTCACCAGTGGTCCAAATGTCGCCCCAACCTTGTGGGATCCTGTTGGAAAGAACTTGCCTATCAGCACGAAGATCCTTGCCTCTACTCCTGTAAGCTCATAAGGCAACTCCATATAGTTAACACCATCAAAGCCTCCAATCTCAGGATCATTCTTCCATGTGATCCTGAAAAGATTCCTCGGATGAAGATCCCATAAGCCTATCCCTTCTAGCTCTTCTCTTATGCTCTCAGGCACCTTCGAAGGATCCCTCATCTGCTCATACGTTGGTATGATTATATTTCTCTCCCTTGCTCTCTTTATCGTTCTCTCAAGCACCTCTTTAGACATGATAAAACCTCCTGCGTCTTATCAGAGAAACAGCATATAAATCTTCTCAATGCATTGGCGAACAATTGAGATTTAAAAGGACATCCCTCTGATCCTCTTTGTACTCTGATCACCTTTGGATATAAGGATAAAAAGAGAGTAAGTGGGGGACAGAGTAAAGGAGATCCTGGAAGAAAGGGGAAGGACAGCAAAAAAGATCCCACAAAGTAGCGAAAATAGATACTTATATATACCGGTAGGACATCATATTATTGAGGTGAGGCTATGTTAAAGATATTTGACGAAGAAGTTATACCTTTGAGAGAACCATGTGGGTGCGGATATCTGTGTGAATGCTTTAATTGCAATGATCTTTATCCTGCACCAATAGATCCTGCAGGATATCATATTGGTACAGATTCCTGTGTAATGAAGGGGGTGCTTTAATAATGTCTTTAAAAGCACCACTTGTTTTTATCCTGTTCATCATGCTCTGCATGCCCCTTAACGTAAGGTGCGAGAGGCTTTACGACACTGCAGGGTACTTCAAAGAGATAGATCCTGAAAGGTCCACGGTTATTATCGAGGAAGCAACCTATGAGTATGGAAATCCTGTAACAGGTGAGATTCTTGAGCTCAAAGTTGATTACCTTACGAGGAGCGGGGATATCACAGGTGGCGGTGAAGAAACCGGTAGCGATGATGAAGGGGGAAGGAGCGGAGTATTGCAATCTGTGATGTCATCTGATGGGGATGCAATTATAATATATACAGAAGGAAAACAAGAAGTCAAATATAAAGAAGAGCTTATAAGCGAAAACATAAATGAAATTACGAAAATATTTTCTGAAGGAGATAAAGTAAAATTAACGTATGATGAAAACTTTGTTCTATCCAGTATTACTAAATACCCCCAGAACTGCACAATTTATGAAGATGGTTTCAGTTTAAGTGAGGAACAAAATTTTACAGGCATCTCTATCGCAGAGAGCTCTGAAAAAGGGTGTGGGTATATCAAAGAGATAGATGGTGATAAGATAATCGTTGAAGAAGCATCCTTTGCCGGGATTTTTTCAAGAAATAATCCTAAAACAGGGAGGATATTGGAATTTTTTGTAGGTAATGCACTCATCAATGATCTCCCTGATTGGAACCATTTACAGGTAGAGGATCTCAAGCAAGGAGATAAAATAGGCTACTACTACACAGGAAATACCATCATAGGGATGCTGCGGGTACCCCGAGATTGGAAGATAATGGAGTCTCCAGAGATCGAAGAAGAAGATGGTCCTACTACCCTGATAACTGTAGGCACACCCATTTGTGGGAAAAAGAGCGTGAGTATTTAGGAGGTAAAAAATGTTAGAGGTGTTTGAAGCAGAAGTTAAAGTATCTAACCCCTTTGCAGTTGTTCCTGTGGAGGATATTGTCATTGCCCTGTCACTCCAATAGAAGGGAATAGATCTAGCAGCGCACAACGGTGCGGAGAATCTTGGAGACAGCTGCTGTTTAATCTTAATCGCTCTTGTTTTACTAAGCTCTATGATCCTACCAGTTACAGCGACCTTGTCTGAGAGGAGGGTCTGTTTGGGAACGAGCAGTTAAAAAAGAGATCACACTCATCGTTGCTCAAAATGTGAATGAAGGGGATAAGGTAATATCTTCATAGTTACAAATTGTTCCAGAAAATTTCAATGTATGCATAGAAGATGTGTTGCAACGGGGACAAGCACAACCACCATTATTTTTCAAGAGTGTATGAGCAGGTGAGCGCTGCGGGTGTTTGTGCCTGTGGTTGTGGCTGTGAATGTGGGACCCACTCTATCCAATAGCTGGTATCGGGAATGAAACAAGAAGAGGTAATGCTTTAAAAAGCTTTGTAAACTGGTGCTGGTAGCTATAAGATCTCCTTTACCTCTTCATCTGACGCCGGATACATCTATGATTATTCCTCTGGCTTTGCGTTTCCTGCAAAACTATGACCATAAAAC
>WOYO01000083.1 GCA_011620765.1 Thermoplasmata archaeon
TCTTTTTCAGCAGCTCTTCATCACTTTCTGTATTGAACAGTTTTTCCTCATCTATGATATCTCTGGAATCAAAGAAGGATTGGATGAAGTTATCTTTGTCCTCAGAGAACCTGTTTAAAAAATTTATGGCAAATAGCATGTCTGAGAGTTTTCTCTCAACCTCTGCGTGTGAAGGTATGCTTTTATCCGTCTCTTCCTCTATATGAACGACTCCGAGCCTTTGAAGCTTCTCTATGAGCGCATCTCTCTTTTCTTTTAAAGTTACTATTTCAACTCTCTTTATTTTAGCTATGGCCATCCTTTGGTCCTCTCCAGAAGAAAACTAAGTGCTTTTTCTACCGCTTTCTCCTCTTTTTTCTCTGCCTTAACTTTGAGCTCGGAGATCTCCTCCTCTGCTTCTTTTGCTATTCTCTTCTTTTCTGCCTCGATCTCTTTCTTTTTTTCTTTCTCATCATTCTCTCTGATCTTTTTCATCTCTTCGGAGGCTTCATCTCTGATCTCATTAGCTTTTTTGCGGGCATCTTCTATTATTTTCTCTCTATTCTCTAAGGCTTTGTTTATTAAGTTTTCAGCCTCCTCCTCTTTTCTCCTTACTTCACTGAGAGCTTCCACAGCCACAAAAAGAAGGGATTTGTTCATATTTATAAATTGTGAATTACATGATGAATTCTTTGATAGTAGAATATAAATCTTTAATACCTCAAGATATATCATGCATATGAATGAGCTTGAGACTCTAACCAGAGGCTGCGCAGAGATAGTGACAAAAAAAGAGCTCAAAGAGCTTTTAAACAGGAGAGAGAGAAGAGCATACATAGGCTATGAGCCCTCCGGTTTAGCGCACCTGGGCTTTTTCCTCACCGCAAAAAAGGTCAAGGATCTTATCGCCGCAAATTTCAAAGTTACTGTTTTGCTGGCAGACTGGCATGCGCAGATAAATGATAAGTTTGGTGGCGACATAGAGAAGATAAGGGTGTGTGGAGAATATCTCAAGGATGTCTTTTATTCCATGGACGCTCATCCAGATTTTGTTTATGCAAATGATCTTGTTGATGATAGGGAATACTGGGCCACACTTATAAGAGGAGCAAAGCACACAACACTGGCCAGAATAAAGAGAGCCCTGACAATAATGGGAAGAAAATCAAATGAGGCAAGCATAGACTACTCCAAAACGATATATCCCATGATGCAGGTTACAGACATATTCATGCTCGGCGTTGATTTAGCTCTGGCCGGAATGGATCAGCGCCGGGCCCATATGCTGGCAAGAGAAATAGCTCCATCCCTGGGGCTCAAAAAGCCTGTGGCAATGCACCTTCCATTGATACCCAGCCTCGAAGGCGCAGGGCGAATGGAGGGCATAAAAATGTCCAAGAGCAAACCTCAGAGCGCCATCTTTATACATGATAGTGAGGAGAGCATAAAAGAAAAGATGAAGAGAGCCTATTGCCCTGTTGGCATTCTGGAAGAGAACCCTGTGCTCGCAATATGCAAAACGATAATCTTCTGGAGCTTTGATAGCATGGTGATAGAGAGGGAGCAGAGGTATGGCGGGGACATTGAGGTTAAGAGCTATGATGAGCTTGAGAGCCTTTTTGCTGGCAGAGAGATACATCCGCTAGATCTGAAGAATGCCACCGCAGAATATCTTGGTGAGATCCTGAAACCCTGCAGAGAATATTTTGAGAAGCATAATGATAATCTCAGAGTCGTGGAGAAACTGGTTTCTGAGAGAGAAGGAAGGGTGACATAAAGAGCCTCTTATCTCTGCTTCAGAGCGCCCGGGAGCTAAGCTAACGGATCTCGCAAAAGAGGTTTGAGAAGAAAGGTATGATAAAAGGATATAAAACCTGATGCTTTTTATTTCCCATTTTCACCTCAGATCCTCACTCCAGTGATCTTCTCCAAAATGTTTCATCTGAGCTTTTCAGGCCCTTCAGAGCCAGCGATTCACAAAGTCTTCAACGACTGAGTGCTTCTCTAGATGAGATCCTATTAAAACATCAATTATTTATATGAAAAAGGATAATACTTTGATTATAGTGAATAAAGTTATAGTGGTTACGGCTCTGCTCTTTTTTGAGCTCTTTGCGCTCTGCATCACCGAGCCAGAGATCACGGAGCCCTCTCAGTTTCTCGGTTATGAGATAGGAAAAGCACTTACCCCGTGGCAGAAAGAGATGGATTACTTCTATCTGCTTGAGAATGAGAGCGATATAATGAGCATAGAGACCTTCGGTGAATCCACTCTTGGAAAAACGATGATACTGGCTATACTGTTTGATGGGGATGCGCAGAAGAATGTAGAGCAGATCAAAAGATTGTCTACATGTGAAGAAGAAGAGGCCAGAGAAATAGCTGGAAGCGCAAAGCCCATAATCTTTCTGAACTGCGATATCCATTCCAGCGAATATGAGGATACCGAAAGCATAATGCAGTTTACCTACGAGCTTCTGACCACATACAGGGAGCTATTAAAAGAAGTCATGGTTGTGATAAACCCTTCGATAAACCCGGATGGGCATGACATATATAGAGAGTGGTACTCTGAGTATAAGGGAACAAAATACGCAGGAACCTCACCCCCAAACTACCATGCTTATGTGGGCCATGATCTCAACAGGGACTGGCATGAAGGTAATACAGAGGAGATAAGAAATATCTGGAATGCTTTTTTGAAGTACAGCCCCCAGATATTCATAGACAACCACATGATGGGAAGCTATGGGTACAGGATGTACATTGCGCCGGAGTGCGATCCAATAAATCCGGAGGTAAACCCTATGGTGCAGGAAGAGAAGTACATGCTTGCCGGCTATATAATGAGTGAGTTTGAGAGAAATGGTTGCCCCGGAGTAGTCTTTGAGGAGGAGTTTGACCTTTTTTTCCCTGGATATGGAGATTCATGGCCTTCTCTGCACAATTCCATAGGCTGCACATGGGAGATCGCTGAGGGCAAAGGACCGGAGAACATGGATATAGAATACGAAGAGCTTGCCGAAAGAGCAAAGCGCAGGAGCGAGCATCAGCCAACCCCATGGGAAGGGGGCACATGGAGCTTTGAGGAGCAGGTGCGCTACAGGCTCGTTGGCTGGAGGGCTCTGGTTAACATCACAGCGAAGATAGGGGAGGAGATCCTTTATAACTACCACGTGATTAACAGAAAAGAAGCTGGTAGAGAAGGAGCATACATCATTCCATTTGAGCAGAGGGATGTCTATGCTCTTAACAAGGCAGTAAACAAGCTAATCGAGCAGGGAGTTGAGGTGAGAGAGAATGAAAGCGCTTTCATCGTGCCAAAAACAAGCCCTATGGCGAGAGCACTGCTTGGCATACAGAGCCTTGAAGAACCATATTTCTATGATGTGACAGCATGGAACTACGGCCTTGCTAAGGGATTGGACATCTATGAGATAGATCACATGCCTGAAACAAGAGAAGCTAAAGGCGCGGATGTAAACATCTCAAAGGTCTCTGGCTCTGGAAACTATTACCTCTTCAATAGAACGCTCTCTGCGATAAGGGCTGTCAATGATCTCCTGAGCAATAACGAAGAGGTCTTTACCCTGGAGGAGCCGATCACCATACAGAATGTAACATTTGACGCAGGCACATTTGCTGTTAAATCGCCTGTTGATGTATATAATATAGAGTTCTTTGGCACCAATATTTCAGAGCCCTCTGTGGTAGAGGAGCAGAGGATAGCGATATACTCTACGAACCGCCCTGGGAGAGGGGCGATGGACGAAGGGTGGAGTAGAATGGTTTTAGACGAATTTGGCTTTGACTATGATGTTATAACGGATGTGAGTTCCCTCGATTATGATATCCTTATAATACCGGAGGAGAGCTCAATAGAGCTTTTAATAGACGGAAGCAAAAATTATCCGCTAAAGAATGGATTGGGCAAAGAGGGCATAGAAAGCATAAATAACTTTGTCAAGAGCGGGGGCAGGCTAATCACCTGGGGAGGGAGCTCAGCTATTTTAGAGCACATTGCGCCCATAACGGTTGTTGAAAATGAAGCAACAGTCCCGGGATCATTTTTCTTATGCTCTTTTGAGAGCGATCCTCTGACTTATGGAATAATGGAGGAGCAGCCAGCATTTTTCTGGGGTAACCTCACATTTGAAGGCGGGAAAAGCATTGCTACGGTTGGCTCTTTATCTGCGGGCTATGCAGAGGGCTCCCTTGAAGGAAAGAGCTGTATGGTCAGGGCTGCAGTCGGTAATGGCGATGTCATAGGGTATTCATTCCTCCCTCAGTACAGAGCCAGCGTTGATGGGAGTTTCATGCTTCTATTCAACGGGCTCTATAACTATTCATGAATGATGCGCTAATGCTCTTTGATATCAGATACAGTACATAACCACTCAGGATCTATTCCCGCAGTAAGCAAAAGGACAGAGAGCATAAAAAGTGCAAGCTAGAAGGTTCCGGCAACAAATATGAAAAAACAAAAAAGATTTATTCCCTTGCACCTATTGATCTTTGAATGGATCTAGCGGAGAAATACAGACCGAAGAGGCTCAGGGATATAGCAGGAAATAGAAAAGCGATTGAAGATCTCACAGATTGGCTAAAGAACTGGAGTGCTAAAAATGAAAAGAAAGGGGTTATAATATATGGGCCACCTGGTATAGGAAAGACCAGCGCTGCTTTAGCGCTGGCGAATGAATTCGGTTACGATGTTATTGAGATGAACGCTTCGGATATAAGAAACTATGAGAGTGTTAGAAAAATTGCAATGCGCGGAGCTGTAAACAACTCCCTTTTTGGCGAAAGTAAGAAAAAGCTGATAATACTGGATGAAGCTGATAACCTTTCAGGTGTAGAAGACAGAGGAGGCATAAAAGCCATAGCAGAAACTTTAGAGGTAACAAAACAACCGATAATTCTGATAGCAAACGATCTCTACGCTCTAACCTCAAGATCACAGAGCTTCAGCAAGCATTGTATGGAAATAAGATTCAACAGACCTAGAAAAGAAGAGATATTCAGGTTGCTCAAGAGGATATCTGTTGAAGAAGGCATCGATGTCTATGATGAATTGCTTATAGAAATAGCTGAGATGTGCAATGGAGATATAAGGAGCGCGATAAGGGATCTGGAAGGCGGTGATCCCAGCTTCAGGGACAGGAAGAGAAGCATATTTGATGTGCTTCCGAAGGTCTTCAGAGCAACAGACATAAAGATAGTGAGGTCAGAGCTCATGTCTCTAGATATGGAACCAAGGGATGTGCTGTTATGGATTGATGAGAATGCTCCTAACATATTCGAAGCAGATGCTCTCGCAAATGCCTATAACCAGATATCAAAGATAGACATTTACCTTGGGCGATCTCTGAGAAAACAGAACTATACCCTGTGGAGATATGCCACAGCGCTCATGTTTTTTGGCTATCTTCCCGGCCATGGAGCAAGGTACTCATTTCCAAACTGGTTGAGAGAGATGTCAAGGTATAAGGGCAGAAGAGCGCTGAGAGAGGAGATAATAAAAAAGCTTTCACTGCACGCATCCAGCAGGAAGGTGAAAACAGAGATCCTGCCGTACTTAACGTACATGATGAAGAAGGATGAGATGCTTGCCGCAAGCATAGCCGAAACCTTTGAGTTAAGTGATGAAGAGCTAAGCTTTTTACTGGGTTCAGCAAAAAAAGTTTCAAGATCAAAGCTTAAGAACGCTCCCATCGATAAATTCTGATTGTAGCCTGAAAGCACGGATTAAAAAATTAAAAGAAAGTTATAAATAGAAAAAAGGACAAAATAAAAAGTATGAAAAAGATAGTGGCGCTTTTAGCGCTCTTTGTAGCTATCTCATTCCTTGGTAATGCTACAGCGAACGTAAGCGGAATGATTGTCTGTATTGATGCGGGGCATGGTGGTAGCGATTCTGGTGCTGTTGGTGCTTGTGGTTTGCTGGAGAAGGATGTGAACCTGGATGTTGCGATGAGGCTGAAGAACAGGCTTGAGAGGAGTGGCGCACGCGTAGTGATGACAAGAGATGGGGATTACTATGTATCCCTTGAGGAGAGATGCGCTATAGCAAACAATGCCGGTGCCGACATATTTATAAGCATCCACTGCAACTCCTACTCTTCACCAGACGCAAATGGGATAGAGACATACTGGTACACCTATGGTAGCAGCAATTCTGAAATACTTGCATCTGAGATCCAGTACAGTCTTGTCAGCGCTCTAGGTCTGAGAGATAGAGGAGTAAAGCAATCAGGCTTCTATGTTCTAAAGAACACCGCTATGCCTGCAGCGCTGGCAGAGCTCGCGTTCATATCAAATCCAAATGAGTGCGATATGCTTTCAGATCCAGGCGCAAGAGATGCATGTGCAGAAGCAATATTCAGAGCGGTTTTGAATTACGCCGGATGAGCTCTCTTTGCTCCTAACATTCTTACCTCTTCATGCGTTATCCCTGTTGGATACTCCCCGCTAAGACATGCAGTGCATAGCTGTTTTGAGCCAATAGCTCTGCTAAGTCCTTCCATGCTTTGATACGTGAGGCTGTCACATCCTATCTCTCTTCTTATCTCTTCAACTCCCTTCTCTCCTGCTATCAGCTCACCTCTCGTTGAGAAGTCTATACCATAAACGCAGGGATATTTGATAGGGGGACATGTTGAGAGAAGATGGACCTCTTTAGCGCCCTCTTTTTTCAGCATCTCCACTATCTCTCTGGAGGTAGTGCCTCTAACGATGCTGTCATCTATCATAGCAACCCTTCTGCCATTAACCTCGGAGCGCATTGGGTTGAGCTTGTCCCTGACAGCATTCTCACGCTTGCTCTGGGATTCCATTATAAAAGTTCTTCCAATATACCTGTTCTTCATGACCCCTTCTCTATACCTGAGCCCTTTCTCCTCAGAGAAGGATATTGCTGCCGGTATTGATGTGTCCGGCACCGGCATCACAATATCAACATCTTTATCAAAAAGCTCTGCAAGCTCTCTACCCAGGTTGAGTCTAGCTTCATAGACAGAGATGCCATCTATAACGGAATCAGCCCTTCCAAAATAGACCCATTCAAACATGCAGTGGTTTATCCCTTTTTTATTCAATACCCTTGAGTCTATGTTGAGCTCTCTATCAACAAAAACAGCCTCCCCTGCATCAAGATCTCTGATCTTTTTGTAGCCAAGCACATCTAAAGCTGCTGTTTCAGATGCAAACATGTAGCTTCCTTCCCTGTACCCGAGCACCAGAGGCCTTATAGCATAAGGATCTCTGAAAGCAATGAGCCCATCTGCTGTCAAAACAATAACAGAATAGCTACCTTCAGCAACGCTCATAACGCTCTCTAAAGCCTCGAAGGGGTCGCTAATGTAGCTACTTGCGAATAGCTTTAAGATAGATTCACCATCACTTGTTGAGCGCACTGTTCTTCCTCTCTCTCTTAACAGCTCCCTTATGCGCGCATCGTTTGTTAGATTGCCGTTCTCAACAAGCGCAAATGTTTGTGGAATATTGGTCATAAATGGCTGAGCATCCTTCACCCCATCAGTGCCTGCTGTTGGATATCTGACGTGCCCTATGCCCATGTTGCCCTCAAGACTTTCCAAAGCGCTCCTGTCAAAAACCTCGTTCACAAGACCGGGGCCCTTTCTCAGGGTGATCTCTTCGCCATCAAATGTTGCTATGCCAGAGGCGCTCTGCCCTCTATGCTGAAGAGCCACAAGTGCTCTGTATATGCTGTATGAAACGTTTTCGTTCCGGGTTATTATGCCCACTATACCGCACATCAGAGCTTCCTCTCAGCATAATCTACAACTGAGCGAAATATCTGCATTCCCTCTCCCTCTACCCCGGGGGCTTTTCTTGTCCAGTCGTGCTGGTTCACATGCTCAAGCACCCTCTCTGGATGCGGCATCATACCGAATACGTTTCCCTCCCTGCTGCATATCGCAGCTATGTCATCCTGGGATCCATTTGGATTGTAAGGATACTCACCTTCAGCTAAAGAGCCGTCAGGTTTAGCGTATCTGAAAACTACCTGCTCCTCATCTATTCTACCTATCAATCTGCCCTCTGCGTGAGCAACAGGAAGGCATAGAAGCCTGTCTGTCTCCTCTGTAAACGCGCAGTTTTTTTCTTTCCTCACAAATACAGGCATGCATTCAAAGCGAGCGCTCATATTTGTTGTCAGGGCTGCTTCAACATCCAGCAGGTTGAGATTCATCAGAACCTGAAAGCCATTGCATATACCGCCTATGATCCTGCCTTCTCTTACAAAATCCTTCAAGGAATCATAGAACTTTGCTCGTATCCTTGCGGCCATTATTGCACCCGACGCTACATAGTCACCTGCTGAAAAGCCCCCTGGAAGTATCAATATGTGATAATCAAACAGCCCCTTCAGCTCCTTCAGGTGCTTTATCTCAGCTTTTACTCCAAGTTTATCAAAACCTCGCTTTGTCTCATCCTCACAGTTTGTCCC
>WOYO01000028.1:0-4261 GCA_011620765.1 Thermoplasmata archaeon
TTTCCTTTTTTTATTTTTTTGCTCCTTTTTACTGTCTAATTCTAGAGACACAAAAGATATTAAGTGCATAGTTTCTGTTTTTTATGAAATACTAGTCTTGGGGGAGGATCTTTAAGACGTTATAAGAGAACCTGTTTTACAGATCACAGGCGTAATTGTCGTTGGTATAGCAATAGTACAGTATGCATGCAGGCACCTTGAAACTGGTTATTCGATGGAGCCCCTAACAAAGAGCTGATATAAAATTCAAAAGTGTGTATAGCCTTTATCCTTCAACTCTTTTATAGCACCATCTTTTTTCATATTTATACCCGCATCTTTTACGATGCCTATCTTTTTTATATTGAGCTTTTTGCTCGCTTCTTCAAATTTCTCATTACTCATGGTTAAAAGAAGCTCAAATTCACCACCAGTATACAGGATAAAACGCTCCAGCTCCTCATCATCATGCGTATAACTTTTTACCTCCTTCGCTATAGGAAGCAGATCAAAATCTATCTCCATTCCAACCCCACTCGCTTTTGCGAGCTGGTGAAGCGATGAGGCTAATCCATCACTTGTGTCCATCGAAGAGGTGCAGAGGTGTTTTTCCGCAAGGTATATGCCTTCTTTAACCCTTGGCTTTGGCATCAAGAGAGCTTCTATCGCTCTTTTGCACCTTTTTTTCTTCCTTCCAAGAAGAATGTCCAGACCAAGAGCGGGGAGGCCAAGTTCTCCGGTCAGAGCTATAACGTCCCCTACTCTGGCACCCTTTCGTGGTATAAAATCCTCTCTTCTCACTCTGCCTATGGCAGTACCGGAGATCATGAGCTCTTTACCCCTGCTGGTATCCCCCCCTGCGATATAACACCCATATTCACTGCAACAATCTCTCATTCCTCTGTACAAAGCATCTATAAAATTTACGGGGGTCTCAGGTAACATTGCAATAGAGGAAAAAAAAGCGAGAGGTCTTGCTCCCTTAGATGCGAGATCACTTATGTTTATTGCCACAGCATACCACCCTATTTCCTGGGGTTTCATACCTGGAGGGATATCAGTGCTCTCAGCTACCATGTCTGTTGTCACCGCTATGCCTTCTTTTCCAAAATCCAAAAATGCGCAGTCATCCCCCATACCATACGGAGTCTCTGGACCATCTATAAGAGAGATTATTTTGTCTATAATGCCGAATTCACCTATATCTCTAACCCTCAACTTCATCACTCCCTACTATGTCTTTCAAACGTTGAGCGCCATTTATGCGATCTATGATAGTAACCACTCCTTCAGGGACGTAAGACCTCCACTCTTTTCCTTCCGCCATAAACTCTCTTATCTTTCTTCCGGTGAGCACATTTCTCTTGAAGATCGGAGGATGAACAACCTCTATCCCTGGCCTATACTCCTCAAAAAGCCTATTTACTAAAGGATTGTTTGTATAGACCCTATCAAAGGGAGGCGATAAAGAGAGAACATGGGCGATCCATAACGAATTTCTGTTCAGGTCCTCCATTGGTATTATAAAGAGCTCCTTTATGTCCTCATTTTTTAGGGCCTCGTAGATCATCTCATATCTCTCTCCGGCTGTAAAAGGATCCTCCAGCGTATGGCTTTCCTGAGCGCTGCCTATAGCTATTATTATTCTGCTCTCCTTCTTTGCAATCCACCTTACTACCTGGAGATGCCCGTTGTGGAAGGGTTGAAAACGCCCTATCATTAGTCCAGCCATGGATAAAATCCTTTTAGGTATATATTCAATTTGCTCTCTATAGCTATCAAGGCAAAAGAGATATTTTAGAAACTACATTAAGCGCAGTGAAATTGATAATAGCAGAGAAGGACTCAGTTGCAAGGAGGATAGCGCAGATACTCTCAGATAAAAAGATGAAGAGCTCTAGTGAGGGCGGAGTTAGGGTTTACAGATGGAATGATTGCGTATGCATAGGGCTAAGAGGGCACATTGTGCAACTGGACTTTCCAGAGGAATACGACAACTGGAAGAGCATAGATCCTGAGAAGCTCATAAGGATAGAGCCAAGATATAGAATAACCGGGAGGAGGGTGGTAGAGGCTCTTAAAAAGCTCGGGAGAGATGCTGAAGAGGTCATAGTCGCAACAGATTTTGATAGAGAGGGAGAGCTTATAGGAAAAGAGGCCATAGATCTTGTAGGCGTAGATGGAAAAAGAGTTAAAAGAGCAAGATTCAGCTCACTGGTTGAGGATGAGATAAAAGAGGCTTTTGAAAACCTCACAGAGGTGGATAATAACCTTGCGGATGCTGCCAGAGCGAGGCAGTGGATAGATCTCATATGGGGGGCAGTTCTCACAAGGCTGATATCCATAGCTTCAAAAAGCCTGGGTCAGAATTTTCTCTCTGTCGGCAGAGTGCAGACACCAACGCTAGCAAAGATTGTTGAACAGGATAAGAAGATAGCAGAGTTTGTGCCGAAAAAATACTGGAGAATTGTCTGCACCCTAAAAAAGGGTGAGGATAGGTTTAAAGCTTTTCATGAAACGATATGGGATAAAAATGAGACTGAGGATATTTTTAATAAGGTAAAGAACAAAAAAGAGGCTGAGGTGGAGCAATTCTCGCGCTCTGTTAAGAAGAAAAGGAGACCAACGCCTTTTGACACTACTGAATTTCTCAGATGCACAAACTTCATTCATGTAACACCCGCCAGAGCTATGAGCATGGCAGAAGATCTCTATGCACACGGTTATATCTCCTACCCCCGAACAGACAACACGGTTTATCCCAAGGGGCTGAATCTAAAAATCATAGTTGAAAAGCTATCTAAGGAGTTCCCAGAGGTCTCAAAATTTCTTCTAAAAGAGGGTATAAAGCCAAGCAGGGGAAGGATTGAGAGCAAGGACCACCCACCCATATATCCGACAGGTCTATTGCCAGAAAAGAAGAATTCTGTTTATGAGCTCATAGCGAGAAGATTTCTTGCAACGCTGCACAGAGATGCTGAGGTTGAGAGAAAAGAGGCTACACTCGATATAGAAGGAGAGAACTTTTTCGCTGATGGGCAAACGCTCACCTATGATGGCTATCTCTCCGTATGGATCTATGAGAAGTTTGAAGAGAGAAAGATCCCAGACCTGGAGAACGGTGAGAAAATAAGCATAGAGAACATAGAAGTTATAGAGGAAGAGACAAAGCCTCCAGCAAGGATGCATCTTGGCTCTCTAATATCCCTTATGGAGAAACTTGGTTTAGGAACAAAGTCAACACGTGCAGAGATCGTGCAGAAGCTCTATGATAGAGAGTATGTTAAGGGAAACCCTCCTGCAAGCACAGAAATAGCGGCAGCGCTGATAGACGCTCTGAGCAGGTATGCACACGGGATAACAAAGGAGGAGATGACAAAAAAGCTTGAAGAGGAGATGGAGCTCATAGCTGATGGAAGAAAGAGCTTTGAAGAGGTTGTTGAGGATTCTAGAGAAATGCTCAGGGAGATCACAGAGGTTATAGAGGCACACAGGGAGGAGATAGGTAAGGAGATATTAAAAGCAGTTCAGAACAATAACTTCGCAGGCATATGCCCTAAATGTGGGGGTAAGCTAAGGGTGATGATCTCAAGAAAAAAGAAGAGGTTCGTCGCATGCAGCAACTATCCGGAATGCAGGAATACCTATCCGCTGCCGCAAAAAGGGAACGTAAGATTTGAGGGCGCATGCGAGAAGTGCGGTGCTCCAATGATCTCATTTTATGCAGGAAAGAGAAAGATAAAAGGATGCGCTAACCCAGAATGCGAGAGAACGGCGTTTAAGTTTGGTAAAAAAGCGGAAGAAAGAATAGAGATAAAGGAGAAAAGTAGCACATAGTGAGGAGCATAATTACTGTATGCTGATTCTCATTCAGTTTTCAAGCTTAAGCGCTGAATTTACTCCCGACGCTATTGAGATTATTTTTATTTTTGCCTTCATCCAATCCTTCAAGGAGCAGATTTCAATCGTTCTCTATCCTCTTCAAATCCTGGGGGAATATGGAGCCGTGACTCCGCTTCCGCTTTAGGGTTTAACTTCTCATTTTCTAGTTTTAGGCGTTTAGGCGCAAAAACAACCAATAATTTTATAAACACATCATCCCTATAGGGATCATAGAGGAGTGGGTAACCACTGAGGCTGGGAAGATGAAAAAGTGCTATAACATCACAGATGAAGGTAAAGAGCGCGTAACAGAATCTGAAGCACGGCTGAAGTGGTGGGGCGATATATAAAAGGGCTAACAGGTGGGTGATGGAATGATAAGCGCATCTACAGCCATAGA